>CACYHU010000035.1 GCA_902774215.1 uncultured Chloroflexota bacterium
TTTGAGCTCTGCGGACTGGACCTGGAACGGGATGCCCAGAAAAATGTCATCGAATGGCTGACGGGTGACCGTCCCGCTTATACAGACCGGGAAAATAATATCGAAGTGAAAGCGGACTGGTGCAACGGGAATGCTGCCATGATCGGTACTTCCTATGGCGGTACACTGCCTTTTGAAGTGGCGGTAACCGGCGTCAAAGGCTTGAAAACCATCATCCCGTTTGCGGGAATTTCCAGTTGGTATATTTATACTAATGCACAGGGGATCCCGCTGACTTATCCGATCCATTACAATGATATCCTGGCATCTTTTAATTCCGGCGGAAATTTTGAGGATGACAACTGGCTGGTTCCCAATAATGATTATGGTGCCGTGCTGTGGCAGATCGGCACGGATCAGCTGGAGGCTAACGGAAATTATGCCCCGATCTGGGAGGCTATGGAGTATTCACATGATTATGAATCCATCAGATGTTCTGCTTTTATTGTTCACGGTTTGAACGATTTTAATGTGCAGACAAAACAATCGGTTCTGATGTATCAGGCTTTCAAAAAAGCCGGACAAAATGTAAAATTGCTGTTTCATCAGAATGGTCATAAAAATTATTTCGGATACAAGATAAATGAATCTCTGTTTGATGATGTTCTGAACCGATGGCTTTCCCATTATCTTTACGATATCCCCAACGGCATCGAAGACCTGCCGGAAGTCGCTGTCCAGAGCAATATTGACGGATCCTTCAGTTTTTATGATGAATGGGCGAGTTCGCGGACTCTTTCTTCTACCGTTGAAAATGCTTCTGACCTTTCGAGAATAGAAAACGGTGATTATGAAGATTTTTATACGAATTTTATTGAATCCAATTTGGACAGGGAAGATTTCTACAAAGGGTTGAAGGAACCGTATATGGCTGTCTATCCGCTTGATTTTCCTGCGAATGAGACAATTTTCGGGTCACCTGAGGTGCATTTGAGACTGTCGACAAACGATCCCGAAATGGACCGGCTGATGGTTACGGCTCTTCTCCTTGACACCGCAGAAGAAGGCAATGCCTTTAAAGCCTACATAACGAAAAGCAAAATTTATGACGTTCTGCCGGTGAAAACGATAGGTTCCTATGATCCGGGCGGCGGGCATGAAGAAATGAAAATCAAAGAATTTGTGCCGTCTTTAACAGATGTAAAAATTTTCGCCTATGGCTGGACTGATCTGCATAATCCGGGATCGGGTGAAGATCCCTCTGATTATATGGAAGATGTTGAGCTGGATGCGGGACGTTTTTATGATTACACCATCTATCTTTCCCAAACTGCCTATAAGGTTGCGGAGGGACACACTCTGAAGCTGCTGCTTTTGGCTGAAGACCCCTATCGCACAAAAAACGACGATACGCAGGTATATACAAAAGGTTACAGAACTTCCAGTGAGCCGGACAGGGATTACTCCTTTATTGTGGATAACAGTTCCATTGAAGTAATTCTGCCGGTGAAATAGAGGCTTTTTGTACTGAAAAAGAGACCTGTTTCAGTTGAAAATATATTATAAAAACAGGAGATACTTAATGAAATTTAAAGCTTTAAGTCTGTTAATTGTTGTTTTATTTGTGTTTTCTGTCGTAAGTGTTGTCTCCGCCCAGAACCTCTCTGTTTATGATCTGGATGATGAAGATCTGGAAAAATTCCTGTACCTGGGTGACCAGCTCTATAACTCCAGTGTTGCCCAAAGCATGGGGGATATTTACACAGAAATGCAGTGGAAACCGGTTTATGATTCATACCCGCAGAAGCTTGATCTGCGTGAGAAAGGTACTGTCCCTCCTGTGAGGGATCAGAGCCCCTGGGGTACCTGCTGGAGTTTTGCCACGATCGCGGCTTGTGAAACAAGCATCCTGAACTCCCTCGGCATGACGGCAGAGGAGTATGCGCGGGTCAACGGCGAGGAGCTGGATCTTTCCGAAAAGCACCTGGCCTGGTTTACTGCCAAGGCTCTGCCTCTGCTTGAAGATTATCCGGAAGGGAAATATCCCTTCGATGAGAATCAGGCAGGTGAAGGTACCTATTACCTTAATCCGACTGACGCAAATCGTTATAACACCGGCGGTACCTATTCCCTCGCGACTTCAAGCCTTGCTTCCGGAATTGGTGTTGTCAGGGAATCGGTCGCTCCTTATCAGAACAGTGACGGTAAACTGGAGGAAGAAGGCGACTGGAGTCTGCCTGAAGACCTGCGCTTTTCCCAGAGCTTTGAAATAAAAGATGCCAACGTTTTGCCGGACCCTGCCAGCCAGGATGAAAATTATGAATATGCTTATCGTCCCGAAGCGACTGAAATGATCAAGACCGAACTTATGTCCGGTCGCGCGGTGGCAGTATCTATTCTTGCGGATCAGTCCACACCGGAGGATATGGCCCGCGAAAGGATGACTGTCGATGAGTTGCGGAAAGAACTGCAGGATCAGTGCGTGGAGTTTGAATTTGACATTGATCTGTACGATGTGTACAGCATGGACCGTGATCAGCTGATGCAGGTGCTCACATCCCCGAATTTCGGTCTGCCTTATGATGAACTGGTTGAAGCGGATGAAGAAGAAGGCAATGAATATCGGCGTTATCTGAACTTTTCAGGAACTGATCCGGTGATCTATTCCCAATACACTTATGACCTGAAAGGGACTAACCACTGTGTCACGATCGTCGGTTGGGATGATACCTTCCCGAAAGAACGCTTCACGGAAGGTCATCAGCCGCCCGCTGACGGCGCATGGATCGTGCGGAACAGCTGGGGCACTGACTGGGGAACGGACGGTTATTTTTATATGTCGTATTATGACAGGTGTCTGCAGAGTCCGCAGACTTTTGAATTCATTACAAGGGAAGATTTGAGGAAAATGGATTATATGGAAATTCTCGAATATGATTATCTTCCTAACGAATCCCTGCACTCGACACTGTTCGATACGCCGGTTTATGCCGCAAATATTTTCAATATTGAGGAAGACCATGTGATGGAATATGTTTCCGCTATGACCGGTGACCTGAATACGACCGTGACCGCTTCTGTTTATCTGTTGGATGAGAATTATCAGACACCTACCGATGGAGAAGTGCTGGATGTGGTTACCTATACTTATCCCTATGCAGGCTATCACCGTATGCCGCTGGATAGCTGGCTGATTCTGCCGAAGGGTTCAATGGTCAGCATCGTAGTGGAAGAAACTGTCGAAACCTCGAACGGATTGAAATACGCGCTGGTCAACAGTACGAATTCCGGTCCGGCTGCGATCGAGGAAAGTACGGAAGAAGATGCTAATTATGCTGTCGGTATCGTTAATCCGGGTGAGAGTTTTATAGGTCTGGACAGAGATGCCTGGCTTGACTGGACAGAAGTCATCGATCTGGTCAATGAAGTCATGGAGGATGATGATTACACTGCCTGGGACAATCTGCCGATCAAGGGTTACGTTTACCCGCTGGAAAGCGTCCTGGAGTTCCATGTACTGGAAAAGTGCGTTTACGCTGATGACGGTCAGACTCAGATCTGTGCCAGCGGTCTGACGGAGTGATTATGACCGCGAGACCGCATAAATTATTTGATCATCAGATCCTTGGCTATTTCATTTTATTTATCTTTGCCGAAATCATGATCTCTTTGGGCGGGATCATTGATAACGCCATCAGCGGGTTCATACCCGGTTATGCCGTTGAAATAACCGTGTCCGGACAAACAATTAAAAATGCAATGGGAATCGGCAACGCTATTGGTGCGCTTGCTGCCGTCGCGATTTTCAAGCTTTGGTTCCGTCCTGATTTCAGGGGCTGTCTGGGCCGGAAATACCTTCGCACAGGTCTCCTGATGATGCTCCCGTTTCTGCTGGTCCATTATATCGGAAGTGCAGTCAGCTGGTTTACCGGCGGGACGGGCAGTGTGATTCTTGCGTTTCTGAGAGCACTGGGTCCCGGTTTTGGTGAAGAAGTCGCTTTCCGCGGTCTCGGCGTTGCCAATTTTATGAGGACAAATCAGAAAAACAGATAAAAACAATTTTCTGGCTCTCATCCGTATTCTTTGGCTTTTTCCACCTGATGAACATCTTCGCCGGAGGTGATCCTGTTTCATCTGCCTTCCAGGCTGTCTATGCAACAGGTGTCGGTATGATGTTCGGTGCTGTGTACCTCCGCACCGGAAATCTCTGGCCGGTCATGATCGGTCACATGAGCCTTGATTTTTTAGAATTAATCCGGGGAGATCTTGGAGCAACTGTTGTCATGAAAAGCCTTTCTGTCGGAGACTGGATCACCATGGCCGCGGCAGTTGTCGGTGCCGTTCTGGCACTGCGTCTTATTGCCCCGGATCATTATCCGGAGATCATTGCTCTTTGGAATGAAAAATGGAGCGGGAACAGCGGGGAATAAGTTTTAGAATGGTGCATACAGTGACCGGCCTTTTGCTGCGGTAAAGTCCGCATAAAAGGCCGGTCACCTGTGCTGTGCCGCTGCTTCCGGTAAGATAAAAAAAAGCACCTTCCACAGTGAAGGCGCTTTTATCGATAATATATATTGGAATCGCCGGCGGCTTAGAATTTCTGCTTGAGGCGGGCGCTCTTGCCGCTGCGATTGCGGAGGAAATACAGACGTCCGCGGCGGACTTTGCTGTGACGTTCCACAACGACCTTGTCAATGCGGGGAGAGCGGGTCAGGAAAGTACGTTCAACGCCGATACCGTTGGACGCGACACGGCGGACGGTGAAAGTGGAATTCGTGCCATTGTTATGGGTGAAAAGGACGATGCCCTTGAATTCCTGGATACGTTCACGGTTGCCTTCCTTGATCTTTACATGAACGGAGACCTGGTCGCCGGGGAGCAGATCAGGGATGTTCGGATTAACCGGAGCTTCAATAGTTCTCAAAATATCTGTCATTTTTATTACACCTTAACCTTCAGCAGGTTCCTTACAGTATCATGCACCGAAGTGCGCGAGAGTGGATTATAGCACAGTCTGCAAAACGTGTAAAGTGTATGCAGCATATAAACATGACATATTTATCTAAATGCTGCAAATCCTCGCATCATTTCGAATACGCTCCATATTTTACCACGAAATTCGAAATAATGGCTGAACCGGCGGAATTTATGACCATGGATTATCTTTTGGATCCATGCTTTGGTGTCAGGAAACTGCGGCGTTCCGGTCTTCGTGTACTTTTATAAACAGGAGCGCCTGTTTTGTGTTCAAAGTCCGGGAACAGGTATAATTTTTTGTATAATTACTTATAATAATTGTATCTGTTCAGATAAGGGGTACACCGGGACCGGCGCTTCGCTTCGGCGAAATCCGCGGGAAGGACCTGCCAACTGTGCTGTGTTGTCCGGTTTTGAACAGCCGCAGAATATTTTCGAAAGGAACAAAAGCACTTGGAACTGCAGTGGCACGTCAATGATCAAACCGGTTCCCGGGAATTCGTTCCGGGGATCAATATTATTACTGTCTCTGTTGAGCCCGGTGAGGTCATAACCTGCGCTGAGGCGGTCCTTTCGGTCCCTCCCGCTCCGAAGCTTTTCTTCAACGGTTTCCAGACCTGGACGCATTGTCCTGAATATTCGCCGGAAAGCAGGATCCGCGGTGTGCGGAGACTGCCGAAATTCATTTCTTCCGGCCTTGCCCTGGATCATTTCGCTGATTATCATTTTGTTCATTATCCGTATAAAAAAGGGAACCTGCACGGTTTTTCCTACTGTTATTTCCGCGATGGAGAGCACTACAGGCTTTTCGCTTCCCTTAGTGAAAAACAGGGATATACAATTTTTTCATATGACAGTCAGAAGGAGCAGCTGACGGTCAGACGTGATTGTAAAGGTGTTGCTGTCCCGGATTCACCCTTCAGAGCCTTTGAACTGTTTTATGCTGAAGGAAGCGAAAACGAGGTCTTTGACAGCTGGTTTGAGGCGATGGGAATTGCTTCATCCGCACTTCCGGTCAAGGGATATTCCAGCTGGTATAACCATTACACGAGAATTAATGAGAAATCGATCCGGGATGACCTGAACGGCGCTGTAAAAATATTTGACCCCGGTGATCTTTTCCAGATCGATGACGGCTGGGAACCTTATGTCGGGGATTGGGAAAAAGCCGGAAGCAGAAAGTTCCCGAACGGGATCGAACCGCTTATCCGGGATATCCACGCGGCAGGGTTTAAAGCCGGACTGTGGCTGGCACCTTTTGTCTGTGAGAAAAATTCGGAAATTTATAAAAAACATCCCGACTGGCTGCTCCTGCACAACGGGAAACCCTGGAAAAACGGACCGAACTGGGGCGGTTTTTATTCGCTGGACATTGACCATGCGGGGGTACAGGACTATCTGACACGGGTATTCCGGCGTATATTTGATGAATGGGGGCTGGATCTGGTAAAACTGGACTTTTTGTATGCTGCGGCTCCCTTTGCCACCGGTGATCACGGAAGCCCGGAGGATGGTCCGTTTACAGAATCGAGAGCCGGGAGAATGATCCGCGCGCTGACCTTCCTGCGTGAGCTGTGCCGGGATAAACTGATCCTTGGCTGCGGTGTACCGGTAATGCCGGCATTCGGTCTTGTCGATTACTGCCGCGTCGGAAGTGATGTAGGCCTGGATTGGGATGATTTTCCGTTGATGCGGGTCATCCATCGGGAGCGGGTCTCAACCAGGCAATCCATCGACAATACCATATTCCGCCGTCAGCTGAACGGACGGGCTTACGGAAGCGATCCTGATGTTTTTTTCCTGCGGGACAAAAATATTTCCCTCAGCGGAAAGGAAAAGGCCTACCATGCCGCGGTGAATGCCCTTTTCGGTTCCGTACTGCTTACCTCCGATGACCTGAATAGGTTTGACCGGGCAAAAGCCGAGCAGTTCAGGCAGCTGGTAAAGCTGAAAAATGCTGAAGACGTCAGGATCGATCCTGATACGTTCACGATCAGATATAAGCTCGACGGAAAAGAACATACACTGTTCTATCCGCATTAAACCGGGACAGCATAGCCGCGCTGTTCCTTCCGGCGGGTAAACGGATCAGTTCCCGTATGTTCTGTCACAAATTCACGATCCTGTTTTGAGTAATTTCGGAAAAACATTACAAAAGTCATCTTGTAATTCAGCAAAAGACTTGTTATAGTTGAGCAGAGGTATTGTATTTCAAATCGAAACTGTTCAGAATATGCTTTTGAGAAGCAGACAAAAGGTCTGTGAACATCCTGTTCTGAACAGTTGCGTTTTATCTAAAAATTGGAGGCGCTTATGAAGAAAAGTTTATTGTTCCTTGTTCTTGTTTTGTGTCTGGTGCCTGTGCTGGCAGGATGCAATAAGAAGAAAATAGAAACGCTGGAGTCGCAGGTTGCCGCTTCAGAGGCAACTGTGGCGGTTCTTACGAAGGAAAAGGCTGATGCTGATGCCGCGCTGAAATCTTTACAGGAAGAGAAAGATGCACAGCTCGCTAAAGCGGATGCAGATTATAAAGCACTTGAAGAGGAAAAAGATAAGCTTTTGGCTGAGGCGGACGCGGAACTGAAGGCTTTGGAAGAAGAGAAAGAAAATGTTATTCATGAAGCGGAAAAAACGCTGAAGACAGTTCTTGAGGAAGCGGAAAAACATATGGCCGAGACTGAAGCGGAGCATGCTCAGGCTATTGAGGAAAAAGACGCAAAAATCGCGGAAATTTCTGTGAATCTTGCGGAAGCGGCCAAAAAGAACGATGAACTTGGAATTCAACTTGCGGCGGTCACAGAAGAAAAGGACGCCAAAATTGAGGAGCTTGAGACAAATCTTGAAGATGTGACCGCGGAAAAGAACGCAAAGATCGCGGAACTCGAGGAAAATCTCAGCGAGGCCGGCAAAGCGAAAGCGGGGCTTGAGAAAACGCTTGAGGCTGTTACCGCGGAGAAAAACGCGGAAATCTCGGAACTCGAGGCATCTCTTGCTGCCTCAGACGAAGCGAATGCAGAGCTTAAGCAGCAGATCGAAAATGTGACCGCTGAAAAGGATGCAAAAATCTCCGAAATCGATGCTTCTCTGCACGCGGTGACGAAAGAGAAGAACGATCAGCTTGCAGTTGTTCAGAATTCTTTGCTTGAAATGACCGTTGAAAAGGACGCGAAAATTGCTGAACTTGAGGCCGGCCTGAATGACACATTGGAAGAGATGAATAAAAAACTCGCGGATGCGGATGCTGCTTTGAGTGCCATGTCCAAGGATAAAAATGACAAGGTCTCTCAGCTTCAGACAGCTTTGGCGGAAGTTACACAGGAAAAGGACCGGCTGGCTGCAGACATGGACTCCGTCATTGAAGAGAAGGATGCCCTGATTGCGGAAACTCAGGCTGCCCTGGAGACTGTCACGGAGGAAAAGGACCGTCAGCTGGCAGAAGCTGAAGCCGCGCTGCAGGCGATTACCAAAGAAAAGAATAAAAAACTTGCGGAAGCTGCGGCAAATCTGGACGCTGTTATCAAAGAGAAGGATGAAAAACTTGCGGACGCAGAAGCAAATCTGCAGGCTGTGAAGAACGAAAAAGATCTCCTTGCTCAGGAATATGATGCAAAGGTCGCGGAATACGAAACAAGAATAGCTTCTCTCATCGAAGAACGTGAGAAAATGGCTGCGGATGTCGAAAACTTTACACAGAATTTCTTCCCGAAAGAGGGCGGAGAAGTTTCTGTGGATGAGGAAAGCCTGAAATCCCTGCTTCAAAATGACACAATAACCTTTTTCAATATCGAAGGCAGCGGTGACGGCGGTTCGAAAGCGGAATATAAGTTTGATTTTCTCGGCACCTGGTATGTTGATGAAGTCTGTGAGAACTATATTTGTGTTAACATCTCCGATCTCGGTCTTGCGGAAACAGTGATTTTCAATGAAGATAATTCGCTCGAAGTGAACATTCAGAATGCGGACGGCACGGAAACATATGCTGTTTCTTACTGGGAGATGGAGGATGACGTTCTTACTGTTGTTGATGAGAACGATGTTGCCTTTACTTTTGTAAAACTGACCGATAAAGGGGAAATGCTCCTCAGGAACGCTAAGAAGGGTACCCTGACATTGACACGGGAAGCTCCGGTTCCTGTCGCTATCGGCCAGGTGGCAGAAGAGATCGAAAAAGAATCTTTCCTCGGTGACTGGACCCTGAACGGTATCCTTGCCGAAGGTATTTATATGCCTCTGAAAGATTTCGGGATCAAAAAGAATCTCTCGATTGCTGAGGATACCATTGTTCTCGATCTGTATGGAAAAGAACCGGTTGAGCTTCCCTATAATTATCTGGACGGCGTGATCATGGTGGAATATGAAGATTCCGTGCTGACGATCATGGCCCGGAATAACGGGATGCTTGAACTGGATCCCGGTTCTGATACAGAAGATCAATTTGAATACCTGTTTGAAAAAGCCGAATAAAAGCTGAAAACTGTATTCTTACAGCATAAGGTCAGGTTCCCGGTGCCGTTAGCCCGGCATAGGGAACCTGACCTTTTTTCAATTTTCAGCAGATTTTTGTCAGCGGCTGCAGCTGTAAACAGCGGACTGTGCCGGTTTTATGAAATCGGTTTGCTGAGCTTTACCAGCTTTGTCATCCCGGCGATGACCTTTTTGAGGCCGACAGACTTAAACTGGATGGTGACGATCTCGTCATCTCCCTCGATCTTGCTTTCAAGGACAGTCCCTTCTCCCCATGAGGAGTGCCGGACTTTGTCAAGTGCATGGAATTCGGTTTCAGCGCTTTCTTTTGCAGCGGATTTTTGAGCCGGAGGTTTGGTCGTGATCGACGAACCGGTGCGGCGGATCGGATCGGAAGATTTCGTATAAGTTGAAGTTCCCGAAGAGGCCGCACTGAACATGCCGCGGCTCCAGCTTGGGCTGTTTTCCCAGCGGGAGGTCCGCTGTGAGGCGGTCCGGTTCATCCGCGCGGATGTTTTTTCGTTCAGCGGGCGGATCAGGTCCTGCGGGATATCATTGAGAAACCGGGAGCGGATCATGCTGTCGGTCTGCCCGTATGACATGCGCTGCTCAGCCCTTACCAGGGTCAGCGAATTTTTAGCCCGGGTGATCCCGACGTAAAACAGGCGCCGTTCTTCAGCCATTTCTTCCGGGTCATCGAAGGAGCGGGAGTGCGGCAGCACACCGTCATCCAGCCCGATGATGAACACCCGGTTGAATTCCAGCCCTTTGACCGCATGGAGCGTCATCAGCGTTGGACAGTCCGGATTCTCCGAGACGGTATCCTGATCGGAAACCAGAGCCAGATTCTGCAGAAACTCCGAAATGCCGCGTTCTTCATATTCATATGCCATTTTGCGGAGCTCTTCCACGTTATCCCAGCGGTCATCTTCCCCGTCACTGTCCGCCTCAAGCCAGGATTGGTATCCGGTCTCGCGGATGATGCGGTCCATCAGGTTGACGATGCTCGGGTCGCTGTTCATCTGTTCGCGCCAACCCATCAGCTTCGCGCCGAAATCTGCCAGAGGCAGGGCGCTGCGTCCCATTTCCGGCCAGTAGACTGATTCCGGTCCCAGCCGGCCCAGGTCCAGCAGCACCGCTCCGGAGGATTTCTGGCTTTCATAAGCGGCCAGGTTAAGATTTTCCTGAGCTTTGGCACCGATCCCGCGGGTCGGGACGTTGATGACGCGTGTCAGGCTGATCTGGTCATGGGGGTTGAACACCAGACGCAGATAGGCGATCATGTCTTTGACCTCACGCCGTCCGTAGAAGCGCTGCGCACCCACCAGGCGGTAAGCCATTCCGCGGTAGAGAAAAGCATCTTCAAACAGGCGGGACTGGGCATTCGTGCGGTACAGGACCGCGAAATCTCCGCCCTTCGCGTTGCCGTTTTCGATGAGGCGCTGGATCGTATCCGCAACAAAGCGGGCCTCATCACGGTCATCTTCCGCTTCATAAAGGCCGATCAGTTCACCGGCGCCGCGGTCGGAGAAAAGCTTCTTGGGTGTGCGGTTCTTATTGCGGTCGATCACGCCGCCCGCGGCATCCAGGACATTCTGGACCGAACGGTAATTCTGTTCCAGCAGGATCTTCTGACAGTGCGGGTAGTCTTTTTCAAACTGCAGGATGTTGCGGTAATCCGCCCCGCGCCATCGGTAAATAGACTGGTCTTCGTCACCGACGGCAAAAAGGTTCCCGTCCGGACCGGCAAGCAGCTTCAGCAGCTGGTATTGGACCGTGTTGGTGTCCTGGAATTCATCGACCAGGATGTGATGGAAGCGTCGTCTGTAATTATCCCGGATCTGCGGGTTGTCAGTGAGCAGTTTGTGGGTCCACAGCAGCAGGTCATCAAAATCGAGTGAATTGCTGGCGAGCAGATCCTTCTGGTAGCGTTCATAAACCCGGTACAGGGTCTCCTCGCGGTAATTGCTGCGGGGAAAATCTTCCGGGAACTGCAGCTCATTCTTGGCATTGGAAATGGCGTTGTGCAGCGCGTTGGGTTTGAAGGATTTCTCGTCAATATTCAATTCCCTGATAATGCGTTTGATCAGCGACTGCTGGTCGTCTGTATCCATGATCACGAAGTTGCTGTCAAAGGGCAAAGCACCGGCTTCCCTGCGCAGGATGCGCGCACAGACGGAGTGGAAGGTCCCGATCCACATGGAGCCCTGAACATTTTCTCCGAGTGTGCCTTCGATGCGGGTCACCATTTCCTTGGCGGCTTTGTTGGTGAAAGTAACAGCGAGAATGTTATAGGGACGGATGCCCATGGTGCGCATCAGGTAAACAATGCGCTGTGTCAGCACCCGTGTCTTGCCGGATCCGGGTCCGGCGATGACGAGGATCTGCCCGTTCCCCGCGGTTACGGCTTGTTCTTGTTGAGGGTTTAATCGTTCGGTATTTTCCATGTTCGTCCTTTTCCGTCATTATGTTTTCAGCAGTTCAAATTTTACCCTAAACCGCTTCGGAAAGTATGGATTCATGGAAATCAGGGGACAGTCTGCAGCCCGAAAACTGTAAAAGAGCCCGATACCGGACAGTGGTGAATTTGCCGGTTATCGTGTGCAATTTTTCAAAATTTCAAAAAATGCACACGATAACCTCATATATTGGTAAAAAGGTTTCCGTTTTTCATAAACTCGATCAGGTTTATGTGTATGATTCCGTTTCTTTTTTGCGGAAGGGGGTCCATAGTGGCGACATACTTCGGGAAATTATCCTTGATATTTTCCAGCGGGCGATACTCTCTGTCTTCTGTTTGTCTGCTTGCAAAAATGGTATATGCAACCTGAACATAAGCATATTGCATCAATTGATCGCGAAGGATGAAATCACATTCCAGCGTGCCGATTTTTCCGATACTGACCGAGTAATCATGTGCTCTGGCATAAATATAGGTCAGATTTTCAAGAACCGGACCATAATTAATACGATTATCCGTATTGTTGGCGAAATAAAAACTCAAATCTGCAAGATAATATTTTTTTTCTCCGTTCAGGGATTTTTTGGATTTCATATCAAAGCGGGAACATTCATAAATGATTTTCGCCTCAGTAAGCACGCGAATGTATTTGGCCACAGTTGCCTGGCTGACTGTTACTCCATTATGACGAAGAGCACCCCACAGACTGCGTATGCTTATCGTTGCGCCGAAATTATTGATAATAAAATTCTGTATCTGTTCAAAAGTCTGCGGGTTTTTGATTTTCACTCTTTTTTTGATGTCTTTATGAAAAATTTCCTGAATGACTCCGCGGACGTACGTTCTTTTATCTGCCGGTGAACTTAAAAATAATGCACGGGGAAATCCGCCTTCAAGGATAAATTGATTCATCTCATTATTCGGCAGTGGATCGATCGGTATATCATAGAAGCTTTTCATCAATTCATATTCTTCAAAACTGAGCGGAAATAATTCAAATTCCAGATAACGTCCGGTCAGTTTTGTGGCGATTTCTCCGCTCAGCAGATAAGAATTGGAACCTGTGATAAAAATCGACCAATTCCCTTCTGTACGGAAGCCGTTCAGAATTTCTTCAAATCCGCTGACGTTTTGAATCTCATCAATGAAAAGATATTTCTTCCCTTCAGCGGTACCTTTTGTTTCAATCAGTTTTTCCAGCTGCTCAGGGTTTTTGATCCCTCTGTATCCCCTTTGGTCGAGATCAATATAAATGATGTTCTCATCAGGAATTCCGCTTTCGGACAGTTCTTCCGCAATGGTTAGCATGAGACAGGACTTGCCGCAGCGTCTCACGCCGGTAATCACCTTTATGATGTCGTCCGCATGGAAAAATCCCCGGATCTTTTTCAGATAATTTTCTCTTCGATAAAGCTGCACTTTTTCTTTTTCCTGTCAATACTGATCGTGAAATATCTCGGAAGTCATTTTCCGAAGCACCGAACATTGTGAATATTATTCACAATTGATTTTCTGAATGATATTAATTGTAACTCAATTGGCTGCAAATTCTTCAGTTATCGTATGCAATTTTTCAAAAATTCAAAAAATGAACACGATAACCTCGTATATTGGTAAAAAGGTTTCTGTATTTTATAAGCCCGATCAGGATTATTTTATATAGTGCCGGTTCGTTTCTGATACGTCTCTGCTGTCATGTTTTATAATAAGCCTGTCATATATACCGGCAGATAAAGGATTCCGTCTGCTTCTTTGAGATCTTCAGTGTGGAGAATTACAGCCGTATGAAGCTGTTTGCGAACTCATCAACAATAAAGCTTTTCCCACATGTCTCGCACCATCGATCAATAATGCGGTTCTACCGTGGCTGTTTTTTTTCCATGCGAGCATTTTTTCTGTGATTTTCCTTTTCATCTTGCCCCTTATAATATCTGAATCACGAAAATAAGAATTTTGAATTCTTGTTTTTACACCAAAACAAGAATTATCTGAATTTTGTCACGAAAACGTGAATATTAAAGTTATATAATGGTTTTATATATTAAACAGCCATATGGCGCAATAATTCTTGTTTCGTATATCAAGGTCGGTAAATCTGAAAAAAAGTATGCAAGGTAAAAAGTATGCAAGGTAAAAGGAGGCGATATGGAAAAAAAAGTAATGGATAAATATATAGAAGAATTCATGAAAAGATATGAACATTATAAGGAAGATGCGAAAATCAGAAAGGAACTTTTCACTGGAAATTCATCATATAGGTTTACAGCTCAGACATACTATGAGGATCCGGACTCTCTTGAGGAAAATTTCCGGAATTCTGTCCAAAGCGTAGGAAGAAATAAGGATGCTGCAATTCGTGTTTACAAACAGTTTTTAGATTTTCTAAAAGAAAAAGGAATATCGGTTAGAGTTAATTTCCCGCCGATTCCTGTCTCGAATTCTTTCGAGCGCCTCATGTACATAGCAAAGTATTTTCATGATTCAGACAAGAAAATATCAAAGCTTTCGGAAAAGCTTTGGGTGGACAACAGAACAATTGAGAAGGATTTAAGAAAACTCAGGGGAAATGATAAGGATCCTCTGCAGATTTGTGGAAAAGTATTTACAATTCCGGATATTGATCGCAAGAAAGACAAATTAACTTTTGCATCTACAGTGCACCCGCTGTTTCTGACGCTCAATTTGACACAGGTGATTGTTATGCTCAAGGGACTTAAAGCTATGAGCGAAAATCCAATGTATAAGAATTATGCAAGGACAACCGCGGCGGATATCTGGGAACAGCTTTCTGATTATGCCAAAAAAAGGATCCATTTTGTTTTGAGTGAACTGCTGCCTGATGATCTCACCTGGTATGAAAGCCTGGAAAAATCGGATAACAACCTGTTTTATACAGAATATGCCTGCAGTGTCAATAACGATGTTATTGGTGATTGTCTAAAGAATAATAAAAAATTCTGTGTAGAAGTACAAGAGGGAGATGAATCAAAAATTTACACCAATTGCTGCAGGTGCCGATTCGAATTGGCTTCTGATAATGAAGAAAATATCACTTTTATGTCTGAACAGGGAGAGAAGACGATTCCCTTCAAAAACATCCTTCGAAGTGCTTATACCCCGGAAGAACTTCTGTAAAAAATTGAAGCCGGGCTTCATAGTTTTTTGATCCTCTTTTCGATAAAATACTGAAAAAACAAAATAAGGAGACAAAAATTATGAAAAACACTTTTATGGATGGAATTCAGTACAACGGGCACGGACCTGAGACCTATGGTCCGCAGGTGAGGAAGCTCCGCCAGGATTTCTATGAACTGATTAACGGTAATGTCCCGGAAGCGGATGCTGAGTCATATGTTCGCCGGCTCATGGTGCAGCCCCGCTATTTTGGAAAAGAGAAGAAGCTTCTTCTCTGGGCGATGGGAGAACCTTCCGATATGCCCTCTGATGCCCGTGAGGAATTTATTTATCAGCCGACCTATCTTGCGGCAGGAATCATTGTATATTCTATACAGCACTATAAGACTGTCAGGAATATCCCCGGTCTTTTCCCGTTTCTGCATGATGCGCTGGACGGCTGTTTAGGGCGTGGTTTTGGTGGTCACGGTTATGAATATGCGGATGGCCTGATCGACACCATGAATATCTTTGCCGATTGCAATATGGGTGCTTTCCTTGAAACATATCCTGAACTGAACGCGGAGTTTAAGCACGCATTCGACGAGACAGTAAAATACATCGAGGAAGAGCTCTGCACCGGAAAAGAAAGAAATGCATGGAACAATGCCTCATATGTTAGTGCTGCTTTCCCTCTGCTCAAAAAATTGAAGCCCTCAGTCCAAAAACAGCTGCTGTTTGTCTACGGAACGCTGATGCGCAGTGGACGGGCGGAAGATCTGCTTTCCGGCTGCTCATTTCTCGGTAAAGCGATTTTGAAAGATTATGCCATGTTCGATCTCGGACGCTATCCGGGAATTATCGCACAGGATGGCGAATGGGTGGAAGGCGAACTGTATTTCACTCACGGCAGCAGCTTTGAGCGGCTGGATGAATACGAAGGAGAAGGGAGCCTGTATCGGCGTGAACTCTTAACTGTGGAATGCAGCTTCGGTCTGCAGCAGGCCTGGGCTTATGTATATCTCGGAGAACCGGAAGGCAGTCCGATGCGGGAACCCTGGATA
Organism: uncultured Chloroflexota bacterium; assembly: GCA_902774215.1. Taxonomy (GTDB): domain Bacteria; phylum Chloroflexota; class Anaerolineae; order Anaerolineales; family Anaerolineaceae; genus Flexilinea. Next base: position 16,060 of record CACYHU010000035.1, read on the forward strand.
TCAGATGATGAGGATGCAGTCTGGTATGCGGTGTATGGTTCCAACCTCAGCAAAGATCGCTTCCTGTGCTATATAAAAGGCGGGTACTGCGAGGCAAACGGCAGAACTTATGATGGATGCACCAATGATCGGCTTATCTCCGATGAAGAATACCGCGCCTGGTTCCCGGGACAGATGTATTTCGGTAATAAAAGCGGTACCTGGAACAACAAAGGAGTTGCCTTTTACGATCCCAATGCATCCGGTAAAACCTTCATGCGAATGTACAAAGTTACGCGCCGGCAGATGCAGGAAATTCAGGTACAGGAAGGACCGGGCGCAAACTGGTACGGCAGAATTCAGGCCCTTGGGATCCACGCTGACGGCAGCCCGATTTACACACTGACCTCCGAAACCCGCCGGCCGGCCAACGCTCCTGACGACAGCTATATCTCCCTGATCAAAAGCGCCCTGACAGAAGAAAACGGCTTCACTAAGCGAGACGCAAACCGCTACCTCGCTGAATGCCTCAAAAATTGATGGGAAATAACAGGAGTGTAAAAGCGGACGTAAAAACGGACGTAAATTTTTACATCCGCTTTTTTTGTCAAAAAGAACCGTTTCTGCGAATTTCCTATATTTTGTCAAAGAACTGTACGGTACAGTCTGCTTCGGCTCAGAGATCCGATCAGACATTTCACGTAAACCAACAGGTCAGACATTAAGTCTGTAAAAAAGTAAAGCAGAATATAAGTAAAAGTAAAGAACTTTACATTTAAAAAAGTGGAAAGATACCTGCCTGGATGGACAGGATACGTTTAAAGCAATATCAGATGCGCTTGAGATCCAATATCAGGAAAGCGCTTTATCAGTTTGAGACGAAAGAGACCCGTTTTTACCGGCTCAGCATGAGTCAGCAGACCGCATCTGATTTCCGGGGGCATGCGGCCTCCATACCTCCGTTTAGTTTCAGGGCTCTTTTTCTGACTCACCCGCAAAAAGCGGTGGTTTACCTTTTTTGTTTATGGGGAACAGCGTCAGTTTTGGGAGTTTTCCGGCGGCCCCGACGTCAGTTTCACCGCGATCATGCGGTCGATTTTTCCCATAGGGAGGTCCTGCATTTCATTTCTGGTGAACCAGCCGAGTTCATCCGCGGCAAGTGGTTTGGGATCGCCTTCTGTATGCCGGCAGAGGAAGGCATGCAGTGTCACTTTGAAATGCGTATAGGCATGTTTGTAAATGCCGAAAGCTTCACTGACGGTGATGGCTATATCCAGCTCTTCCCGGATCTCGCGCCGGATGCAGTCTTCAAGGCTTTCTCCCTGTTCCTGTTTCCCGCCCGGGAATTCCCACATGCCGCCCAGCAGTCCTTTTGACGGGCGTTTTGTCAGTAAAAAGCGTTCTCCGCTTTCATCCGGGATCACAGCGGCAGTAACGATATAATGCGGGATCGGTTCGGCTTTGATCATCACCGGACGTTCTGCGGTTGTCCCATGCTGGCGGGCAAGGCATTCTTCTGTCAGCGGACAAAGCAGGCATTGCGGATTCTCCGGCAGGCAGACAGCGGATCCCAGATCCATCAGTGCCTCGTTGAAATCTCCCGGCCGTTCCCGGTCCAGATTTTCTTCCGCGAGTTTCCACAGGCGTTTTTCGGTCTCCGGCGTGCGGACAGGATTCGCGATATCAAAATACCGGGCAAGGATCCGCCGGATATTGCCGTCCAGGCAGGCTGCCGGAATCCCGTATCCCATGGAGGCGATCGCCCCCGCAGTGTAGGCCCCGATCCCGGGCAGCTTCTGAAGCTCTTTCGGGTCCCGGGGAATCGTGCTGTTATGATCGGAAACGATTATCCGGGCAGCTTTGTGGATCGAGCGGGCACGGCTGTAATAACCAAGGCCCTCCCAAAGCTTCAGAACCTCCTGTTCATCTGCCTCAGCAAGTGTCTCCACCCCGGGAAAACGTTTCATCCAGCGTTCGAAGTAGGGGATCACGGTTTCCACCCGGGTCTGCTGCAGCATGATTTCGGAGATCCAGGTTAAATAAGGATTGCGGGACCGGCGCCATGGCAGATCCCGCTTGTTTTTGTCAAACCAGGGCAGAAGGTTTTTCATGCAGTCAGAACTGGAAACCCTCCCGGGCAGGTACAAGCTTCATTTCAAGGCCGTCCACGTATTCTTCAAGCTGGTCGATCAGGACATGCCAGTCATTTTGAGACATGCGCCGTTCCGCTTCCAGTTCATCCGGCAGAACAGCGGTCACCATGACCTGCGGTTCATCGCCGTAAATTGTGGCCCAGGCATCTGTGAGTTCAAAACCTAGCTGGTTCATACGGGGAACGAAAATATGGATCAGGAAATCGAAATATTCCTGTTCCTTTCCCTGTGTGATGTCCCAGGTCATGATCAGTTTATGCTGCATCCTCGTCCGCCTTTTCTTCATCCTCATTGTCCGGGGTTTCATTTCCGAGCGGGTGGTCGAGAATGATAAGCTGAGTGTCTTCCGGCAGCTTGTCGGGGGCCGGGACCTTGAAGGTGGTGTAGGTCTGGTCTATCTGGGAAACGCCCATCTCCTTCAGGAATTTTGAGAGCGGATCCAGCTCCGGCAGCGTACGGGCTACGGAATAGTGCATCGGGATCACCAGATTCGGCTGGATCATGCGGATGGTTTCCACGGCCTGTGCCGCGTACAGTCCCGCGCCGCCGCCGACCGGTACCAGCAGAACGTTGACAGTTCCCAGGTTCTCCACTTCGGTTTGTGTGGGCGGACGGTTGATGTTGCCCATGTGCGCGACAAAAATACCATTGATTTCGATCACAAAAATCGTGTTCCGGGGTTCACCCTTTTTGTTGGTCGCGTGGCCGGTGATGAAAATGTTGTTGATCTCATATTCGCCGGGGCGATTGATAACAAATGGTTCTGTCTTGATCCCGGGCAGAAAGCTGTGTCCGGGTTTGTCATTGCTCATGGTCACAATATCCGCTTTGAGTTTCAGTGGTTCATAGCCGATTTTTTCATAGTCATAAGGATCGCATACAACGCTTCCGAAATTTCGTTCAGTCATGCGGAAACAAGAGTGTCCGTACCAGGTAATATCCATCAATCCTCCAATTTATCAGCCGGAATGGTTCCCGGCCGCAATTTAATTATACCAAAGGAGTTGGTGATACTGAGCTGATGGATAACGAATGATGAAGAAAAGCAGTCTGATATTATATGGTTTGGAGTTTTCCTGTTGATTACGGTACAATAAGTCTATGAAGAAATGGTTTCCTCTGTTTGTTTTTTCACTTGTTGTTTTATTGAGCGGCTGCGGTTTCGGTCAGCCGTCTCTTTCAGGAAAGAAGGTCTCTTTTGAAACGGTCGATATTGATGGAAATCCCGTCAGCAGTGAGGAACTCTTTGCCCGTCATGAAATCACGATGCTTAATCTCTGGGCTGCATGGTGCGGTCCCTGTGTCGGAGAACTGTCGGAGCTGAACGAGGTGAACGACAGACTGGCTCAGATGGATGGTGCTGTGGTCGGGCTGCTGAATGATGACAGAAGTCAGAAAAACCTTGAGACCGTGAAGCTTTTGCTCGATGAAAACAATGCCGGATATCTGAATATTCTCGCTCCGGAGAATATGAACGAGATCATTGTGCAGGGTTCTTTCCCGATGACAGTTTTTGTTGATAGGGATGGTGTTATTGTCGGCAGAACGCTGGTCGGGACTGTCTCAAAAAAATATATTGTTGATTATTACCTGTCTGCGGCCGAAGAGGCTCTGGAAGCGTTGAAATCAGATGCTCAGAAATAAAAAAAGAGCACCTTTCAGTGCTCTTCAGTGCTCCTCGACCTGGATTCGAACCGGGAACCTAACGGTTAACAGCCGCTCGCTCTGCCGTTGAGCTATCGAGGATCAACGTTTTTTATTATATGCCTTTCACATACTCTGTCAAGTGAATTTCAGAAATTCGTGATTATTTGGTAATTAGAAATTCCCTATGCGGAACCAGCAGGATTCCAGATGAGCTGCCATATCTTTACCGCAGCGCTTTGAGATCTTTTTTACCGCCCATTCCATGGAATCTGCCCCGCCAAAATCGAAAATGCGCTGACCGATTTCCCTGGTTCGGATGTGACGGCATTCACGGTCAAATGGACCGCCGGGCCGTTCTGAAAGAAAATCGTCTGTTTTCGCGATCTGGGCTAACTCATCCAGAAACCGGTTCATTTCATCTGCATTTTGTCTTGGAAAAGGTTTGCTGAACAACCACATACTTATACCTCTTTCTCTCCGGAAACGGAACACTGTCTGCATTTACTGACAGATGGCTTCCGGCAGCTACAATTATTTTACCATTAATCCCATACCGCGTTGAAATAGCCGGAATAAACATCTGTCCCGCTGAGCGTCATGGTGAACTTATCCTTATCTCCGGGAATGGAAACCTTGAGCGGTTCACCGTTCAGGATGTATTCTGATTTTTCTTTCCCGCATTCTACTGTCAGCGCCAATTCGGAATTTCCGGTTCCTGAATGCACTGTAAGCAGCCGTTCTGTCTTTTCAGGGAGTTCTCCTGTTGAGGTTATGGATCCGGTAAATGACTCAAACTCCAGTGACCAGACCTGGGAACCATGTACCTCATGATACCCGATCGAGATATACCCGCCCTGTTCCATGAGACTGAAATTAATGCCGATCACAAATTTTGAAACCAAGACGATCAGGGCTAAAACCAGCCCTAAAATGATGAGCATCCAGATTTCCTGTTTTTTCTTCGAGGCGTTATTTTGCAATTTTCTGTCCTTTCGTTTTTATCAGTATCCAATTTCAGCCTGTTTTTGATACCGGCAGTGCTGACTCTGCAGGGATATTATTTTACACCTTCTGCTCCTGCGGCAGCTGTGAAAGAGGAATATTCCGGCGTCTGGTGTCATAATCAACAAGAAACCGGTCGAGCACGCGGGTCAATGCTGCTGCGTCTTCCATGGTAATGTCATTCCCGTGATAGATAATGATTGAATTCTTTGGCATTTGTCCGACTGACGTGGTGATAAACACGCCGTATCTGGCGGCGAAATCAACCATATCCTGTGGAACCATCCCGACGGGCAGTTCAAACGCGCTCGCATTCAATGCGCTCACCTGAGGAGAGGCGAGCATCGGGAAGCTATGAAGGTTTGCCCATTCATATATATAATTGCGTACATCGGTCATGCGCTGTACTCTTGCCGGCATCCCCTCAGTCAGCACTGTATCGATCTGTTCATTCAGGGCATTTAACAGCGGATAGACCGGTACGTCAAGTGCGGATACGCTCCGGCTCACTGTCTTACGTGCGTAGTTGAAGTATCTTCGGTTTTCGATATTATGGGCGAGTACGCGGGTGTGGGCACGCTCATTCAGTACAACAGTACCTAAACCGGGCGGAAGCCCCATCGCTATTTCAGAAGCACACAGGCATATATCGGCAATTCCGGAGATAGCCTCATCAAATCCGCAGAAAACGCAGCCGCTGATATCCGCAGCGATCAGCCCGTCCGGACATTTGGATCGGAATTCCGCACATACTGCTGCGGCATTCAGGCTTGTTCCCGCGTAGACATCAGTCTCTGTAAACATCAGCAGATCGTACTTCTCTTTTTGAAGCTCCGTGCCCAATGCGCTGATATCCGGTTCCGCACCGTAGGCCGTGTCAAATAGCGTGACGTTTCCCCGGCAGTCATCAGCGATATCATACCATTCCTGAGACATCGGTCCGTTGACGATCATGAAAATATTGCGATCGGAAAACCACTCTATGGCCATTTGCAGCAGACCTTCTCTGGTGCAGCTGAAGAAAACTGCAGAAGCGGCATTTGGAAAGAAATATTCCTTCAGACGTTCACTGATCACGGAAGGCTGGAGCATCGTACCGATACCCGGTGGGATGACTTGTGCAGCCAGTACGCCGGGAGCGACAGAAGCCGGATTCGGACAAAACCAGCGGCTCATTTCAGCCTCGCACTGACGACAATGCGCTGTGTATCGACAAGATAGGGATAGCAGGAGATCAATGTCAGTGTGCTGTCCTCTGTCTGACGCATTACTTCCACCTGGGAAGGCTGTACGATCTGCGTACCGGTGACGATATATGTATATGCGTTTTTTTCCGTCAGGAGAACGATTTCATCACCGGGAACCAGACGATCCAGGTCGCGAAATACCTGACCGAAAATATCATTATGTCCGGAAAGGATCACGTTCCCGCTTTTTCCCGGGATCCCGCTGCCGGCATTCAGTCCGACACCGGTTTTCAATGCTTCCCAGTCATCTCCCTGTACGACCGGGGCATCTACATTGATGGCGGCAATTCCGATGCGGATAATGCGGCCTGTGCTGTTATCGACCGGCACCGGAGCTGTTGCCTGAATGTTCACGAGTCCGCGCAGATGTTCCGGGATCTCATTTTCATTGAAGGAAGCATTGCCGATGGCATCAGGCGCGGTGTGCCCGCCCGGAAGTACTACAGCCTGGATCAGAGCAGTGGGAGCGGGAGTCGGCATACTGAAGGCTCGGGATGCTTCATCATTCAGTGCGCGCAGAATCGAGGAGCCCCGTCCCAGCAGCACCACAACGCCGATCAATGCCAGAATTTCCACGATCAGCAGGATGATATCGATGCGGCGGAAGGTACGGCTGCCGGAAACCCGTTCGATGGTTTTCGTTTCTGTATTATAGAGCAGGTCTTCATTGATTGGTGCGTTATCGGCATCCACGATCCGTCCCGCGGCGCGGTAGGCAGCGACCCGAGCTTCGCGGCTGCGGATTTTGCGCTGCATCAGCATTTCGTGCAGTTCGTCATCGGTAAGTGACTGTTCACGCTTCATGGCTTTTCTCCGCTTTCTGGTTATCAAATACAAAGAACCGTGCAGCTGCGTAATTGAAGAAATTCATAATAAATTCCAGTCCCATCTTGATAAATACCGGATCGATTTTCGGCATCAGTGGTTTGAGCCACTGCATCAGGAAATAAATGACCGCTGTCGAAAAAACGACCAGCAGGATATAGCGCAGAAAAGAATCCTGCCGTTTCCCGTTCTGAAAAACCGCCAGCTGCAGCAGAAAAAAATTCACGATCAGGGACACCACACGGGCACTGATCAGCGCGTAAACATCCTGAATGCCAAGATGATTCAGGATAAAGTAGGTGATATTGTCAGCAATCGAAGCGATCAGCCCTGCACCTGCAAATTTTATGTAAGAAATGATCGTTTTTTTCATGATGAACGATGCGTCAGTTATTGGACAGGACGGGTTATTGAGGCTAAAAACAGCGCGGACAGCAGTCCCTGCATGATGGTGCTGAAAACCAGCGGCGTCCAGCGGCGGAAATTGCCGCTTTCGCGCATCAGGTTGAAGATCGAGATAAGAACCATTACCACGAGCATCAGCGGACTGATCATTAATAAAATGTCAAAAAGCGAGAAAAAAACCAGTATGATGCCGGGTAATTCCGGAGAAGCTGTCGTCGGCATCTGACTCCCTATCAGGAATGTGATCCCCACGACTGCCGAAACAAACAGGCAAAACCCGTTATATATCATTGGTATCCAGAATAAAATTCGATTTTTTTTCATTATGCAATCTATAACCTGATTTCTGATCCCTGACAACCGGCTTCAGGTCTTTACAGATCCCTTTTCCTTATCTGTGCCAGCTGCTCTGCAAGCAGCCCCATCATTATTAATAACAACCCTGCCGTCATGGCCATCATGGAAACCGAGCTCAGCCCTGAACCGCGGATCAGGAAAGGAATTGCCCACAGGATCCCGAGCAGGATCATGATCCCGCCAATCGGCAGAAAAATACGCATCGGGTTAAAGACCATAACGATATTGATGATTTGCAGCAGCGTGTCGAGCGCTGTCATGGTGTTGATGGTTGATTTCCCGCTTCTGCGCGGTGCCACTTCAATGGGCGTTTCCGTGACAAGATGCTTTTGCTGAACAAAAATCAGCGCGATCACTTCGGAAAACGCCATCCCGTCCGGACAGAGCTTCAGATAACGCTGTGCAAGTGCCGTGTCATAGAGCTTCATACCGCTGTTGAGGTCGCTGATCGGAAGGTCGTCCACCAGCCGTCCGGCGATAAAGCGGATCAGTTTTTTCCCGAGAGCGCGGTAAAAACCGCTTCCGCCGCCTGAATCAGTGCTTCGGCAGCCTACGACCAGGTCGGCATCGGTTTCCTCCTGTTTTTTCAGCAGGCGCAATACATCTTCCAGACGGTGCTGGCCATCGGCATCCAGTGTGACGGAAAACCGGGTTTGTGACAGCTGCAGCCCGCTGATGAGTGCACCGCCGTAACCCCGGTTCACCTTGTGATGAAAGACGTGCAGAAAAGGATAATTTGCGGCGGCTTCATCCAGCAGCGCTCCGGTGCCGTCTGTGGAGCAGTCGTTTACAATAACAAGCTGTGATCCGTTCGTTTGGCAGAACCCAAGAAGCTCCGGCAAAAACTGTCGCAGCGAAGATTCTTCATTATAAGCGGGGATCACAAGAGTTAAATCAGCTGTCTGCACGTTTGCACTCCATCATAATTAGTCATGCTAATTATAAACGCAAACATTTCTGTGATCTCAGATTGTGTACGTGAATTGGAGATATTATCGTAACTGTTCAGAAAGGAACACATATGGACCGGAGCTTTCCCGAGGCAAAGCTCCTGCAAAAGCCTGTCACCCGGGTTGTGTTACCGTGTTTAGAGCATCTGCATTCTGTTTTATTCACTGAAACCTGACACATGGAACTGCGATTTATTCAAATGTCAAGATTCTTGGTTTTACGCTTTTTTCTCGTAGTTTTAACTGTCATGTTTAAGTTATTAAATAGAAAAAGGCCGTTCAGAGGCCTTTCATTTCAGAAATCGTTTTTATTACAGCCGGATGTAAAACCCGTAAAATGAGTTTTGCCCGTCAAGGACATAAAATACCATGCGGCCGTTTCGGACATACTGGTTCAGCGTTGCAACGATTTGTGTCGTTTCTCCGCGGGCTACATCCTCTGTGATCGTCCAGTAAGGACCGCTGCCGGGAGCCAGATAATCGCTGCCGCGTTTGCAGACCAGCTGGTAAGCGCCTGCAGGCCAGGAACGGTTTGAAAGATTTTTGATCGTCAGGGTAAGGGTGTAGGTCCCGTCATGCTCATCCTGCACATAAAAACGGATCGGGTTCATATCCATCGGCGGCATGTGCGGGTCATAATCTTTCTTTTCGTAGTACCAGAAGACTTCAATATCACTGCTCTCAGGCCTCGGTATTGGTGTTTTTGATGGCGGGACAGGTCTTGCCGGCGGATTGTCTTTTCTCCCGTTTTTGCTGCCTTGAGCGGAAACACTATAGCACCCCATCAGCAAAGCGGCGCATATTCCGCAAACGATCATAATCCATAAAGTCTTACGCATATAGAACTCCTTGTTGTCAATATCTTAAAATTATTATAATGTATCTCTGCGCAAAATCCATGCCAAATGATGAATAATGCCCGAATTTCTTAAAAGACGTTAGATAAAGGTGAATGCTCCTTATTTATCTTTTATTCATATCTATAAATATATAGCGCACATGGTGACTGGCACCCTGCTGCTGTGAAATCCGCACAAAAGCCCCATCCTGCGCAAACCGTCCCTGAACCCCGCATTAACACCCAAACTCCAGTTTCTCTTTTTTTCCCCCCCCTATAACCTACAACCTGTAACGTGTCAGCCTGTTCCCTCACTATGCAGACCCAATACCTAACACCTAACGCCTAATACCTATAACCCTATCCCCCCCACTATCCCCCATATCCTATATCCTATTCCCTACCCTCCCACTATCCCCTATCTCCCATATCCTATATCCTCTAAAAAAGTTGTCACAAAAAAATGTCATAAAATGAAAAAAGCCCTTGACAGAATTTGTCAGACACATATAATAAATGACTGTTGCCCGCAAAACGGGGGCAGCAAAAACAAAGAGAACCTTGACAATTGAGAAGCAGCAG
>CACYHU010000036.1 GCA_902774215.1 uncultured Chloroflexota bacterium
CATCAGAAGGCAGGGCCGGCAGATGCGGGAGGACCGGGTGATTCACCTCTTCGAACGCAGCTCCTATGAAGATGAAGAGCCGCTGCCGGATATTACTCAATAATTTATCAAATAACAACAAAAAGCCGGAGTCCGGAGGGATTTCGGCTGTCTGCAGTTCCCGGATCCTTTTTTCCTTATTCGCTGCAGGCCACCTGAATACATCCGCCGTATTCAGTTTTTCCGATGATTATTAATGAAAATAATCAATTATCCTGTATAATTATAAAAGAATTGGCAGGGAAAAATGAAACCGATAATTTATGATCTGAAATTGAATGAATTGACAAATTTAATCACCGAAAGCGGAGAACCGGCTTATCGTGCAAAACAAATCTGGCAGATGATCTACAGACAATTGGCCGAAGATCCTTCAGAATTTTCAAATTTGTCTAAAGATTTGAGACAGAAACTCAGCGATCATTTTTGTTTCAAGCCGCTGAACGTTGAAAAAGATCTGAAATCCTCCGACGGTCAGACCAATAAGCTTTTATTCCGTCTTCAGGATGACAGGATGATCGAATCCGTCCTGATGCGATACAGGGAACGTAACACGATCTGTATCTCGACACAGGTTGGCTGTCCAATGAATTGTGCCTTTTGCGCAACAGGACAAATGGGGTTTATCCGCAATCTTTCCGCAGGAGAAATTGTGGCGCAGGTTTTGTTCTTTTCCCGTCTGTTGAAATCCGAAGGTCTGAAACTGACCAACATCGTTGTAATGGGAATGGGGGAACCTTTCCACAACTACGATGCAGTAATGAAGGCCGTCGATATCATCAGTGATCCGGACGGCATGGATTTCGGTGAACGCAGGATCACGATTTCAACCGTAGGGATCGTACCCCGCATTGAACAGTTTACAGCCGCGAAACGTCAGATCAACCTTGCGGTTTCTCTGCATGCGCCCAGCAACGCTGTCCGTGATCAGATCATTCCCGCCAACAAAAAATATCCCATTGACAGCCTTCTCGAAGCCTGCAGAAATTATACGGAAAAAACCGGACGGCGCATTACATTTGAATATGCGCTGATCCATGGTTTGAATGACAATTATGAGAATGCTGATCTGTTATGCAGGCGTCTCAAAGGAATGCTCTGTCATGTTAATCTGATCCCGCTCAATAACACAAAAAAGTATGAAGGCAGCGGGTCAAATCACGACAGAACACAGAGTTTTAAATCAGTTTTGGATAAAAACGGTATACCATGTTCCGTCCGTTTGAAAAGAGGTATCGATATTGGTGCGGGCTGCGGACAATTATTGGCGGAACAGAGTAAATAGGAGTATTACAAAATGGGAGATAATTTCTTTAAAAAATGGCTTAAAGGCCTGGATAAAACCCGTAAGGTCACATTCAGCCGCCTGGCATCCATTTTCGGAACAAATGAAATCACCAACAATACCTGGGATGAGCTGGAAGAGCTGTTTATTCAGGCTGACGCCGGTGTGGAAACGACTGAGTCGATCATAGAAAGTCTGAAAAAGACAGCCCGCTCGGAAGGGTTTACAAAAGCGGATGAATTGACAGAAGCACTTCAAACTGAACTGCGGAACCGTCTGAAAACACCGGACGACCCGATGAAGATGATCGAAACGGCAAAACCTTTCGTGATCCTCATGGTAGGCGTTAATGGCTCCGGTAAAACCACAACCGCGGCAAAGCTTGCCAAACAATATAAAGATGCCGGAAAAAAGGTAATGCTGGCTGCTGCCGATACCTTCCGTGCCGCCGCTATTGATCAGCTTCAGGTATGGGGAGACAGGCTTGATATTCCGGTCATTGCCGGCGTTGAAGGCGGAGATTCCGCAGCCGTTGCCTATGATGCGACAACCGCAGCCGTCGCCCGCGGAATTGACGTCCTGATCATCGATACCGCAGGCAGACTTCAGTCCCGCTATAACCTGATGGAGGAATTAAAGAAGGTGTATCGTGTCACCGGCAAAGCCCTGCCCGGCGCGCCTCACGCGGTCTGGATCGTCCTGGATGCAACCACCGGACAGAATGCCATGTCACAGGCAAAAGCATTCAAAGAAGCTGTAAAAGTGGATGGGGTGATCCTCTCCAAGCTGGATACATCAGCAAAAGGCGGTATGGCGTTTTGTATTGCCGGCGAGTTAGACCTTCCGATCATATATGCCGGACTTGGTGAAAAACCGGAAGACCTGATGGTTTTTGATCCGGATAATTTCATAGAAGGCATCCTGAAAACTGAATAGGAATTAAAGATATATGCAGGATTTGGTAGATCGCATTAATGTCGCACAGAAAAAAATATCCGAACTTATCAGTCATGTTGATCTGGATGCCCGGAAGAATGAATTATCCGCTGCTCAGCGTGAAGCGGAGAATCCTGCATTATGGGATGAGCCGGAAAAAGCCCAGAAACTGATGAAAAAAATCAATGATCTGCAGGCTGAGATAAGCGGATGGGAAGACCTCTCCCGGAAAACAAACGATACGCTTGAATTGGCCGAGATGGATGACGAAGCTATGCGGGAAGAGCTGGAGAGCGAAATTCAGGAAATCGAAAAAGAATGTGATAAAAAAGAGATCTCCACGCTTCTTTCAGGTAAATTTGACCGGGGAAATGCTATTTTGGCAATACATGCCGGTGCAGGAGGGACGGAAGCACACGACTGGGCTTCCATGCTTCAGCGGATGTACCTGAGATGGATCGAAGCGCATGGTTATGTCAGCGAAATTGTTGACTTTACGCCCGGTGAAGAAGCCGGTACGAAAACGATAACCATAACCGTAAGCGGTCCCTTTGCCTACGGATATTTGAAATCTGAGAAGGGTACGCACAGGCTTGTGCGCCTTTCCCCGTTCGATGCTGCACACCGGCGGCATACTTCATTCGCGATGGTCGAGGTACTTCCGGAAGCACAGGATGATGATTCCATCGAGATCCCGGAAGCTGATATTCGTATAGATGTCTTCAAGTCATCAGGTGCCGGCGGACAAAATGTTCAGAAAAACTCAACAGCAGTGCGCCTCCTTCATATTCCTACCGGAATTATCGTGACCTGTCAAAATGAACGTTCACAGACCCAGAATCGTGAAACAGCCATGAAAGTCCTGAAATCACGCCTTCTGGATATCAAGCATCAGGAACAGGAAAAGGAACTGGCAGAATTACGCGGAGGCTATGTAAAAGCCGAGTGGGGCAGTCAGATCCGTTCCTACGTTTTACATCCGTATCAAATGGTCAAGGACCACCGGACAGAATATGAAGTCGGCAATGCCCAGGGCGTTTTGGATGGTGATTTAGATGGCTTTATGCAAGCCTATCTGAAGTATTTAAAATAAAAAAAGGAGTGTGTTATGAAACAATTATTTGAGGAGTTCAAGACCTTTATCTCCAAAGGCAATGTGCTCAGTATGGCTATCGGTATTATTATCGGTGGTGCCTTCAACGAAATCGTCAATTCGTTGATCAATGATGTGATCATGCCTGTTATCGGGCGTCTTCTTTCCGGCGTTTCCTTCGACAACTGGTATATTCCGCTCACGACAGAACATTATGATTCCTTCCAGCAGGCCCAGGCTGCCGGTGCTCCGATGATAACTATCGGGCATTTTATTTCAGCCGTTATCAACTTCTTCATTATCGCCCTTGTCCTGTTCTTCATCATGAAGGCCGCCAACAAGGCTTCGGAAATGGCTGCTAAGAAAGCTGAAGCTGAAAAAGCTGCTGAACCGCCGGCCGAACCGAGTGAGGAAGTTAAACTCCTTATGGAAATCCGTGATGCTATCACTGCTAAAAAATAGTTTATAACAAGTTTTATTTTTCTATTTTGTTTTTACAGGGTGAAAGTTAAACGCTTTCACCTTTTATGTTATAATGTAAGGAATACAGGTGTAAGGAGAGTATACCGTGAGCAAGCGATTTATCACTTTCATTTCTTTGTTTCTTATCAGTCTTTTTGCAGTATCCTGTTCCATGCCTGATTCTGCAAAAACTGAGTCTGATTATAAGATACTCGAACAAACCGCGGCAGTGCATATTACGCAGACTTTTGAAGCCATGCCTACCGCAACTCCGACATTTACACCGGTTCCGACATATACGCCTGAGACAACCGCTACTGATATCCCGACACCCACGGAAGACCTCACTGAATACATGATCACCAGGATGAATGAAATTCCGACAATGGTTCCTCCAGAGCCGACAGCTACAATTGTCTTCCCTGACAAAGCGCAATTCATTTCCGCATTGCCCAGTCCGAATCAATTCGTCCCGAATCAGCACTTCTATCTGACATGGCAGATCAAAAACACCGGTACGACTACCTGGTCAGGGAAATACAGGTTTTATTACAGCGATGGGATCCAGCTTGCAGACCAGTCTTCATATTCAATTTCAGCAAATGTTGAGCCGGGTGCGGTAATGACTGTCACGATGCCCGCAACCGCTCCTTCTGCAGAGGGTACATACCAGACATCCTGGACACTGGAAAACCCTGACGGGATCCCGTTCTATTATGTTTATTACACTACAATTGTTGGTGATGAGACATATATAACCGAAGTTCCGGAACTGAATCCCACGTCGACCCCCTCGACACTTGACTGGATGTGTTCTGATGCGGGCAGATCTCTGGTGCAGGGTGATGGATGCGCTTCATATTGCACTGTTGAAATGGTGAAACAGATGAATAATAATGGCTATGACTGTTATGTAAATGGTGAAAGAGTCAAATATGAAGAATAACTCAATATCCTTAATTTCAGCAGTCAGTTTGTTCTTATTTTCATTAGGCCTGGTATCGTGCAATTTACCTACCAGGGAGCAGGTTTCAGTTACTCCCTCCGCCGGTTCTGAAATTATTGAACAAAACCTGCCGCTTCCGCAGGACACGGGATCAGAAGTGGAGATGATCATAAACAATCATTCTTTCGAGTGGAGCAGACCCGCTGAAGGACCTACCGTTACCCCTATCGTGCTGAGTATTGAAAAAAGGGGGGAGGAAGGTATAGTCATCAGCAGGGATACATTACCAGAGATAAACAGGGGTTCATCAGGCAGCGATTTTTATTATAATTCCTCAGACACTTCTAACAATGCGGCCCCTGCCGTACAGAATTTTAATCCGGGAACAATGAGTGACAGCATGGAAGCAGTTGGATTCAACCCTGTTTCGGGTGCCGTAACGCTCCCGGGTCAGCCTCTGCACCTTGATGTGACATTGAAGAATACAGGAACAACAACCTGGCAGACATTTTACAAAGTCGTTGATATCAGCGAGAATCCTATGACTGTTCAGAAAGAGTTTAACCTGCCCTATGCGGTTGCACCGGGCGGGACCGCTGTTTTATCAATTTACATGACAGCCCCGTCAATGCTGGGAAATTATACGGAAAGCTTTCAAATACAGGATGCCTATGGCGCAGTATTTGGGAAATTTGACTATTATATGTCCGTTGGCGATTTTTCATATATTACAGCGATCCCGACATTGACCGCAACGATCACTCCGACCTATTATTCAGCCGAAGGTATTACCGCCACTCCAGACAGCCTGGCGTGGATGTGCATTGATCCTGAACGCAGTAAATTGCAGGATTGCTACTCATTTTGTGCTGAATACTCATATCGTGAAGAGTTTCGTTATTGTTTTTATGACGGGCAGAGGTATTTAACTCCGGTTCCGGAGAATAATTGAGAATAATGGAGGACAAAATAAGAATGGAAAAAGATTTGGATATTTTGATGGTTGGGCACTTTGCCAAGGATATGATCGTTGTTGACGGGAAAGAAGAAATTTGCCCCGGCGGTGCAGTTTATTACGGCGCTGTCGTCTTGAAAAGATTAGGGCTGAAAGTCGGAGTCGCTTCCCGCGGAAATCCTGAAGATTATCCAAGCCTGCAGCCTCTTATGGATATGGGGATTGAATTTGATCTGCATCCTGCTTCTCAATCTTCCGGATGTATCAACATCTACAATTCGGCCGATATGGATCATCGTATCTGCAAACTTTTCGGCTTTGCCGGAGAAATTCCATATGAAGATATTCCGGATGTTAATGCGAAAATTATCGCCATTCTTCCGATTATCGCGGGTGAAGTCAGCCTTGATACTTTGATCAAATTGTCAAAGAAAGCCCCTATCGCCCTTGATGTTCAGGGTTTTGTCCGTGTTCCCGAAGGAGATGATTTGCTCTTCAAACCATGGAAGGATATGGAAGAAGGCTTGAAACATGTTACCTTCCTGAAGGTGGACAGTGCTGAAGCCGAATATCTCACAGGAGAAAAGGACCT
The DNA here is from genome assembly GCA_902774215.1 of uncultured Chloroflexota bacterium. GTDB lineage: Bacteria > Chloroflexota > Anaerolineae > Anaerolineales > Anaerolineaceae > Flexilinea. The sequence goes on from CACYHU010000036.1 coordinate 6,309, forward strand.
TGAAAAAGCCGCGAAGATCCTTGCGGGGTACGGTCCGAAAGAGATCGTACTGACACAGAAGAAGGAGATCCTCGTTTATGCGGACGGAAATTTCTATCGTGCACCCTTCCGACCGAAGAATCTCTCAGGCAGAACCGGACGCGGAGATACCTGCATTACGTCCTATATCGGTTCACGCATAAAACACGATCCTGAACGCTCAACACAAATCGCGGGTATCATTACCAGCATGAAACAGGAAGTTCCCGGCCCATGGACCGGAGACATTGATCCGGAAAGATTTGATCCAAATATCGTTTTCGGGGATTAAGAGGTATGTATGGATAACGAGTCGTTTGAAGAAAAGTTTGATAATGCGATTCGAGATGCTCAAATCAAACGTGAAGATGCAGTCGATGAAGTTCTGATGAAAACAGATCAGCTGATCGACCGGGCAGAAGAAAAGCGGGAAGAAACAAAGAACAGCATTGAGGAAGCTAAAGAGAAGGCTGCCGAATCCTTCAATGATGCTAAAATTCAGGCACAGGAAATGGGCGAAGCAGCTGCTTTTTCCTTTATGATGAAAGCTGATAATACAGCCGCGAAAATCGAAGAACATCATGAAGAGCACCAAAATGAAATTCATGAAAATGTCGAAGATATCAAGGACACGCTGAAATTCGCTGGAAAGGATATTAACAGCAGTATCGATCAAAAATCAGCAGAGCTTGATCAAAAGATTGATGATTTTAACGATCATATGGCAAAATCCGCGGATGAAGTCAAAACTGCGGCGGTGAATGGTGTGGAACGGATAGTCGACAATGCCTTCGAGAATGCCGACAAACTGGAAGAAAAATTCTTTGACAGAATGGAAACCGCTGAGGCAAAAGTTGAAGAAATGAAACAGGAAGCAGCTGCCAACAGGGAGCAACATCAGAAACCTGAGGATGAACTTGAAAGCCTGCCTGTCAAAAATCACGAACCTTCGATTCCGCAATATGTACCGAAGGCCTATGTACGTGAAACCCCATCAGATCCGATCCCGGATAATACGGTATACAGCTATAGCGGCTATCCGCCGATTGATGATGCTGTAGAACCTGTTGGCGATGGCGTAAAAGGCAATGTAAACAATGAACAGAAAAAGAATGATAACACGGTATTATGGATCATTCTTGCGGTTACCGCGGTTCTTCTTATTGCCGCCTGCTGCGCCTGTGCCACTGTTCTCGGTATTATAGGAATAATGTCTAACTAAAAACTCCAGGGATTGATGATATTATGGCAGGAGAACCCAATAACAAAATAATCTATTCGATGATCGGTGTTTCAAAAATGTACGACAAAAAAGTCGTTTTGAAAAACATCTATATTTCATATTTTTATGGTGCTAAAATCGGTGTCATCGGTCTGAACGGATCTGGTAAGAGTTCTTTGCTGAAAATTTTTGCCGGTGTTGATAAGGATTTTATCGGTGAGACTTACCTTTCTCCCGGTTATACGGTTGGATACCTTGAACAGGAACCTTTGCTTGACTGCAATAAAACCGTCCTCGAAGTAGTTCAGGAAGGCGCACAGGAAGCTGTAGACCTGCTGAAAGAATTTGAAGAACTCAGCAACCGCTTCGCCGAGCCGATGAGTGATGAAGAAATGAATGAGCTCATCGAAAAACAAGGTAAAGTTCAGGAGCGGATCGATCAGCTTGATGCCTGGGATATCGATTCCCGCCTTGAAATGGCTATGGATGCGCTTCGCTGTCCTCCCGGTGATACACCTGTAAATGTTCTTTCCGGCGGTGAAAGGCGCCGTGTGGCACTTTGCCGCCTGCTGCTGCAAAAACCGGATATTCTGCTGTTGGATGAACCGACAAACCATTTGGATGCTGAAGCCGTTGCCTGGCTGGAGCGTCATCTTCAACAATATCCCGGCACAGTTATCGCTGTTACACATGATCGGTATTTTCTTGATCATGTCGCGGGGTGGATCCTTGAACTGGACAGAGGTGAAGGTATTCCTTTCCAGGGAAATTATTCTTCATGGCTCGAACAGAAAAAACAGCGCCTTTCTCTTGAAGAAAAATCAGAATCTGAACGTCAGCGGACGCTGCAGCGCGAACTGGACTGGATCCATATGTCTCCCAAGGGACAGCATGCTAAATCAAAAGCCCGTATTGCTTCTTATGAAAAATTACTTTCACAGGATTTTGAAAAAGAAGCAGCCGAGCTGCAGCTGTTTATTCCGCCGGGTCCGCGCCTGGGAAACCTTGTTATTGAGATGAAAGATGTTTCCAAGGTGTTTGGAGAAAGAATTCTCGTTGAAAATGTTACGTTTAATCTGCCGCCCGGCGGTGTGATAGGTATTATTGGGCCGAATGGAGCCGGTAAGACAACGCTTTTCCGCATGATCGTTGGAGAAGAAAAGCCGACAAGCGGAACGATTCGTATAGGAGAAACCGTAAAGCTTGGCTATATGAATCAGTCACGTGATTCTCTTGATCCGGAAAAGAACATCTGGGAAGTTATTTCCGGCGGTTCGGACGAGATCACCGTTGGCGGAAGAAAAATTAATTCCAGAGCATATGTGGCGAGGTTCAATTTCTCAGGAGCCGATCAGCAAAAAAAGGTTGGGGTACTATCAGGCGGAGAAAGGAACCGTGTACAATTGGCTCAAACGCTGAAAAGCGAAGCAAATGTTCTTCTTCTCGATGAACCGACAAATGATTTGGATGTCAATACAATTCGCGCATTGGAAGAAGGACTTGAAAATTTTGCCGGCTGTGCTTTGGTGATTTCTCATGACCGCTGGTTCCTGGATCGTGTAGCAACGCACATTCTCGCTTTCGAAAATGATTCTGAAGTACGCTTCTTTGATGGCAACTATACACAGTATGAAGAAGACCGCAGAAAGCGTTTAGGTATCGAAGCTGATACGCCTCACCGTACAAAATACCGCTCTTTGACAAGAGTGTAAATCGTATCAAACAGTCTTTATAAGACTGAAATTTTATAAATGAAAGAGGAAACATGGATTACGCAAAAGAGTCGTTACGTCTCCACAATGAGTGGAAAGGAAAAATTGAAGTTGTTGCCACAGTGCCGGTAAAGACAAAAGAAGACCTTTCTTTGGCTTATACGCCGGGTGTTGCACAGCCATGTCTGGAAATTCAAAAAGATGTTGATAAAAGCTATGATCTGACCCGCCGTCATAATCTTTGTGCCGTAATTACCGATGGCTCCGCAGTACTTGGGTTGGGAGATATCGGACCTGAAGCAGGTATGCCTGTGATGGAAGGTAAATGTGTACTCTTCAAATCCTTCGGAAATGTAGACGCATTTCCTCTCTGCGTCAAAACCCATGATGTCGATGAATTCGTAAACACTGTTTACCTGATTTCCGGCTCATTCGGCGGGATCAATCTGGAAGATATTTCCGCTCCCCGCTGTTTCGAAATTGAACGGAAATTGAAAGAAAAATGCGATATTCCGATTTTCCATGATGATCAGCATGGCACGGCAGTAATTACGCTTGCCGGTCTTTGCAATGCACTGAAAGTTGTCGGTAAGAAGAAAGAAGATATCCGTGTCGTAATGTCAGGCGCAGGTGCAGCAGCAATTTCTATCTGCAAGCTTCTGTTATCCGCTGGAATAAAAAATATTACTCTCTGCGACCGGACCGGCGCTATTTACAAGGGTCGTGAAAAGGGAATGAACTGGATTAAGGAAGAAATGGCTGAAATTACGAATCTTGATCGTAAAGAAGGCTCTCTTGCTGATATGTTGGTCGGTGCAGATGTATTCATCGGTGTTTCTTCCCCCGGACTCGTTACAACGGAAATGGTGAAAACAATGGCCAAGGATCCGATCATCTTTGCCTGTGCCAATCCGACACCGGAAATTTTCCCGGATGATGCAAAAGTCGGTGGCGCGGCAGTTATTGCCACCGGACGCAGTGATTTCCCGAACCAGATCAACAATGTTTTGGCATTCCCCGGAATCTTCCGCGGTACATTTGATGTCCGTGCAAGCGATATCAATGAAGAAATGAAGATCGCTGCCGCGAAGGCATTGGAAGAATTGATCAGCCCCGAAGAACTTTCCGCTGATTATATCATTCCGAAGGCATTTGATCCGCGGGTTGGCGGAGCTGTTGCAAAAGCTGTCGCAGAAGCTGCAAGGAAAACCGGTGTAGCCCGTATCTAATCTGTATTTCTTTGAGACACGGGAGCCTGTTTATTCATGTTCCCGTGTCTTTTGTAAGAAATAATTATAAGTTCGGATCAGGCAGATAATGTTTATGCTTTGGAGGTATAGATGATCCCTTTCAATGTACCGCCGTTATATGGAACGGAAGAAGAAAAAATTCATGATGCAATACAGAGCCACAAAATTTGCGGTGATGGAGAATTTACAAAAAAATGCAATCAATGGATTGAAGTAAATACTGGCTGCCCGAAAGCTTTATTGACAACAAGCTGCACCCATGCCTTGGAAATGGCTGCTCTTTTGTGCAAAATTCAGCCGGGTGATGAGATCATTATGCCCTCATATACTTTTGTCTCAACCGCCAATGCATTCGTTCTGCGTGGTGCAAAAATCGTTTTCGTTGATATCCGTCCGGATACGATGAATATTGACGAGAATCTTATCGAATCAGCAATTACAGAAAAAACGCGTGCTATTGTACCTGTTCATTATGCCGGTGTTGCCTGTGAAATGGATACAATATTATCTGTTGCCGAAAAATACGGTTTATATGTCATAGAGGATTCAGCACAAGGGGTAATGTCTTCCTACAAAGGAAAAGCTTTAGGCGGAATTGGTGATTTTGGCTGTTTCAGCTTCCATGAAACCAAAAACTACAGTATGGGTGAGGGAGGTGCGCTTCTTATCAATGATGAAAAATATATTGACGAAGCTGAAATCATCCGAGAAAAAGGGACAAACCGCAGTCAATTCTGGCGTGGAAAAGTAGATAAATATCGTTGGGTTGACTTTGGATCCTCGTATCTCCCAAGTGAATTGAATGCAGCTTATCTTTACGCACAGCTTGAGCACGATAAAGAAATATATAATGATCGTATGGACACATGGAACCGCTATAATGCAGGATTGCAGGATCTGAAGGAAGATGGAAAAATTGAGCTTCCTTTTGTACCTGAAGAATGCGTCCATAATGCGCATATGTATTATATAAAAGTGAAGAATATTGAGGAAAGGCAGAATCTTATACAGTACCTGAAAGAAAATAATGTTGAAACCGTCTTTCATTATATTCCGCTTCATTCTTCTCCTGCCGGTTTGAAATGGGGACGTTTTCACGGAAAAGATTGCTTTACAACAAAGGATAGTGAGCGATTGCTTCGTCTTCCTATGTATTTCAGAATGCCGCCCGAATATGCGGAATGCACGATAAATACAATTAAAAAATTTTTCGCTAGGAACCGATGAAAAAAGTTGCCGTTTTGCAATCAAACTACATTCCCTGGAAGGGTTATTTTGACATTATCCATGATGTAGATGAGTTCATTTTTTATGATGAAGTTCAGTTTACAAAAAATGACTGGCGCAACAGAAATCGGATTTCAACGCCTTCCGGAATACAATGGCTGACAATTCCAACTACAGGAAGCATTACACAAACAATTGATGAGGTTGAAACAGCCGGTTCTCAATGGCAGCGCAAACATTATAATTCATTGGTTACATATTATTCAAAAGCGCCCTATTTTTCCAAATATAAGGAATTTCTTGAAGATTTTTATTTAGGGAAGATATGGAGCAATCTTTCTCAATTAAACCGCTACCTTATTATCCATATTGCCCGCGACTTTCTTGGTATAAAAACATTTTTCACCAGCAGCAGAGAATATGCTTCGCATGGAAGCGGTCATGAAAAATTGCTTAGCCTGCTTATTTCAGCAGGCGCTGATTATTATGTCTCCGGTCCTGCCGCTAAAAGCTATATACGGGCTGAAGATTACAAAAATGCCGGGATAGAACTTCATTGGAAGGATTATTCTTTCTATCCTGAATACCACCAGCTGAATGAACCTTTTTGCCATAATGTGACAATTTTGGATCTTCTTTTCAACACAGGCGATTCCGCCGGTGATTTTATTTGGAATAATAAAAATTAGTCATTTATTTCCAATATCATTGGCGTTGCATTTTGTAAATGCTGTCTTGTTTTATCGTTAACAGGTTTATTTTCTGCAGCAAATAATAACATGGATAATAATGTGCCGTGCGCTACTATAAGTACGGTTTCACCAGGATGCCTTTTTTTTATTTCATCTACAAAAGGATGAATTCTTTTTTCGACATCTATCAATGATTCGCCCTCAGGAAATTTGAAATTCTCAGGGTCATCGGCCATAGATATCCGATATTCTTCCGGCAGATATTCCTTATCATAAGGACCGCCTTCATAAGTTCCAAAGTTTCTCTCGCGTAATCGTCTGTCAAAACATACTTTTTCGTATGGATAGATATCTTTCAAAGCTAACCGTGCTGTTGTTTTTGCCCGTTCCAAATCGCTGCAGTAAACAGCTTCAAATTGAAAAGATTGTAACAATTCATTTGCTTCTCTTGCCTGTTGTTCCCCAGTGTTATTCAGTGGTATATCGGTAAGCCCTTGATAACGGTGATTTAAATTCCAATCCGTTTGTCCGTGGCGCAGTAAAACTAAAGTTGTCATAAATTTTCCTTATAAAAATAAGCAGATGTGGGAATAAAGAAACGGTCGTTTCTCAACACAGGCGGATCAACAAAATGACCGCATAATTGCACGTTACCGGTTTTTCCTTCTACCATTTCAAGCGGTGCAAAAATGAGTGCGTCTTCAAGATTTCCAAGGTCAATCCCCCGTATGATCGCAGTTGGTTTATCGATTGCGTCAGTAAAGGGAAACATTTCAACAGATGCAGTATCATGAAAATGCTGTCGTACAAATGGAAGACGGAAATAAGGATAATGTTCAATTTTCAGTTCCGGTTTTTCGGACAGGTATATAAAACTTCCCTTATCAATAGATGTAAGAAGAATTTCTTCATCATTGGAACATAAACCATTCATTTTCTGAGGTCGGGGAAAAGGATTTGCTTTTATATAACCTGCGCCAAACAGAGCACAAAAAATGAGCAAACCACCCATAATACATGGAATTATGGAAATCAGCTGCATATCTCCTTCGTATTTATCTGCTGAAGCAGATGGAGAAAATATCTTATTGACAATAATCCGCGGAAGGATTCCGATAATACAGGCTGGGATCCACATGCTGACAGCATAAAGTCTGAGATAATTTGTTGAAAATGGTACTGCGGCACATTCAGAAATGATGATACCTGTTGCAGCGTAAAGTAAAAATGTATGAACCGGCTTTTTATTTTGAATTATCAGAATTATAAATCCTGAAAGCCATAGAAGCATCAACCCATATCTTACAATAGATTGAATAGATCTTGGATTACCGTTAACAAACGAAAAAGCACCGTAATATTCGGATTTGATAAGACTGTCGATGAATATTGTACGCAGTGCTGAAAAAATATTTTCAGGATGCTCTTTCAATACCGGAGTACAAAGCGAGGCTACGTCCCGAATAATATTGTCTGAATGATTGAGTGCAGTCATTTCATCAGATGCAGTAACCTCTCCCCAGGATTTTCCTCCCAGGCATAAACCATATATCATTTCCGCTGCCTGCCGATTTGGTATATTCCCTGATCCATAAACAATTTTTTGTGAAATATGGTTCATAATAAACCCGGAAAGCATAATAAGAATAGCAAGCACTGAATATAGAATACGTTTTTTATCCTCACGCAAAAAAATAAAAAAATACCACAATCCGACAGCCGGCAGCATGAACATTGCAGCTGGACGGGCATTTAATCCAAGAGACAGGAAAAGGAATCCCAACAGCATTGGTATTTGTTTTTTCGTACGAATTCCGGTAAAAAACCAAAAACAGCTGATCAACCCGCAAATAAAACCATAAGGCTCAGTCATAAATGTTCCGATTCTCTGCCGAATATAGTAATATAAAATTGTGAAAAAGGATGCGCCTGTAATTTCTCCGAATAATTCATTTACGGCCAGCATAGATGATATCAAACACAAAGAAATGACAATAGAAAGTAAGATTTGTAGTGCAAAATAATTATTCCCGCTGAAATGCAGAAAAACAGCATAAAAAATGGTTGAAATAGGTCTGATAGCAGTTGACTGCCCCATCAACCCGCCATAAAGAAATCGTTGCGTATTATGCTGCATTGTAAAGGCATCTGACCACGGTATTATACCTCCCAAAGCGTATTGGTCAGAAAGACCTGAATTTATAAGCCCCGAATATGGCAGCAGCAGGAATATAAATAACAGGTTTGAAAGGAGCATACGGAAAAATGTATTAAGCATTCTGCAGCAAGCCCAGGCTGTCAAAATTATCGGAATAAAAACATATAAGGTGTTTCTGAAAGTCAATCCGATTTGCCGTGGCAGCGGACAGAATAAAATAATATATACGGCCAATCCGCTGATAAAAAGAAATAATACGATTGACATAATTTGAAATTTTTTGTTATCTGATTTCAATGTCATAGATGTGATCATTTCTCTTCTTTCTAAGATTTGGTTTATAAATCCGGTGTATATATCATATCTTTTTAGCTGTAAATCACTTGTGACAGCAATTAGAAATAATATACTGTTTATATTTTACGATAATTCAAAGTAATAATATAAAGATATTATTTCTGAAGCATTCTTGATAAAAATTCCCGAGTACGCTCAGTTTTCGGATGATTGAAAATTTTCTCCGGTGTTGTATCTTCAACTATAACGCCCTGATCCATAAAAACGACTCTGTTCGATACATCTCTGGCAAATCCCATTTCATGTGTAACAACGAGCATTGTCAAACCGGATGTGGCAAGGGATCGCATAACAACGAGAACCTCGCCAACCATTTCAGGATCCAGTGCGCTTGTTGGTTCATCAAAGAGCAAAACTTCCGGATCCATACATAAACCCCTGGCAATAGCAACACGTTGTTTCTGGCCACCGGAGATTTGAGCTGGTTTTGCGTGTATAAATTGCGACATTCCGACTTTCGCAAGATAGTCCATCGCCTTTTCTTCGGATTCACTGCGGGAACGTTTCAAAACTTTCTGCTGCCCGACAATGCAGTTATCAAGAACTGAAAGATTGCTGAAAAGGTTAAAACTTTGAAAGACCATTCCGACTTTACTGCGATATTCAGTCAGTTTAAATCCTTGTGATTGAATATCTTTATTATGGAAATAAATCGAACCGGAAGTCGGTTTTTCTAAAAGATTGATACATCGTAAAAGTGTAGATTTTCCCGATCCGGACGATCCGATAATACTTATAACATCACCTTTGTTCGCCTGAAAATCAATATCTTTCAGAACAAGGTGATCTCCAAATTTTTTTTCAAGATGAGATACTTTAATTATTTCTTCGCTCATGACTTATTTCTCCTCGATTCCTTCGATAATTCCTTCCGGAGTCGTTTGGGAACCATGAATAATGAAAGAGTCAGGACCATCAATTTTCTTTTCAATGAGAAGCAGCAGTCTGGTCACGGTAAATGTCAGGATGAAATAGATTACACAAGTAATAAAAAACACTTCAAAATATTTCATATATGTTCCGGCGGCAGATTTTGACATAAAAAACAGTTCTGTCACAGATATTACATTCAAAACAGATGTGTCCTTGATATTTACTACAAATTCATTGCCGATGGAAGGAAGAATGTTGCGTATTGCCTGCGGAAGAATAACTGTGGTCATTGTCTGCCAGTGTGTCATTCCTATGGACTGAGCTGCTTCAGTCTGACCTTTATCAATGGAAATAATTCCACCCCTGGCAATTTCAGCCATATAAGCACCAGTGTTGACAGATACGATAAGAAGTGCTGCAATAAATGGCGACATATCCAGTCCCCACAATTCAGCTGAGCCATAATAAATTACCATGGCTTGAACAATCATAGGTGTTCCACGGAATATTTCAATGTAGGCAACAAAAATTGCCTGTACTACCTTGAAGAATATTCTCCGGAATTTTGGATCATGTTCATCAATCGGAACTGTACGAACAACAGCTACAGCTAATCCGATGATAAAGCCAAGAATTGTAGAGATAATGGAAATCAGCAGCGTGGTTCCAGCTCCCCGCAGAAAAAACACACCATATTTATTACAGAAAAAAACAACCCATCCAAAAAATGATGTTGGCATTCAAACGCTCCTGAATATCAAAAGAAAACAGCTCGGGGTATATTGTTATAATTTACCGCGAGCTGTTTTGTTTCAAATTAATCCGTTATTAATATTGTGAGACAGGCTGATTTGCTACAGCATTATCCATCATTTCCTGCCGTGTTTCCTTACTGATTTCAGCAAGAGCCTTGTTTACATCAGGGAGAATTTCACTGCCTTTTTTCATAGCAACAGCGATTGCAACATCTTCCGGAGATGCTTCAAAGCCCTTATCTTCTTCAAATTCAACGAATGTCAGATTCGGGTTGGATTCTTTAGCAGAAACAGCACCCGGGCGTTCGGACACATAACCATCAACTTTACCGGAATTTAATGCAACAATCATTGCGGGGAATGTTTCCATAGCAGTTACATGTTTCACACCGGAAATCTGTTCAACAACAGTATCATGGAATGTATTGAGCTGAGCTGTGATTTTTGCGCCTTCGAAATCAGCAAGAGATTTAGCTTCCGCATATGGCCCATCAGCCTTAACGACAATCACAAGATCGCTTTCATAATAAGGATCGGAGAAATCAACACTGGCTTTTCTCTCTTCTGTCGGAGACATGCCTGCAATTACTGCATCGATCTTGCCGGAATTTACAGCGAGAATCAATCCATCCCACTCAATTTTTTGAATAACAAGCTTTTTATTCAAAGCATTCGCAATAGTTTTAGCGATTTCGACATCATAACCACCGCAATAACCCATGCCACCGGCAATAGCAACCGCCCCGTTTGAATCATCGGTTTGAGTCCAGTTGAATGGAGCATAGTTACATTCGAGACCGACGGTAAATGTATCCTCAGCACCTGCGCTAAACACAGACAACAACATTACAGCCAAAATGGCAAGAATAATTGCAAAAATTCTTTTATTCATAATTACACCTCGAAAAACTATTTTAGCATCAATCGAAAAGTAGTGAGAAAATACAATAAAAAACATGACGTAAAGCAGATTTCTCAGGCAGAATTCAAATAATTGAAAGAATCATAAAAGATTTTTTGTTTTCTTTAAATTATAATTATAATTAAATTTAGGAATAATAATATGGGAAACGAATATATTGAAGCAGGTGATTTAGCCGAGATTGTGGGACGGTCTCATTTTCATCATATTGTGAAAATAGAAGAAGGGAAAGAAATACAATCTCATAAAGGAATCCTGAAAATGGATAACCTGATAGGATTACGATGGGGTAGTATCGTAAAAAGTCATAATGGAAATACCTTTTTTGTTTTACAGCCGGCATTAAATGATATTTTGAAAGATACTCCCAGAAATACACAGATTTTATATCCAAAGGATATTGGATTTGTTTTGCTGAGCTTGTCAATTGGGCCGGGAAAAAAGATTATTGAAGCCGGAACAGGTTCAGGTGCTTTAACTACAGCTTTTGCGTATAGCGTTGGAGCAACAGGACATGTTTATACTTATGAAGCAAGAGAAGAAATGCAAAATGTTGCAATAAAAAATTTGAAGATGAATCTTTTGGATGATCGTGTTACATTTAAACTAAGAAATGTCGAAGACGGTTTTGACGAAAAAAATGTCGATGCGCTGTTTTTAGATTTACCCAATTCGTATGATTACATCAGACAGGTCAAGACAGCATTAAAACCTGGTGGTTTTTTTGGCAGTATTCTTCCGACTACAGGACAGGTTGAAAAATTATTGCGGGCTCTGAAGGCAAATGGATTTTCTTTTACTGAGGTATGTGAAATTTTAATCCGTTACTATCGTACGGATCCGGATCGTTTCCGTCCTGTTGACAGAATGGTAGGGCATACAGGTTATCTGATATTTTCCCGTTCAATTGATTATTACGGAGAAAATGATGATGTCGGCAAGGGAAATGATCCTGAATAAATGAAATATAACAATAACAGGAAAGGAAGAAAAAAAATGGGTACCATATTGGTGAAAAATATCTCAAGACTAATTACAAATGATCCAGTATCAGGAGAAATTTGTGATGCAGGTATTTTTATTAAAGATAATGTTATTGAAAAAATTGGGTTTTCAAAAGACATGCCCCAAACAGCAGATAATGTTATTGATGCTTCAGATAAAATGGTATGTCCTGGATTTGTGAATACGCATCATCATTTTTATCAAACACTGACCCGGGCTGTACCCGGTGCGATGGATGAAAAACTTTTTGACTGGTTGGTTCGCCTTTATCCAATATGGGGTGAACTTGATCCGGAATCAACTTATATCTCATCACTAATTGCTATGGCAGAATTAATACTGACAGGTTGTACAACTGCCAGTGATCATCAATATATCTGGCCTCATGGAGCATTATTAGATGACCAAATTCGTGCTGCAAATGAAATTGGTCTTCGCTTTCATGCAGTAAGAGGGTCTATGACCCTTGGCAGATCTCAAGGCGGACTGCCTCCGGATCATGTAGTACAGACACAGGATGAAATTTTGAAAGACAGCCAGAGGGTTATAGAAAAATATCACGATAACAAACGTTTTGCCATGACACGGGTTGTTTTAGCCCCATGTTCGCCTTTTTCAGTTGATGAAAGCATCCTGATAGAATCCGCAAAGCTTGCACGCTCATATCCAGGCGTTTTACTCCATACTCACGTTGCTGAAACACAGGATGAGGAAAAATTCACAATGCAGAGAGCAGGACTTCGGCCGGCGCGTTATATGGAAAAACTTGGCTGGGTAGGTAATGATGTCTGGTGGGCACACTGTATATGGATTAATGACGATGAAATTAAAATGATGGCTGAAACCGGAACCGGTGTTGCCCATTGTCCTTCCTCAAATATGAGATTAGGTTCCGGTATTGCTCCTATCCGTGAGATGCTTGACGCAGGAGTAAAAGTTGGTTTAGGTGTAGACGGATCTGCAAGCAATGATAGTTCGCATATGATTGCAGAAGGACGCATGGCAATGCTTCTTCAGCGGGTCTCAAAAGGTGCTGATGCGCTGACAATACAGGAAGCTCTGAATCTTGAAACAACAGGCGGAGCATCTGTTTTGGGACGTGATGATATCGGTATTTTAAAACCAGGAATGGCAGCTGACTTCATCGGGATTTCATTAAATTCTCTTCCTTTTGCTGGCGGCGCATGTCATAATCCTCTTGCAGCCTTATTCCTCTGTACGCCTCCTCAGGTCGATTTTTCCGTTATAAATGGCAGACAAGTCGTAGAAAACGGAAGAATAACGACCATAGATTTGGAAGGAATTATTGAGAAACATAACGAAATCGCGGTAAAAATGGTTAAGAAATATCCTGTTCCTGAAAGATATAAATTAGTTTAGGCAGAAAATGCGTATAGATATTATTCAGGGCTATATTTCTTCTCATTTTATTCAATAATCATTTCGAACAGACAATTTTTGCTTAAAAATTGTCTGTTTGAAATAAAAAATTTATATTTTTCACGTTTTGAATTTACACTGATAAGCTAAGGTGAGAAAATGTCAACATATCTTATATATGCAATAATTCCGTTTCTGATAGGTTTATTTGCACAATATAAAATTCAAAGCGCATATAAAAAATATTCGTCTGTCCGGACTCAGACAGGTGTAACAGGCTATGAAGCTGCAAGAAAAATGCTCGATGCCCATAATTTAAATCATATAAATATTGAACGGGTCAACGGAACATTAAGCGATCATTATGATCCGAGAAAAAAAATTTTACGTTTAAGTGATGGTGTATATAGCTCCAATTCTATTGCTGCTGTTGGAGTTGCTTGTCATGAAGCCGGACATGCTTACCAGGATGCGGAATCGTATGGCCCACTGAAATTGAGAAGCGCAATGGTTCCTGTTGTAAATATAGGAAGTTTTTTAGGTCCTTTACTTTTTATATTGGGACTTGTTTTATCAGGTATGAACGATTTGGGTTATCGCGTAGCTGAAATTGGCTTGATAATTTTTTCTGCTACAGCGGTTTTCGCTATCGTAACGCTTCCGGTTGAATTTAATGCCAGTGAGCGCGGAAAATCCTGGCTGTCCGGTTCAGGATTATTATATCAAAATGAATTAGAAGGTGTTGCCGAAATTTTGCGGTCTGCCGCGTTGACATATGTTTCCGCTGCAATTCAAGCCCTATCTAATGTTTTATATTATGCAAGTATTCTTAATTCCAGAAATAATCGAAATAGAAGATAATTACGAACTATGAGGTTAAAATGAGCAACAGCAGGCAGGAAATCCCGGATATAATTGTAGCAAGATTGCCCAGATATTTACGAGCACTCAGTGTTTTAAGGAAGAAAAGTCAAACCACTAATTCCAAAGAATTAGGAGATTTTTTAGGCTATTCAGCAGCTCAAATTAGAAAAGACCTTTCTCAATTTGGTGAATTCGGAAAGCAAGGCACTGGTTATAATATTGATTTTCTGACTGAACAAATCAATAGTATTCTTAACTTAGACAAAGAATGGAAAATGGTTTTGGTAGGATGTGGAAATATCGGACATGCAATTTTAAACTATCCTGGTTTTTCTCACAACGGTTTTCATGTTATCGCTGCTGTAGATTCATCTAAGGAGATGGTTGGAAAGAAAATAAATAATCTTATAACAATCCGAGATATTAGTGACATTGAGGAAATTATTAAAGAGAATAATATTAGTATAGCAATGCTGACAGTTCCTGCTTCTGTAGCTCAGGAAACAGCAGAAAAACTTGTTCAATTCGGAATTAAAGCAATTATTTCATATGCCCCTGTTATTCTTACTCTGCCTCATAACATAAGAGTGGAATATATCGATCCTGTAATTTCACTTCAACATATTACTTACTATTTATCTTGATGTATATCAAAAACCGTAGATAATTATGGTGAATTAAGATAGGGTTCAAGGGTTCGATAAGTTATCTTATCGCACGCAATAAGAAGAAAGTTTTTATGAAAGAAAATAACAATATTTCAATTACTCAATCAATCACAATGTTTCTTGAAAACATCAGCTTATCACGATCTGAGAACACGGAAAAAACTTATAGGCACGCAATGAATGCTTTTAAAGAAATGCTTGAGGAAAATGGAATCGATCCTTCCGGATCCATTGATCTCTTATCTGAGAAAATATTCAATGATTATGCCAGATATCTGAAAGCATATTCGCCTTCGACCGAGAGTTTATATATAAATGTTGCAAAAAACTTTTATGAATTTCTTGCAGCTGAGGAGATTAAAAGTTTCAATCTTTTTCAAACAAAGCTGTTGATAAAAAACCGAACGAGAAAACCAGGAATAAGACTGCCGCAATTTCCAGAACATGACATACAATCGGTTATTGATTATGCGATTAATACAATTCCGTTTTTAACAGCCGAAACAAAAAATGATCATCTGATAAATCTTCGTGATGCTGCTTTTCTCATAACGCTTGCTGACACCGGATTACGTATTCATGAAGCCTGCAATCTGCGAAGAGGAACAATAGATTGGTTTTCAGGAAAAGCTTTGATCATTGGAAAAGGTAATAAGGAAGCTGTCATACGGTTTTCCGACCGTTCTCTAAATTTAATGAAAAATTATTTAAATGAAAGAGCAATTTTGGACGGATCTACGGGATCCATGCTTTCCGTTCTTCCTGTATTTGCAAGACATGATAAAGGATCAGGACACAAAATATTACCAATAACAACAAAAACAGGAAGACTGATTGTTTCAGAAAGGGTCGAAGAATGTTTGGGAAAAGATGCTGTCGGTACTATTACACCGCATTCATTCCGTCATTATTTTGTAACTAATGTGCTAAAAAAAACCGGAAATATGAAAGTTGCTCAGGAATTTGCAAGACATTCAAGCGTAACTGTCACACAACGCTACACGCATCTTTCAAATGAAGAACTTGATCAAAAGTATAAAAAAATATTTAATGAATAGAAATTTCTAATATCTGTTATACTTTATGTTATGACAAAAAAATCTATTTTTATCATCGTAATTTTTAGCTTTTTATTTTTTTCCGCATGTATTTTTTTATCCTCACCATATCGTGAATTAAGGCCATACATTTTATGGGGGAAAAATCTTCCTGAGAAATTAGGACAAATTACAAAAATAAATAATGACAGGATTACTGTGCTGATCAAAGGAAATGATTACATTCAGCCATTCTACATTGATCAAATACCGGTTACAATCAAAGATTACAAAAGATGTTTACAGTCAGGAAAATGTACTTTTCAGCATTATAGATACAACTACACGAATTTTTATCTTGAAAAATTTTATGAAATTTTCCCTGTTACTTTTGTAAATTGGTTTGATGCCAGAACCTATTGTAATGCTTATGGAGGAGATCTTCCCACAAATTATCAATGGAGTTTATCTGCAGGATTAGATTATGGGTTTGATTATCCATGGGGGGTAAGTTTACCAAATTTATCAAATGCAAACCTTGATGGTTTTTATCAAATGCTTACCCCTGCCGGATGGCTTCCTAAGGGAGCCAGTCCTTATGGTATTTTGGATATGACAGGTAATGTTCGGGAATGGGTTCTTGACGAAATTTATGAGGATAATGACAACAAATTATTAAAAGGTGGCGGAGATAATGATTCTTTCTCTGATGGGAAAATTGACACATATTTTGATCATGGACCTACATCATCCGGTTTTAATCGTGGATTCCGCTGTGTATATCCCGCTGATTCTGTATACATTGACTAAAAAGTGCAAGCAAGCCGATTAAGTCGGGAAAAAACAAACCGCTCCTTAAAACATTTGATTAACTGATTTTTATATCATTGTTTCTATGAGTAAGCTTCTGTTTGAGTTCACCACAGGGCAACGATGATATCAATCCAAGTGTCATATAAGGTTTTATGGGAGAATAGTTTCAAATGTTTCACAGGTATAAATATGCGGAGATTCGTCCTTTGTACCGTATTTTGTTTTATCACTTTTTATTTATAAATAATTGATACAGAAAAAAATAGCGTATAATTATATGTATCAATTTATAGGACAGTGTGTCATTTTACGGGACATTTTATGGGGTCAGTTGAACATCAATATATAAACCGCATTTTTTCTCTTTTAGATTGTTTCACTGTAGAAAAACCGGAACTGGGCGTTCGTGAAGCTGCCCGGCTTTTAAATATCTCACCAAGTTCATGCGGCAGATTACTTGGAGAACTGCGGGATGAAGGAATATTGATCCAAAACGCTGATACAAGAACTTATTCACTTGGAGGCCGCGTAATCCGCTGGGCAGATGTTTATACTACATCTTCAGATTTACGTAAGAAAGCCTACCCATTTATGGAACAAATCTATAAACAAACGAATGAAACTGTTACACTTTACATAGCGGAAGAGTTTGATCGGATTTGTGTTGAACGTATAGAAAGCCGTAAAACTGTGCGGGTCGCTGAACCTATCGGTACTCGTATAAAAATATTTACCGGGTCAGGTGGTAAATCCATTTTGGCTTTTCGAGATCAAAATGAAATTGAAGCGGTTTTTGAATATGCGAAATCTCTGCCGAAATATCAGAATTCTGAAGAGTTTTTCACTCAATTAGCAAGCGAACTGGAAACAATCCGCTGTCTTGGATTTGCCGTCAGTCATGGTGAGTGGGAAAGCGACGCTTCAGGAATCGGAGCGCCAATCATGAATGAAAAAGGGATACCTATAGGTTCAATTTCAATTTCCGCACCGACACAACGTTTCTTAGATCAAGATATCCTTGATGCATATTCAAAAATACTTGTACAGAATGTAGAAAAAATTTCACGTGAGCTTGGTTATATGCCGGAGCTCAGATAAGGCAGGTAATAATGATTATTGAAGATCGGATTGAAGCGAATGTTATGATTTGGCAGGAACGGATGAATCGCCTGATAAAAGAACATGGCGATTATGTGATTTCAAATGTAACTGTTGCACAAATCTGCAGCGGTATTCGAGGTGTACCGATCCAAATCAGCGATATTTCTTATGTCGATCCAAGCAGCGGTCTTCGTTACCGATCCTATACAATTAACGAGGTACTGAATCTGCTTCCCAGAATAGAGGGTTCCCGTTATCCGATAACCGGTGCAATTTATTATCTTCTTATGGGAAATGAAATACCGACCTACGCGAAGGCAATGAATGTCGAAAATGAATGGAAAGCAAGAGCCCAGGTTCCTCAATACGTTTATAACGTTATTGATGCATTTCCGGAAACTGCTTCTCCAA
The DNA here is from genome assembly GCA_902774215.1 of uncultured Chloroflexota bacterium. GTDB lineage: Bacteria > Chloroflexota > Anaerolineae > Anaerolineales > Anaerolineaceae > Flexilinea. The sequence goes on from CACYHU010000036.1 coordinate 24,774, forward strand.
TGTCTATGTTTTCAGCAGCAATTTTATCCATGTCGAGCCAATCTAAGTTTTATCAGGCTTATGCAAATGGTATGTCAAAAGATCAATATTGGCATGTTATGCTGGATGACAGTTTGGATCTGACTGCACGAACAAATTCCTGCTGATGAAAATCTGGATCTTGCCGCGAATTTCGCACATATGCTGGGTAATGATGATCCCGCATATGCAGAACTGATGCGCCTGTTCATGCTGCTCCATATGGACCATGAAAATGCCAACGTCAGCGCTCATACAGCGCACTTAGTCGGATCAGCTCTTTCAGATATTTACCTGTCATGTTCAGCCGGGCTAAATGGCCTTTCCGGACCATTACATGGCCTTGCAAATCAGGAATGCTGCAACTGGCTGCTTGGTTTATATCACCAGTATAAAGGTGTTCCAACAACTTCACAGATTCGTGAATATGTGGAAAAGACGCTTTCGGAAGGTCGGGTAATACCAGGATACGGTCATGCTGTTTTACGCTGTATTGATCCTCGTTTTACTGCCCAAATGAACTTCGCCAAAAAGAATCTGCCGGATGATGACCTGTTCCGTACAGCTATGAATGTTTTTGAAGTTGTTCCTGATATTTTGAAAGCAACCGGAAAAGTATCCAATCCATGGCCTAATGTTGATGCAATAACCGGGACACTGCAGCAGCATTATGGAATAAAAGAAACTGATTTTTATACAGTTCTTTTCGGAACAAGCCGAATTATGGGATTCACTGCCCACGTTGTTTGGGCGAGAGCATTGGGAAAACCAATCGAAAGACCAAAAGCACTAACGACCCGGCATCTTGAGGCAATGATATCTGAATCAAGTTTCAGATAAACAGATACATAAAGGGGAAAATAAACTCCCCTTTATTTTTTCTTCCAGATAATGTTTATAATAAATATTGTTCCAGCGATTATGATTGTAAACATTATTCCGGCAAAAATAAAAGTTTTTGCATTGGATTCCGGAGTATGCAAAAGGCTTTCATGATTTGATTGAATTACAGAAATTTCTGTTTCATTTTCATTGGCAGCCAAAGTCAATGTGGGAGTTTGGGTTTCGGTAGGAGAAGGAGTAATTGTTGGAGTGTCCGTAGGCAATGGTGTCAGTGTTGCTGTAACAGGAATAGCGATTTCCCAGCCTAAGCCAATAGAAGATTCCGAATTCATTCCATTAGCCTGATAAATAGAATTTAAAGGTACATTCCATAGTTCGGATATAGACCAAAGTGTATCACCCTCACTTACAATATGGAAGAACCTTCCCCTGCTGTCAGCGGTGGGAAAAACAGTAAGTGCTGCTTCCGGAGTCGGCGTATGCCCAGCTTCATCTTTCGAAGGGATATACAGTTCCTGACCCAAACTCAACGCCGTAGAATTATACATTTTATTCCAGGCCTGAATATCTTCTATTGATACATCATATGCCTGCGATATTGCCCACAGTGATTGTCCCTCCTGAACCGTATGAATTAATGAACCATTTTCATTTGGAGTTGAAGTAACGACTGCCTGTATATAAGATGCTGAACCTCCGACTGAGTTTCCGGAATTACCTGCAGATCCGCTGCCGATACCTTTTGCATATCCGCAGCCATTAGATCCAGCCGGATATGCAGCTTGTACGACATAATACACAAGTCCATTTCCTGCAGATGCAACGCCAGCGCCAATATGGCAATAGCTTGAGCTTGTAGCAGGAATCATATGTGTTGCATCAGCCCAGGAAGCTGCGACTTCAGAAATCGACATTGAAGCCGGTCCCATCGTAAAATTTTCCGTAGCAAAACAGGTATTGTAGTTATTATATCCAAAGGATGATGCCCTGCCGGCAACATTACCTATATGCCAGGTCATATTTGATGCCGCCATTGTCTCTGCAGTAGACTGTGCGCATGCCATTAATGCTGAATCAACAGAAAGAGCGCCTAAACCGTTAGCAGACCGCATCCCATTGATCAGATTAATCAAATCATAAGCACTGACGCCCTGGCTTTCAGAGGTCGTAATAAAAAACAGGAAAATGAATAAAAAAATGGCAAAACAACAATGATTTGCCATTTTTTTATTATAAATTTTATCTGCTGTAATAAATTCTCCTATATACATCAATCAGTATATCCTGAAATTTGAGAACATAATCAGATCTTCCTCTGTTGCACCGCCATTTGAAGTGACTTCTATTGCAAAGAAGTATTCCTGATCAAATATTCCAAGATCATCCCAATTTAATTTCCATTCATTCATAAAACCGTCATTCCATTCCCGCATTTCTTCCCTAAGCACCCAATCATATCCTCTCTCCTTGGTATACAATCGGACCATTACATCACAATGTGGAGTCATGGGACGGCAGCAGAAATTTGTATAAAACCAGGATCTGCGGGGGAAGCGAAGAGGACCGAATTCGAAACGAACGGTACTGTTTTCTTTTCCAACAGGCGGACCAGCCACGATTGCAGGATTTCCGGAACGTCCGCTTTCGAGTGTAGGTGTATCATCATAATAAACCACACCACGTCCGGATGACTGATTAGATGCTCCGCAGGTTATATATCCTTCATCATCTGAACAGACAAGGCTATTAAAGTTTTGTGCAACATTAAAGGAGTCAGAAATTGTGAAACTGGATGAAAGAAACACATTTTTCGCATCTCCGGCTCCAAATATTTCTCCTCTGTCAGATTCAAGAGCCCAATAGGTAGTAAAAGTATTATTCAAATTATTGGGAGCAGCTAAATCAGCTGATACAATTAAAGATTCACCGGGCTGAATAAAATGACCCGGCTCAAGAATAGGAAAAGATTTTGCCTTTCCGACTTCAGCACCGGAATTATAAACAAGTTTATAATTACTGTTCCATGTACAGTCACCGGAATTGGTAATATACCATGATTTCGTGAAATTCGTATATGGCGTAATGATCATTCCATCAGGAATTGTCATATCACTGACATAAGTGAAACGGTCGACACAGGTTGCATCATTTTTATATTTTTGAACTGTACTTGTCGGTACAAGCGTACTTCCGACATATTCATAGACTGAGCTTTCTGATTTTTCAGGTGTGACTGTCATGATGGGATTTTCAAAGACTTCCGATTTGTAAAGTTCCATTTGATCAATGATCAGGTTTTTAATTTGAGCATACTGTTCATTCTGGAAACTATCCAAATCCTCTTTTGTAATAAATCGATCATAGCGGGATTCATATGGAGCCATTGCAGTTCCGACTGCAGAACTGACAGCAGCTTCAATTGTTGAATCTATGCTAACCTTTTCCGGAGTGGTAACACATCCGGTCAGCAAAAGCATAAAACAAATTAGAATTATCATTTTACTCATAATCACCTCACAATAATCTTCAGCCATACTGAATCTTCACCATTCTCACCAGTGCCGAAAAGAGTTCCCCAGGGAGTTTTGAACTTCCAATTTCCCTGATAACGTCCGCTTTTTTCCGGAGCTGTCATATAGACAGAAACATCAATTGTCCCGTTCGGCAGAACCATCGTATCTTTCGGAAGTGGAATACTGGTATTTGCACCCATCAAATCACCATCGACAAAATCAAAACTATATTGATCAGTCCAGACACAGGTCCCCACATTCCTCAGTTTCCAGGTTTTTGTAAAAGGCTTTGCGGCAGCAACAATGCTGTCGTCTGGTATAGTAATATCTTCAACGAATTTCACACGGTTTATACAATTTTCAGGTGTAATCGTAATAACCGGTTCTTCATTTTTATGCTGTCCCTGCCATATAGATGTCATCGTAGCAGTCTGCTCAATCGGCACTACATATGTACTGGTCGGTGTAGAAGTTGCAGGGATCAATGTACTGATTTCTTTTCTCATTTCATACACCAACTGTGTAGAAGCTGCCATAACAGCATCGTCCACTGCCCAGTAAATTGTTTTCTCGATGTCCGGTGTTGGCGCAAGTACAATTCCTCTGTCACTCAGAGCACTGCAGCCACTCACAAACAAACAGAGAAATATTACCGCAATCGTTTTCTTCATTTTGACCTTTCGATCTCCACACCAACCGAATTAGTAAAACGAACAGCAGACGTCTTTTCTACACGAATAAGCACTTTGCTGACCAAATCATGCTTCAGGCATAAATCCGCTATATCCTGAGCTAAAGCTTCGACCGTTTTCCGACGGTTTTCTTTCACCATCTCGAGTATGCTTTTTGTTATTGTACTGTAGTTAACACAATCCTCAATTGAATCCGTTTCCGCGGCTTTCCGAGTGTCTGTGAAAAGCACAGCATTAACCAGTATATCCTGCGGCATTTTCCGTTCAATATCAGAGATACCGATCGGGCCTCTTGCCAAAAGGTCTCGGATGATTATTTTGTCCAAAATTAGTTTTCTCCCGTAAGAATAATTTTTGGATTGGTCATTCGACAATAATCCAGTTCGTAGGTATCGTATTTTTCAGAAGAAATTTCATTGTTTTGAAGAGATGCTACAGGTTCATAATCATTTCGGCAGCGTACTTCAAATGAATAACCCGGAGCGATTGCCATGATTTTAAGGTCTGTAGTCTTCAATACGATATCCATACCGGCTGAAATGTAATTCAGGGATGGTGAAATCGAATTGACATGTACAGAAACAAGCCCTTTCCCATCCTGCCATATACGGGAGTTGCCGAATCCGTAAATATCACTGTATTGCCTTGCTACGCCCTCACCGCCAATATTCTTATTGCTGTGAGGATCGTCCAGCATCGTTACATTCAAAACATAAATATTGGAATCGATACGGTTTCCAACCGTTTTCAAACTGTATCCGCTGTCACTGGTTCTTGTGGAACAGGCGGAAAAAACAATTGCAAAAATAACCAGACACAGTATAATTATCAGTAACTTTTTATAATTCATGGTTCTCTCTCCTTCTCTCTTTTTCAACTTTCGGTTCCAATTCTCCCCGTTACCGAAAGGCCACCATTTGATTATATCTAAACGCTATATTTAGCATATTGCCGGACAAATGAATCTGCCTCGTCAGTTGTTTTGACAGAACCTCTGATCTGAGCTTCAATTAATGCATTTTTAACAAATCCAATTATCGGTCCGGCAGGTACATTGAGCAATTCCTGTATATCATGTCCGCTCAGCAATGGTTTCGGGGCAATGACGTCCATAAATCTAGTAAAATAAGCTGATATAAAATCCTGGACAAAAACGACTTTTTCGCACCAGTTTTTATATGCCTGAGGAACATTCTGATCTTCGAATTCATAAGAAAGAAACAATATCAATCCCGCAATTCCGCCCTCTTTGAATTGCCTGAAAAAGCGATATATATCCACATCATTGTAAGATGCAGTGTTCGCATTCGTACGCAGATGATCAAATGATCCAACAGCAGAATCCGCAAAGTTCATCTCCCATTTTTCAGCAACATTTCTGTCATCAGTCAGCGTTCTTGCAATAGCCGCAAATACAGTAAGCATACGCCTGGTATGATAAAGAGCTATCGTTTTATCAAAGAAAGCTCGCAGTGCTTCACGGAAATTACCCAGTCTTGAGGCAGCAAAGGCTGAAAAATCATCCTGTACTTCATTCGAATAATTTTTTACAGTCAACAATAAAGCGAACCGATCCGTATTTTCGATCCAATTTGTATCGATCGTTTTACCTGATGGATTACAATCCGGAAAAAGATGATCCAAAAAGCCGAATTTCTCATATAATTGAAAGGCTTTTCCGTTTTGATACAAACGAATGATTTTAAACATCTCATCCCGATAGCGCTCCAGTCTCATCCATAGTCAAATCAAACTCGAGACTCATCCGAATTGCCCGCAGAGCCCGCATCGGGTCATTTATCAGACTGTCCTGACTGCACATTCTCAGATTTCTCTGCTGCAGATCCTCATATCCATTCAAAGGATCAAAAAACAGAGGCGGCTCGGAAATTTCGATCGCCATAGCATTCAATGTGAAGTCTCTGCCCCGCAGATCATCCTCTATGCCGTCTCCGCTAAATTGAGCTATATCTATATCAAACTGCCCCATCTGATCATCATCGATGATAATCCGAACCATTTCCCGTTCGTCATCTAAAACATAATAAGCGCCGCCAAGTTCATTGGCAATATGTTTCCCGATCGGGCGGACCAAACCCTCCACACAAAAATCGAAATCCCGGATCTTGCGCCCAAGCAAAATATCCCGAACAGCTCCGCCAACCAGATAGAACTTCATACTGGACGGCACGACCTTACGGATCGCATTAAATAATTTTTGGTACTCGGACACAAAATCTGGAATGATCATAATTTTTCTGCCTGGACTTTTTTCAATTTTTCAATATCAACGACCCCGATAAACGGAAGATTCCGGAAATAATCATCAAGATCAAGTCCATAACCGTAAACAAACTTATCTTCAATATCGAAACCGCAGTATCGCAGCGGTACGTCCACTTCCCTACGGCTGTATTTATTCAGAAGCGTACAAATCTCGACACTGTTTGGACCTTTTGCCTGAATCAATGGAAGCGCTTCATGAAGTGTGTTTCCGCTGTCAATGATATCTTCTATGATCAGAACATCTTTACCGCGGATATCTGTCTTCAGATCAAAGTCTACACGCACATGACCGCTCGATTCCCGTTTTCCTACGCCGTAAGATGATATTGCCATGAACTCAATGCTGTGCGGGATCGTAATTTTACGCATAAGATCTACCAGGAACACGACGCCGCCCCGAAGGAAACAAACCAAAACGAGTTCTTTACCTTCATAATCTTTTGAGATTTGTCCGGCAAGCTCCTGAATCCTGTTTTGCAGGGTTTTCTCATCAATCAAAACTTCAGCAAGGACATCTTTATAGGAATACATTCAGCCACCTTTTCTATTTTTTCCTGCCGGGAACCTCATGATGCTTCCGGCATCGAGCTTCATACATCTCCGACGTACCGACAATCACGAGCGGATCATCATAATTGGCAGGCCTGCCATCAACAAGACGCTGTGTTCTGGATGCAGAGCCGCCGCAAACCATACATATAGCATGCAATTTATCTACACGTTCAGCCCGTGCCATCAAAAGAGGCATGGAGCCGAACGGTTCACCGCGAAAATCAGTATCAAGACCTGCAAAAATCACACGAATACCGCGGTTAACAAGATCTTCACCGATCTCTACGATTTTTTCTGAGAAGAACTGTGCTTCATCAATTCCAATCACATTGGTGTCATCTTCTAAATATTTATAGATATCTGATATGTCATCAATCGGGATCGCATCTATTTCGATACCGGCATGAGAATGAACTTTTTCAACCACATAACGATTGTCTATTGCCGGTTTGAATACCTGTACCTTCTTACGTGCGATGATCGCACGGCGCAGCCTCCGGATCAATTCTTCTGTTTTGCCGCAAAACATTGATCCGCAAATCACTTCCATGCTGCCCGGTTCAAATTCACTCATCATCTCTCTCCTGAATATTTTATTTAAAATTTTACTTCAAATCCTTAAAATTTCAAATCTATTTTTATAAAAGCAACTATCTGAATATTCTGTCATTAAACCAATTATTATAATGATTCAGATTTTCAGAGTTAAAAATACCTCTCCGAAATTTTTATTTGTTTCTTTTTTTATTATATAAACGGAAAACAAAATATATAATATCAGATTTGTTACAGCAGCAGATTTTGGCAGATATTGTGGATTCACATATAAAGCTTTGCCATATGAAATCATTGATAATAATAAAGCACCTGAAGAAAAATAAATATATTTATAGTTTATAAAGGTCAGCAAAATCAGAATAACATCAAGCATATATGAGTATCTGTCACGCATTTTCGGCAGAAATAATACACATGTCCACACAAACCATGCGGCTGTATTTAGAAATGATTCCGCTGAATCCACATTTTTAATATTACTTATAATGCAGTAAAAAGCTAATCCACATAAGATCACGACGAATAAAACTGCGATTTTACCTAAAAACGTATAATCATCTCCAATTATCATCCAAAAACTTGGATAACCAAACCACATACCCGGCATTTCATATGCCTGAGATAAGTAAATTTCAAAGGGCGCCGATATACTTCTGCCCTGAATAAAACCCGGCAATCCGGTTAACCAGAAGATGAAAATTGAAAAAAGAAAAAAAATAAAAGAAAAATCTCTTCGATATAAATAAATTGCAATAAAAAACGGCAAAATAAAAACAGTCTGCAGCTTAAATGCAAACCCTAAACCCAAAAGAAGGAATGCTTTTACATACTTTTTTTCAAACAGAAACAGCAAAGCGAGAATAACCATACAAGTATATATGGAATCACATTGCCCCCATATTGAAGAATTGAGTATTATGGTTGGAATACATAGAACAATTGAGTAAACAATGTTGAATTTCAGACTGAAAATTTTGTCACCGGGTTCTATAATTCTCACAACTAACAGTGCAGAAGAAAACGCTAATAAAAAATCGAAAAATATCGATATGAATTTATAACTGTAAACAGGCGAAACCGGTAAATAAGTTATAAGAGCAATAATTGTCTGATAAATAATATTATAATTACCAACCTGAGCTGAAAGTGCCTTGATTTTCCCTAAAGACATAATTTCTTCAAACCATGGTATCAGATAGTATTCCATATCAAAAGAAATATGTTTCAGCCCGAATAAACGAATAAAAATTGAAAAAGCAGATATAAATACAAAAAATATAATATTTTTCTTTTCTATCAACCAATCAACCGATTTCTTTTCGTATTTAAGCATTTAATCCTCTTTCATCAGTTACTGAATAATCCATTTATCTGCAATTAATACTTTTTGAAGTAATAAACAAATTATATTTTCTAAAGAAATATAACAATCCTTTGACATGTTCCCAATTATGCCGGCTGATCAGCTTTTTTTTGGATATTCGCTGTGTTGCATGAATAATATGGGCATTTGGGCAATAAACTACACGCATACCGTTTTTCCAGGCGCGTACACAGTATTCCACATCTTCAGGGGAATAAAATATTTTTTCATCGAGCAGACCTATTTTTTTTATTGCGGAGCGCCTGATCATCCAGCAGGCAGAAATCAAATAGCCGACAGGATAACTTCGCTGCTTATCAGAAAAATCATACCGCTCTTTTTGTTCTCCGATTTTTTGTATCCCTCTTACCGGAAAGGCTTTACAAAATTTCAGCATAGCTGTCGGGATGCACTTTGCCGTCACCTGTTCCACTCCATCCAGGTTAACCATATGCGGTCCGGCTATCGCATTCTGCGGATCAGATTGCAAGACCCGGATCAATTCGCTCATGGCATCCTGATTTATTATGGTATCCGAATCAAGAATGCAAACAAAATTTGTATCGTCGGATATTTCACGTATGCCCATATTGCGGCTAATGGTAGTACCATAATTTTTTTCAAGCAAAATTATTTTCGACAAGATATCCGGATTTTCTGCTTTGAATTTGTTTATAATACTTACTGTATTATCTTCAGACCCATTGTCAATTAGAATCACTTCAATCTTTTGCTCATTAATACCGGTTAATGAATTCAAACAATCTTTAATGACTTTTTCAGAATTCCAGGTAAGTATTACAAATGATATTTTATCCATACTCATATTATACTTTGCATTGTTACAAATTGTTTCCGATTTCCTATGTGAAATTGCAGCCGGTCGGAACCATACGGAAAGATTAAAAAATTTAAAACCGAAATCCCTCCGGACTCCGGCTTTTTGTTGTTATTTGATAAATTATTGAGTAATATCCGGCAGCGGCTCTTCATCTTCGTAGGAGCTGCGTTCGAAGAGGTGAATCACCCGGTCCTCCCGCATTTGCCGGCCCTGCCTTCTGATGTATTCCCAGGCCAGGCTGTCCTCTTCCGGGAGATCGCCCGCCCAGGTGGCTTTCCACTCCGGCCAGATGACCGGTTCTCCTCCGCGGAGTTTCATGATCACCTGATGGTTCGCCCGGTCCCATACGACTGAATGTTCATCGATCAGACCGTCCGGACTCACGTATCCCGGTTTGAGTACGAACTCATCCAGATCCGTGTCGAACCTCAGTGCCTCTACCGGTGCTTCCTTGTAAAGCCTGTAGGGCAACGGTGCATCCGGAACCGGCTGTTCTTCCGGGATGGGTATCGGCGGGTAGATGCGTCCCGGGATGTGCAGATGCCCTGCCGGGATGAGTTTGCGCATTTCCGCCGCTCTGGCAGATATCTCC
>CACYHU010000037.1 GCA_902774215.1 uncultured Chloroflexota bacterium
TGCATTTGGCCTGCCGGCTGAAAATGCCGCGATCAAGAATAATATTCATCCGGCTTCCTGGACTTTCTCCAACATCGACCATATGCGGGACCAGCTGAAGTCTATGGGGTCCATGTTTGACTGGCGACGCGAGATCATTTCCGCAAAACCGGAATACTATCGCTGGACACAGTGGTTCTTCCTGCAGTTTTTCAAAAATGATCTGGCTTATCAGAAGTATTCCGCGGTGGACTGGTGCCCTACCTGCAACACCACACTGGCCCGTGAACAGGTTTGGGGCGAAGACCGTCATTGTGAACGCTGCGGCACACCGGTCATCAAAAAAGATCTGAACCAGTGGTATTTCCGCATCACAAAATATGCAGAAGAGCTGCTGAATTTTGACGGCATTGACTGGCCGGAACGTGTGCGGACACTGCAGACGAACTGGATCGGAAGATCAGAAGGTGCTTCCGTACATTTCAGACTTGAGAATGGCGAGGATCTGGAGGTCTTCACAACACGGCCGGATACGCTCTGGGGCGTGACATTCATGGTCATTGCACCGGAACATCCGATGGTCAGGGAAATTCTCGCTGAAGGAGATCATCCGGAAATTGCCGCGTATGTGGAAAATGCCGCCCGCTCCTCAGAAATCGAACGCTCTGCCGCGGACCGTGAAAAGACCGGCGTATTTTCCGGGCGTTATGCGATCAACCCGGTAAATGATAAAAAGATCCCGATCTGGATCAGTGATTATGTGCTGATGGGCTATGGAACCGGTGCCATCATGGCTGTCCCCGCGCATGATCAGCGTGACTTTGAATTTGCCCGCAAGTTCGGTCTGGATGTGATCGTGGTCGTTCATCCGGATGGTGAAGAACTGCCGGATGGTGCCACAATGACTCAGGCCGCGGCTGCCCATGGTACGATCGTCAATTCGGGACCGATGAGCGGAGTTCCGGGTGATGTTGCCTTCGATAAGGTTTGTGAATGGCTCGAAGAAAAAGGCATCGGACATAAAACGACAACCTATCGCCTTCGTGACTGGCTGGTTTCCCGTCAGCGTTATTGGGGAGCCCCGATCCCGATCATCCACTGCCCGCACTGCGGTGCTGTTCCGGTGCCGGAAGATCAGCTGCCTGTGCTGCTGCCGGATGATGTTGAATGGAAGCCTACAGGAGAAAGCCCGCTGAAGCTGCATCCTACCTGGAAAAATGTGAAATGTCCTGTCTGCGGAGCGGATGCGGAACGTGACACCGATACCATGGATACATTCATGTGCTCCAGCTGGTATCATCTGGGATATCTGAGCCCTTATTTTGACACGTATCCCTTCGACAGAAAGGAATATGACTACTGGATGCCGGTCGACGTTTACACCGGCGGCATTGAACATGCGACGATGCACCTTATTTATACCCGTTTCTTCCATAAGGCATGCAGAGACCTGGGTATCACCAAAGGCAATGAGCCGATGCTCAAGCTGCGCAACCAGGGCATGGTCCTTGGTGAGGATCAGCAAAAGATGTCCAAGAGCCGCGGAAATGTGGTCGACCCGGACGCGCTGGTAGCACGCTATGGCGCGGATACCGTCCGAGCTTATCTGATGTTCTTTGCCCGCTGGGAGATGGGGGCACCGTGGGACAGCAAGGGTATTGAAGGTTCCGCCCGCTGGGTAAGACGTGTCTGGACGATGTTCCTTGAACCTGCCGAAAAGATGAACTGCGCGGACAAAGAAACATTGAAAACCATGCGCCGTAAGGTCCATCAGACCATCAACGCCGTTACACGGGATATGGAAGCCTTCCAGTTCAATACAGTCGTTTCCGGACTGATGGAACTGCTGAATGATCTCGGAAAAGCCAAGTCTGCCGGTGCAATGGGCTCCAAAGAGTGGGATGAGGCAGCGAGCATTTATCTGCGTATGATGGCGCCGGTCGCTCCTCACATTACCGAAGAAATCTGGGAACAGCTTGGCCAGCCCTATTCTATCCATACACAGCCCTGGCCGGAAGTTGATGCGGCTGCGGCAAAGGATGACGTAGTGACCTATGTTGTTCAGGTAAACGGAAAGCTGCGCGACCGCGTGGATCTTCCCGCAGCAGTCAGTGATGATGAAGCGAAAGCTGAAGTCCTGGCACGTCCGGCGGTGATTGCCGCGATGGAAGGCAGGGAGCCGAAAAAGATCATCATCGTACCAAAGAAGCTGATCAATATTGTAAAATAATATAAATTTTGTGAAAGGCTGCGGATCTGACTTCGCAGCCTTTTTTAGCCATTTGGGTATTTTAATATCAGGAAACCGTTGATCATTTGGATCCGGGTGACGGAGACACGTATTACGGCGAAATTTCCAAAACAGGTATGGGGATCCATCATGATTTCCTTTGAAAAAATTATCATCCACAAGACAGGCGTATCAGCGTAATGTTTGCAGAAACTTTTATAACAGCCCTGCTCTCGGTAAGTCTTTCACTGGGCTTTTTCTGGCTGCTGCAGGATGCAATAACACAGGGTTTGGATAAGATATTATCTGTTTTCGGTTATACCTTTGCCGGAAGAAGCGGTACTGTGCAGGCCGCAGCCTACATACTGATTATTTTATTGGCCGGAATCATTATTTTTTTCCTGCTGAGAGCAATCTCCGGAAGGAAAAAACTGACAAAAGCAGTGATCATATTTTCTCTTGCTGTGATCCTGCTTTTATTGGCTGATATCTGTTTCCAGCAGGTGATCCGCCGGGATGATTATTGGGAAATTTTTGATTCACAGCACTATGGGTTTCCCAGGTTCCTGGTCCATGAATTTACAGTCATCAACGGACGTTATTTCAATTTGCTCCTGAAATCAATGTATGCCTTTTTCCCACCGGAAACATATATTCATTTTGCATTGCTGATCGATCTCATTTGTCTTTGCGCTGCGTGTATATATCTTTGCCATGTGCTGCTGTCTTACTGCTGTGCGCAGCATTCTTTTATCCGGTCTGCTGTCGGCGGGGCAATTCTGATGCTTGCGGCTTTATTCGTGTCCCCGAAAATCTGGGAAGTGTGGTTTTGGGCTGGAGGGACCTTTATCTATGGCGTCGGGATCACTTTGGCAATTCTTATCCTGGCGTTGTTCCTGGATTCGGCACGCGGAAAATCTCATATTATTCTGACACTGATCGCTATTACCTGTGCCTGCGGATGTTCAGAGCTTATCACTGCCTCTGTCTGCAGCTTTTCGGTGGGAATACTCCTGATCAACTGGATCACCGGAAACGGAAAACGTAATAAAATACAGCTTCTTTTTGTCTTATGGTGTTTCCTTTGTACGGCATTCGTATTGAAATTTTCAGCCAGTGCACAGTATGCTGGGGATCTTACTTCCTCCAATGATCCCGGTACAGCAGGTTTCTTTGAGCGTTTTCTTATCCGGCTCCCGGAGATTCTGCGCCTGACGGCTGAAACGCTGTGGTGGTTTTTCTACAGCAGATTGGAATATGTAGTTTACCTGGCAGTGCTGTCATTTTATTTTGGTCTGAGCGTTAAGCGGAAAAAGATCCGTCTGCTGCCCTTTTTATCAGGGGTGCTGATGATGCTGCTCACGGCGGCAGGTTCGCTGACGATGAATATTTTTATGGATTACACACCCGGCCGTGTGCTGACAATTCCTCTCATCTGGATTTTCCTGGTTATTGCCTCCTGCTTCTTCCTGCTTGGAAGCTCTCTGAAGATCCCTGACCGGTCCCGCGAAAGCAATATGATTCCTTCTGTTATTTCCCTGTTATTATGCATACTGTGCTGTGTGTTCTTCAAAGATAATATAACATTGCTTCGAAACATCAACGCCGGATGGCACTATCGTGATGAAGTCATACAGGAAATAGCAGATAAAAGCAAACCTTTGACGGTTTGCACCATTCCCGTAATAGGCAGTACGGACCGGGATTTGAGTGAAGATCCTGATTTCGAAATGAATCTTGTTACAGCGGTTTACTATCAGGCTGAGAAGATAATCGGCGGAGATCCATGCCCGCCCTTTGCTGGTGAATAATAAATCCCCGTCCCTGACCCCTCAGCACGATGAAATACGGTACAATTAAATTAGAGAAAAAGGTCTCGGAATAATAGCATAAGCAAAAGTCATTTTGACAGAAATGCTTTATGCTGATTGGCAGAGTACATATAAAAGGGGTTGGATATGACAGAAGAGAATAAAAACGGAATCAATGTCGTTGTCGATGAAGACAATACCACGCCGGCGCCTCAGGATGCGTTTGAAAAAGCGGAACTGAAGTTCCCTTGTGAATTTCCCATTTCGATCATGGGACTGAATGTTCCTGAATATAAAGATACGATTTTCACGATCCTGAAGAAGCATGTCCCCGAGGTAGAAGAAAAGGAACTGAATACAGCTTACAGCACAAACAAAAAGTATTGTTCACTCAAGACAAAGTTCACGGCACAGTCCCGCGAACAGATGGATGAACTTTACAAAGAGCTGACTGCGAATAAACTGGTGAAGTGGGTGCTCTGATGCCTTCAATGCCTTCAAAGATCAGCAGAAGGGATTTCCTGAAATACGTTTCTGCAGGTTTGGGAGCTTTAGCTTTCCGTCCGTTTTATCAGACGGATGTTCCGGAAACGGGGGAATCAGGACGTATCATTACTCCGGGTACCGGCAAGGTTGTCCGCGTTTCCACGAAAAATATCAGCATATACAAAGAGCCCTGGGATGAAAGCCAGATCCTGTATCAGCGTTTCCGGAACGACCTGATGAATGTATATTACGAAGTGGAATCAGAGCATGGCCCCGGATATAATCCGAAATGGTACCGGGTATGGGGTGGCTACGTCCATTCCGCGCACATGCAGGTCGTTGAAACGCACCTGAATGATGTCGATTACTCTGTGAATACAACCGCGCTTCCGGGCAGGCTGGCGGAGATAACCGTACCTTTCTCGCAGGCGCGGGTCAATCGTACGGGGCAGAAATGGGAAGATATCTTCATGCTTTACTATCAGTCTGTTTACTGGGTCGTAGGTGTGATCAACGGCCCGGACGGACGTCCCTGGTACCGCATTAAGGACTCCACTTATGATTATGATTCGCTGGACTATTATGTGCCTGCTGAGCATATGAGGATCATTCCCTGGGAGGAGGTTTCTCCGATATCGCCGGAAATTCCGATGGAACACAAACGGATCGAGGTTTCTCTTGCCATGCAGACAATGACCTGTTATGAATATGATGAACCGGTTATGACGCTGAAGGTTTCCACCGGTGTGCCAAGCACGAAACGTGAGGGCGTTATTCCGACATCCACGCCAAAGGGAAAATACAATATCCAGAATAAAATTCCCTCCCATCATATGGGGGAGGGTCAGATGGTATCAGATCCTGAAGCTTATGAATTCCCGGGAGTGCCCTGGTGCTGCTATTTTATTCCGGAAACCGGTGTCGCTTTTCACGGCGCTTACTGGCATGATAACTTCGGCATGACCATGTCGCATGGCTGCGTCAATATGCCCTGTGATAAAGCCAAATGGCTGTTCCGCTGGGCAAAACCGTTGATCAGCGGAGAAATGAAGCGTGAAAATATCGGTTACGGAACGACCGTAAATGTAATATGACAGCGGTCACGCGTTATCGGCTCTGAAAAGATACACAGATTTTTTGCTTTCTATTGAAGGAACTGCCGTAAATTTTGAAAAGCCATCGGGAGGGAGTGCTTCGCAGGGACGCGGAATAAACGTCAGATGCCTGCGGAAGTGATCCCCGCGTCCCGGTTAATTCAGTCGGGGGACACGCGCTGAGCAAGCTCACGCGTGTCCCCCGACACCTCAGTATTTTTACCTGACTTCTGGATCAGAGACTTGCGACCGGTTTCGCGAAGATCGTACGGCGATTCATATAACCGCCATCAACCATTTCGTTTTCACAGGTTACCAGGATCAGAGAATTTTCTTCCTCCTGAGCGATGGCTGCCATGGCTTTCACGTCATCGGGTTCAAGAAGTTTATTCGCATATACACTGTAAATCTGGAGTCCGCCATCCGGGGTGTTTACAAAGATGCGGTCGTTTTCTTCCAGAGAAAACAGCAGTGCGAAGGGGCCGATCTCTTCAGCGTTCAGATGGTTGTGTGCCGCGACCATGGCATACCCTTCACCGGGCATGGCGGAGCGGCTCAGCAAGCCGGCTCTGTCAGCAAGCCATTCGACTGCCCAGGTGTCATTGATTTCCGGAACACCGGTCAGCTCAACATCAACATCGATCACAGGGATCTGGATGCGCATGGCAAGGCTTTCATAACTGATATTTTCCGGCTGGACTGAAAGCGGCTTATGGAATCGCGTCGGGAAACCGGTAGCCGGCAGGTTTAACCCTTCGGTGAATAAATCAGATCCATCGCCGATAAAGTAGAACGGTACATGACCTGAAGGATCGCGGTCCGGGCGCGGCTGCGGACCGGGCTGCGGACGGGGAGTCGGTGTAGGCGTTGGAGTTTGTACAGGCTCTTCTTTGCCGGAAATGGTCGCGGTCAATTCAAACCCCTGACGTTCTTTTTCAGGTGTATCCTGAGACCAGAGAATATATTTGATCTTGTATGTGCCGGGTTTTACGCCGACAGGCTGGTTCATTTCTGTCAGCGGTCATGTTCAGGGTCGATCAGAAATTGCTGATCATCCGGTTTTTCCGGATCGTAAACCAAATCTTCGCGGACCTGAGGTTCTCCACCTTTCTTTTGATTGATTTCTACCCCGATACTATTTAGGGGCTGGTCTTCAATATTTCCGCCCTCGGGAACCGCCTTCCATTCGATTGTGTAATAACCGGGATATTTTGCCTGCAGGACCTCGTCTTTCACCCACTCAATTTTGCCGTATTTGCGATAATAGAAAGTATAGCTTTCTCCGCCCAACAGGCTGGTGCCTTTTTGATAAAGATCCATAAAGGAACCGTTATAAACCAAATTTTCTATGGCTTGGGGACGGTTGTACGGATCAGGATCAATTTGAGCAAAAACTGCCTGGAAAACAAAAAGGAGGCATATCAATGCCATCAGAATAACATTTTTTCGCATTTTCTCTCTCCTTACACCCCTCAAGGGGAACTCCTGAGGGGGTATATTATAATGCATCTTTTTGAAAATTTTAAGATAAATTTGAAAATTGCTGTAAAATTCGATATATTGTGTTTTCATCAGATAAAAAAATTCTTTAATATTTATTTTTTTCTCAGAATATATCAGAAAGCTCTTTATTTTGTAATAAATTTTGGCTTTTGTAAAATTCGATAAGTATTCTATCAAATTAATTTTTTATAAAATTTAATATATTTATATGATATCGTTATTTTACAGTAGATATTTAGTGGAAAACAAAAATATTGTTGGTCCGAACCGCGTCTGAAAATTCTTTAATGTAAAGAAATTTAAAGATATTAAAATTTTTAAGCTTTGAATAGCGGACGGTTTCCCCTTTTATAATTGGAAAAATAACTATAATTAGACTGACTTGATAGGAGATGAATAGAGAAAGAGCATACCTGCTGCCATACCGCTGCGGCAGGGATGGATGGCAGTCAGGTGTTATAACGGTGAATGCCTCAGGGTTTTCCCGTTACGGATTTTGTGTTTATTGCGGTTACCGGTATCTGTTCAGCGGGTACCGGAATATAGAGCGGCACCGCGGTCGGTACGGCCCCCGCGTGCTGAAGAATTGCTGAAAAATGATGAAATGAGTCCTTTCCGGGATGAGGTGCTTTTCGTTCGGACAGGGCAGCCGGAGAAAATGAGGAGAGAAAATGAAAAGATTATATAAAATTTTTCCGATTTGCAATATTTTCTGTTCAGATATGTGCACACAGACTACCCAGCCGGCTGAGACAGGGGGGAAAATGAAACACTCTGTAAATTATTTCCGCTATGTATGTATGATCCTTTTTTTGATGATCTTCGGCCATTCATTTGCACAGACAACACAGACAGCCGGCACCTGTCCTAATAATGAGGTAAGGTGGGAAATTACGAATGTAAATAATAAGAGGACAATAACGTTTTACAGTAATCTCCCTTCCGGCCAAATACCGACAATGTCCTACGGTAGTTGTTATGTATATGCTGTAGAGCCGGACGGTTCTTTAGATAAAGTTGTTATTGCTGATCGAATGACTACTAATGCGGGACCACGTCAAATTGGTGAGCCTGCATCTTTTGTTGAAGAGATGGATCTTTCGAATTTGATTATCCCGCCAGCTTGGAAAGATTTAAGCTTAATGTTTAATTATTCAGGCATATATAATCTGAGAATTAAAAAGCTGGATCTGCATGGTTGGGATCTCTCTCATGTTGAAAGTCTGAAAGAAATGTTTGGTAATTTAGGTAAAGAATTTAGTAAATCCTTCCAAACATTAGACGTGAGCGGTTGGATAACTACTAATGTAACGAATATGAGTAAAATATTCCAAGACTGTAATCAATTGGTGAGCCTTGATGTAAGCAGTTGGGATACCTCTTCAGTTACGGACATGGAAAGCATGTTTTTTGGATGTTCTGAATTGACAACATTAAATGTGAGCGGTTGGCGCACCCCTAATGTAACGAATATGAACGCTATGTTTTTTAAATGTCATGCTCTGAATGGTCTTGATGTGAGCGGCTGGGATACCACAAATGTAACGGATATGGGTTATATGTTTCAGGGCTGTAAAGCCCTGACATTCCTTGATATAAGCAATTGGGACACTTCCAATGTGAGTGATTTTACTGACACTTTCAAAAACTGTGGAAATTTACAGACTCTGACGTTAGGTGAAAACTCTTTGAAAAAAAGGATATTTGATGTTTTTCCTAATAGGGAAGGTAAAAAATGGTATTATGTAAAACCGGATTCGTCTTCTCCTCCTCGACTGGATAAAGGTGAAATAAGAGGAGGTAACAAATTGTTACTTCCAGCTAATTATGATTACAATAAGATGGGTGGGACCTGGAGCATGAATGATGATCCAGTGATGCCCACAGATACGCCGACGCCGACGATGACGCCGACCGAGATCCCCACGGATACGCCAACGCCGACGATGACGCCGACCGAGATTCCCACGGATACGCCAACGCCGACGATGACGCCGACCGAGACGCCCACGGATACGCCGACGCCGACAGCTACTGAGACACCGACCGAGATCCCTACAGATACGCCGACGCCGACGATGACGCCGACCGAGATCCACACGGATACGCCGACGCCGACGATGACGCCGACCGAGATCCCCACGGACACGCCGACACCGACAATGACGCCGACCGAGATCCCCACGGACACGCTGACACCGACAGCTACTGAGACACCGACCGAGATCCCTACAGATACGCCGACGCCGACGATGACGCCGACCGAGATTCCCACGGACACGCCGACGCCGACAGCTACTGAGACGCCGACCGAGATTCCCACGGACACGCCGACGCCGACAGCTACTGAGACACCGACCGAGATCCCCACGGATACGCCGACGCCGACGATGACGCCGACCGAGATTCCCACGGATACGCCAACGCCGACGATGACGCCGACCGAGATTCCCACGGACACGCTGACACCGACGATGACGCCGACCGAGATTCCCACGGATACGCCGACGCCGACGATGACGCCGACCGAGATTCCCACGGTTATACCTACACCGACGATGACGCCGACCGAGATGCCGACGGTTATGCCTACACCGACGGAAACTCCGGTGCCGGAACCTTTCTACCTTAATATCGAAGTAATTCATGTCAAAAAGGATAATGGCAGTTACCGTATTCCAGATGATGTGCAGAAAACAACATTTTCAGTAGGGCTAAGTATCAAAGGTTACGGTATTGAATCAGTAACCAGCGGGAACGTGATACTGCATATTATCGGCGGGGAGAAGAATGAGACGATTGAAAATGTGGAATTCAACAGAATCTTGCCAGATTTCAGTCCGGGACGTTATGAAATTGAACTCACAGGTCTTCCCCCATATGTGAAAGGAGTGATCACTGAAAAGCCTCTGTCTGAAAGATATTATGGTCTGACATATAACGCTTCACCCAACAACAAAGGAGGAATCACGGTTATCATATTCTGGGATGATCTGACTATCGGAGAGTTGGAAGAGATTATCATGCCTGATCCGCTGCCGGAAGATGAAATCGGAGCGTATAAAATACTCAGTAATGGAACAAAGGAGTACCTGCTGTTCCATACCTATGATATCTGCATGGAATGGCTGGGCAGCGACGAACTCTGCCGAGGTTACGAACGCTGCTTCCACAAAGAGAGCCCTTGGGTGAATCCGTTCGTACATTAAAATGAATTAAGTATAAAGGGACAGTCTCAGCCGGGCTGTCCCTTTTACGTGTAAGTGTCAAACAGGGAAAATAACAGTCCCCGATGATTTTTGTGATGTTTCAGAGCTGTAACTGCCGCTTACTTTTCCAGCAGCTCTTCCCCTGAGATGCCCGGTTTTGTCATGTTCCAGGGATCGAGGATGATGTTGATCTCTTCCTCTGTCAGCAGTTTTTCCTGCAGGATCAAATCACTGACCGGCTGTCCTGTCCTGATGGCTTTCTTGGCTATATCGGCGGCATGCTGATAGCCGATGTGCGGGACCAGCGTGGTGATGATGCCGACGCTGTTGTGAACCATGTTGTAGCAGTGTTCTTTATTGGCGGTGATCCCGTTGATGCAGTTGACGATCAGGGTATGAATGGAATTCGTCAGGACTTCCATTGAGGAGAACAGACAATAGAAAGTGATCGGTTCGAATGCGTTCAGTTCCATCTGACCGGCTTCGGCAGCCATGGAAACAGTCACATCGTTGCCGATGCAGAGAAATGCGGCCTGGTTGACGACTTCCGGGATAACCGGGTTGACCTTGCCGGGCATAATGGAGGAACCGTTCTGTTTCGCGGGCAGGTTGATTTCTCCGAAACCGCAGCGGGGACCGGAGGAAAGCAGACGCAGGTCATTGCACATTTTTGAAAGGGCGACCGCGCAGGTGCGGACGGCGCCGGAAACCGCGGGAAAGCAGTCGATATGCTGTGTACCGTCGATCACATCTTCGGCCTGGTAAAGGTCCATTCCGGTGACCTTGCTCAGTTCACGGGCGATGATCTGGAAGAAATAGGTGTCAGCGTTTATCCCTGTGCCGATTGCGGTGCCGCCCATGTTGATAAAACGAAGGTCGTCCAGAACATGACCGATATTGGCGGTGGTGCGCTTTACCGCTGTCGCGTAGGCGCGGAATTCCTGTCCGAGAAGGACCGGTACCGCGTCCTGCAGCTGCGTGCGGCCCATCTTGATCACGTCGTTGAATTCATCCGCTTTGCGCATCAGCGCGTCATAAAGTTCATTCAGTGCTTTGATGAGGTTGTTGCCGAATTTGATAATGGTGATTTTCCCGGCTGTAGGGATAACGTCATTTGTGGATTGTCCGTAATTGACATGGTCGTTCGGATGAACAATGCTGTAGTCGCCCTTTTGTCCGCCAAGGATCTCAATGGCACGGTTTGCGATCACTTCGTTAGCATTCATGTTCATGGAAGTTCCCGCGCTCCCCTGAACCGGGTCGACGATGAATTCTTCATGAAGCCTGCCTTCCAGAATTTCATCGCAGGCCTGTACAATGGCAGCCGCGACATTTTCCGGCAGCTGTCCTGCCTTCAGGTTGGCGATCGCGCAGGCCTTTTTGACCTGGGCCAGGCTGTTGATCATTTCAGGACGCATGGTGTAACCCGTGATCATAAAGTTTTCATGCGCACGTAAGGATTGGACTCCGTAATATGCATCGGCAGGAATATTCATCTCCCCGATTGAATCCCGTTCGACTCTTGTCTTTTTATCTGACATTTTCCCCTCTTTTGTTTAGAATATTATAATAATTTTGAACTGAACAGACGATATTTGAAAGGTCTGGCAGCTCATTTTTAATCAGTAATATATTATTGAACCTGACCAAATTCTTTCCCAATAGTTCAAATATTAAGTCTATTATGTTAGCATAATTCCTGTAAGTTCCAAATGTCCTGACTTCAGCGGGATAAATATCGTAAATTGGAAGAATATTTTGTAATTCCGGGTAAAATCAGAATCAGCGGGACAGAGCCCTTGGAATAATCGAGACAATGGATTTTCCTGTGCTGAAAAATGACATCAGAAAGTGTAAGCAATAAAGCAGAATAATAATATGGAAGTGTCCGATATGAAACCAGCAAAGAGAATTGACGCGCAGGGTCCCGGTGTCACGTTTCCTGCCGGTGTGGCATCTGCGGGTGAAGACGAAGAGGAAATGGGAAAAGACATCAGCCGGATCAATTATCTGGTGCTTGTCAACAAGTCGAACCCGCTGCCGGATAAGTGGGAGAATAAACTCGAGACAACGACAACTGTCAACTCCCTGGGCGGCGAAGTCGAAGTGGAATCGAAAGCCTACAGCGCTTATCAGCTTCTGAAAGCCGATCTTGAGGAAAACAACGGAATTTATATCGAACTGGATTCCGGATACCGCAGCGCTGCCGCGCAGAAGGAGCTCATGGATCGGTTTACCGGAAGATATGGTGCGGACTGTGCGGCGAGAACAGTTGCAGCACCGGGATTTTCAGAGCATCACACCGGACTTGCGATAGATCTGTATCTCCGTTTGAAAGATGAGCATGGTGAATTGACAGACGTCGGTTTAAACGAGGATTTGGTGATGTATCCCGGGATCTGGGCGCAGATCCATGCAAAGCTGGCTGACTACGGTTTTATCCTGCGTTACCCGGACGGCAGAGAGCATATCACCGGATTCGGCTATGAGCCCTGGCATATCCGCTATGTAGACAGCGCAGATACGGCAAGAGAAATCATGGAACAGGGTTTGACGCTGGAAGAGTATCTGAACAGATTCCGTACTGTTCAGATATGAATTTGAGGTGATTACAATTCGCCAAAGGAAAAGGATGCCCCTTTTACAATGCTATTTGGATAATTTAAAGCGAAGCGGTTCCCGGAATATCTTTTCAGAGCTTTCGGGAACCGTTTCATTTTGAAGCGGTTTCAGTCTGGCTTACGTGATTGCGTCACCGGATCTGTGATTACCGCTCACTCAGCATTTTGGCGGCGACGATGCGGCGGGAAGCGTAACCGCCTTCGATCCGCTCATCCTCGCAGGTCAGCAGGGTCAGCGTATTATCAAAGGAGGCGGCAATTTTTTCCAATGCTTCCCGGTCCTGCGCCCCGATCTTCTCGTTGGCATATACCTCAAAAATATTCAGTGTGCCGTCTTCCTGCCGCAGGAAGATGCGGTCTCCCTCTTCCATTGTACTGATCAAAGCGAACGGTCCGTATTCCTCGGCATTCAGCGTGTTATGTGCAGCCAGAACAGAGATCCCTTCGCCCGGCTTGGAGCTTCCTTCCAGCCAGCCTGTCTGTTCCCCAAGCCATTTGATCGGATAAGAACCGTTCTCCGGGGTTGTCGAAACGATTTCACTTTTCAGCCCCAGACTCGGGAGGAGCAGTTCCATGCCCAGCGGACGGTAATTTACTGATGCGGGCTTTTCCGTAAGGAACCCGGTGCTCACAGTCGTGATACCTGTCTCGGGCAAATCTCCTTCCATCCGGAAAAACGCCAGACCGTCTGTATTCCCAGGACAGGCTGGATCTTCCGCCTTATCATTTGTCAAAATTTCCATCACCGCGTCATAGGCAGCGGCAAGAGCTTCGGCTGCCTGATAGACCGCGTACGGATCGTTTGTGTTGACGTTCCGTGCTTTGCTGCAGGCATCCAGCATCATCTGCGCTTTACACCCCGGCTGCTTGCCGTATCGGGAATAATCGACGGCATTTGCCCTGTCGATCAGCTCCTCCAGATAAGCATTCAGGGCCGGATCTGCAAGAGCGGGTGTGAGTGCGGGCATTCTCCTGATGTCTTTTCCCGCCTGCTGTTCATAAGCGTAAGCGATCTTCATGAGCTTCTCCTCATTACCGAAGGTGGAGAAGATGTTCAAAGCCAGCGGCATTTCTATCGGACAATCACTGTCTGTATCTGAAAATCCCATGGGCAGCGAAACATCCGGGAATCCGAGTATTGATCCAAACAAATAATCGTAAACAAAAATACTGTTATCTTTCGTATTGCTTTCGATCTGGTCCAAAGGAACATCCCGGAATTTCAGATACATCACCGCATCAATTTTTTGTTCATCCAGGATTTGTGAGATTTCTGTTCTGAACTGCAGGTTATTTGGCCAGGAGGGAGCCCTTTTATATTTCCCGATATCTTCTGTATAAGGATTCACGGTATTTTCAAAAGAATCCGCCAGATAAGAATCCGGATCACACTCTGATTGGTCCCGATACGGACAGAGAGAATCCACCAGCATTTTCAGATTCTCCAGATCAGGATTGGCATTGTACATGTCTTTCAAGGTTTTATATAGAGCGGAGCTCCCCTTTTCATGAAGAAATCTGTTTATATCATATTCTGTGGAGCTATCTCCGGATCCATAATAAATTCCATTTAGAATTTCTTCCGGAATAATTCCGGACAGGTCTACTAACTCAGCACCGGCATCCTCAAGGGTTTTCCGGCTTTTGTCAAGCATCGCCCGGATCTTCGGATCTGGTTCTATTGTCACCAGTTTTTTGCCGGCAGACTTTGAATTATCCCGGATAAATCTTTTGTCCCATTCGTTTCCGGGATTCAGTTCTGTTCCGAATGATACTGAAGAATCAAAATACTTTGCCCCGGTATTCTCATCCTCACCCTCGGTCTCCCCATCGTCATATGTAAAGATAAAAGAATAATCCAGCCAGGCGATACGCATACCTTTCAAGGCATCTGCGGACAGGCTGTCCGTATAACCATTTCCGACCAGTGAATCCGCATCGGCTTCCTGTGTGTAATCATCTCTTTCATCTGTTCCGGCTATCGTTTCCAGTATGAGTGCCATGTCTTCCGCTGTCCTTGCCATCGGACCGACAGTATCTCTGGGAGTCACCAGTGGGAATACACCATTAGTGGAAACGAGTCCTTTGCCTGGCTTGAATCCGTATAGATTGGCAGCAGAAGACGGATTCCGGATGGAGCCTCCGGTATCCGTGCCAAGTCCTGCGGCTGCGAAATTGCTTGTCACGGCAACAGCTGTGCCTCCGGAAGAGCCCATTGGTGTTCTGCTGGTGTCGTAAGCATTATGGACTATGCCACCCAGTGAGGATCTTGAGCTCACTGCCATCATTGCAAATTCTGACATATTTGCCTGGGCAAGGATAACGGCACCTGCTTCTTTCAGTTTTTGGATCACAAAGGCATCATCCTCTGCGATAAAATTCTCCAGTGCTTTTGATCCGGCACTGGCGGCCATTCCTTTAATATCGATATTTGCCTTCACAACGATCGGAATCCCGTGAAGCGGGCCTTTGACTATACCTTCACGCCGCTCCTGATCCAGTGCTTTTGCATCATTGACCGCATTCGGGTTGATGGCGATGATGGAATTCAGACCCAGTTGTTTGTCATAAAAATTGATGCGGTCAATGTACATCTGCGTCAGCGCGGCAGAGGTAACATGTCCCGTTTCCATCTCCTTCTGTAAAAACGCGATATCCGCGTCCATCAGGTCTATGGTGGTAAACAGATCTTTCAGCAGCTCTGAAGCTGTTTTTGAGATGGTGACGTCCGGATGAAGACCATTCGGATCATTTTGATTTATCGGTAATTGCTGTGATAATTTCTCAGGAAAATCAGCTGCGGATACAATCGTGTTCTCACCGCAGATAACGCCCATGGTGAGCATTAAGTAAAACAATAATAACAAAACCCTTTTCATCTCTCTCTCCTTGTTCAGGTCTTATTATAAAGTGGTCGGTGGTCAGTGATCGGTAGTTAGTGATTGTTGATCGGTGGCCGGTGGTCGGTGATCAGTAGTCAGTGATTGTTGATCGGTGGCCGGTGGTCAGTGGTCAGTGGTCAGTGAAAAGTGGATGGAGGTAAGAGGAAGCCGCTTCGCGGCCTTCTAAGATAAAGGCGCGAAGCGCCATCCGCTTACCCCCTATCTCCTATATCCTACGTCCTATCTCCTACTCCCTGATCGAAGCATACAAAATTGCCTTGTCAAAATCCCAATAGGCGTTTTCTTCGTAACCTTCCAGCCAGTCCGGAAAGATCGTCATATAGGTTCCCGAAAAGAGCGGGAGTTCCGGCAGAAGCTTATTCCAGCGCAGCATGAAAGCTTTCCATTTTTCCAGAAATGCCTCATCATCTCCGGATTCCACTCCGGAGGTCATATCGATCGACAGCTGATTCAATTCCTCATCATAAAGACGGGTGAAATTATAAACTGAATCCTCTGAGAATTGATTGGTCATACCGAACTGAGGAGCGAAGGAAAAACTCATGGAGAACATGTCATAAGTCGGAATGCCGTATTGTTCCCCCTTCGAGGCGTCGCGATAATAGTAATTCAGCAGCTCTGAAAAAGTCATGTCATGTATATTAAGCTTCATCCCTGCCGCAGATGTCTGTTCTCCTTTGACAAGCAGATCAGTAATTGTATCATCAGCACTGTTTCCCGGGTAAGCCCAATCGATCTCCAGCCCCATCAGCAGGGTACCGTCTGAAAGCTTCCGGATATGCTCAAAAGAACCTGCTTCTTCTTCTGTGACCTTCCTGTAGCGGATCCCTTCTGTATAATCATCTCCGTTTTCGTCATAGATCCAGCCGTCTCTGACCAAAAGTTCAACAGCTTTTTCCGGATCATATGCATAGTGGTTCAGATTTTCATCCAGCCATTCTTCTGCTTCCTGTGCCATCCACATGGCGGTACCGTAAGGGCCGTTGATTATTTTTCCCCAGTCGCCGATTTTTGAATTTTTATAAGTCTCCCGGTCGAGAAGCAGTGCGATAGCCTGTCGGACAGCAGGGAACCGGGTGGGACCGAAATCACTTTGGAAAAGGATCTCGCTGTAGCCGGAATAGTCAAACAGAACATAATTGAAACCGTATCCCAGTGTTTCTCTGACTTTTTCATCATTAACTTCATTTAAGATTTTTTTGAACCCATTATCGGCTGATATTTTTTCCAAAAAGTTTATATCACCGGTCTTCATCGCTTCTGATGTGGAAAGGCTGGTGTCGCCGTTGATGATGATCTTTTTGATGGTGGGTTTCTGTCCTTCAAAATTACCATCATAGTACTTATTAATCGTCAGGGTAGCCCGCTGATTCTCAGGGTCAAACGCGACCAGATTATATGGACCGGCTGTGACCCGGTCTTCCCCCGCATGGAACCGCATGGAATTAAGGTGTTCAAAGGCTTTTTCGTTCAGACCGGTAAAATAAACCCCCTCTCCGTCATCCCTGATATCAACATCCTCACCAAGCCAGTATTTCATACTAAGAGGAATAAATGAAGCAAAGAGCATATCATAATAATACGGAATATAATCAGCGGAAATCGTGACCTGAATCGTATGTTCATCCGGTATACGCAGTCCTGTAATAGATTCCGCTGTACCGTCATTGTATTCCGGACCTCCCACTATATATTCGTAATCATGGACAGCGTTGCTCCAGACGAAATCTTTGATGCTGATCGGTTCACCGTTGTTGAAAAGGAGTCCGTCTTTGATCCTGATGGTGAAAGTCTTGGTACCGTCTTCGTTAATTTCGCTTTCGATGCTTTCACAGACAATTTGATTGATGACGAGAGCCCCGTTTCGATCGGTCGAGACTGTTGCATAATCATTGGTGATATCGCGGATCATATTTTCCATGGAACCGTTCGACCACCATTCTTTCGGAGAAAAGTCTCCGGAAATCTCGGCGTTCGAGAAATAAATCAGCGTATGAGCATCTTCGTCCAATTCTTCCAGATTCTCTGCGGCTGCACTGCTTCCCAGTTCAGCGGCCTTTTTGAAATATTCCGCGGCTTTTTCAGTATCCTGTTCCACGCCCAAACCGTCACGATACATTATTCCGAGATTGTTCATCGCGACAGGGTGATTCAGTTCCGCAGCCTGTTGAAAATAGGAAAGAGCTTTTTCAGTATCCTGTTCCACACCCTGACCATCACGATACATTTCGCCGAGAGCATTCAGCGAATTCCAATCATTATTCTCTGCTGCTGCCAGGAAAAATTCCAATGCTTTTTCATCAGACTGTACCACACCTAACCCATTCCGATAGGCATTCCCCAAGAATCCCTGAGCCGCGGAATTTCCGTTTTCCACCCCGAGCTGCCAGTATTCAACAGCTTTTTCATAGGATTTATCAACACCGTCACCTATATAATACAGCCAGGCAAACTCGTTGTACGCTTCAATTAGACCGAGTTCTTCCGCCTGTTGAAAATAATCAAGAGCCTTTTCGATGGACTTCTCTGTGCCGTAGCCATTTTCATATATTTTCCCAAGGTTGAGCAGTGACTTGGCATATCCCATTTCCGCTGCCTGTTGATAGTAATCCAGCGCTTTTTCCCAGGACTGTTCCACACCATAGCCATACGTGTAGAGTAAGCCGAGATTATTCACCGCATGCGCATAGCCAAGATCCGCGGCTGCCTGATAGTATTCCAGAGCCAGCGCATAGTCTTTCGCGTTATAGGCATCCTGACCTGCCTGGAATAGTTCTTCAGCGGAGAGCTCTTCCGGTTCCGGCACGGGGTAAGTCAATCCGAACCCTCTTTCGTAAGCATCTGTCTCCGCGTAGAGGTGATCTTCACCGATCCCGGGAATATTCACCGGCAGTTTCCCGGCGGGGGCATTTCCGCCGAAAACGGTATAGACCGCGGCAGGGAGATTGGGCCCGTACTGGGTTGCATCGATTTCATTATCACCGGGCAGGACGGTCATTCCCCGAACACTGTAGCAGGTCAGCACCGCATCCGCTTCCGGAAAGCGGGCAGAATCGTACGGGAGATGTGCGCTGATCAAAACAAACTTGCCGCCATGTGCGTGCGTCTTTTCCAACAGCAGGTCTACGATCGCTGATTCAATGCCAGCCTCTGTTTCAGGATCCAGTTCAGCTTCGCTGTAGAGTGCTGTTACAGCGATCACGACATTTGACTGCGCGATTGCCTTGAACATTTCTTCGACCGTCATGCCATACATATTTAAAACCTGAGGTTCTGCATCTTCCGGCAGCAGACCTTCCGCTTTCAGACGGTTTGCTGCATATTTAATACTGTTGATTTGTGACTCACCGGGCACAAAGATCGCTGTATTTTCATTACCTGCAAGCGGGAGCAAATCATTTTCATTTTTCAGGAGCGTAACAGCGGCTTTGGCGATATCCCATTCGATTTTATGGTTCTCACTTGAACCGACGGTCTTTACAGCATCCGCAAGCCCGGTATCATCATCTTCCGGCTGCGTTGTGTCCAGCAGACCATACTTATCTTTCAGCGTCAGGATCCTTGTGACGGCGTCGTCAATACGGCTGATTTCGATCTCGCCGGATTCAACCAGTGCCGCGATCCCCGCGATATAATCCCGCATCTCCTGTATTTTTTCCTCATTCTTCAAATCGATCGGAACCAGAAGAATGTCGATTCCGGCATTGACAGCCAGTCTGGCCGCGTCAAGCGGGCCAAAATAGTTGATGATGGCGTCCATCTCCATGGCATCCGCAGCGATCACGCCCTGATAACCCAAATCTTTCCGCAGCAGATCTGTAAGGATCTTTTTTGACAGCGTCGCGGGGAGATAAATCTCCTCTCCTTCGTTGATCGAGGTCCAGGTCTGTGTTTCGATCTGCGGGAATTGGATATGGGCCGTCATGACCATATCCGTGTACGGAAGAACAGTCTGATAAGGAACCAGTTCGGTCTCCTTCAGTTCGTCCAGCGTTTTATTGATCAGCGGCAGTCCGGTATGGCTGTCTGTTGAGGTATCCCCATGCCCGGGAAAATGCTTCAGACAGCTGATAATACCTGATTCATGCAGACCTTCGATAAAAGGGATCGCGTATGATGCGATAACATCCGGATCGTCCGAAAAGGACCGTATGCCGATGACCGGGTTGGAGGGATTGTTATTGACATCAACTACCGGGGCAAAATCCACATTGATCCCCTGTGCTGCCAGTTCTTTGCCGATTACCCGGGCTGCTTTTCGTGCATTTTCCGGATCGCCTGTGGCTCCGAGCGCCATATTGCCGGGCATTTGTGTTCCGGTCTTGAGCCGGGTAACATATCCGCCCTCCTGATCGATGGTGATCAGTAATTTTGCCGGTGCCCCGCCATCCAGACTGGTTTTTTGTATGTCATTGATCAGCCTGATGGTCTGTCCCGCGTTGACGATGTTGGCTCCATACAGGGTCACCCCACCGAAGGAATAAGTTCCAAGGATTTCATGGAGTTCATCATTCAGCTCAATGGTGTTGACTGCATTGTCCTTTGGTCCCCAGGTCCGAAAAGCCGGGAAGATCATCTGTGTGATCTTCTGCTCCAGTGTCATATCAGCCAGAATGGATGCTGCTTTTTCGCTGTCAGCCGAAGCTGTCAGTAATTGGCTGAAAACACAAAGAATAATCAATAAGAGAAACACTGCTTTTTTCATTTTGGCCCTCATTTCTACTAAAAGAGCTCACTTTGCATTCCTGAGGGTATGCTTCGCAAGGCGCGGGATCGAAAGTTCATGTGTCTGCAAAAGCCGCAGCCCGCGCCTGATTTCCGGGGGCCTGCGGCCCCCATACCCCCGCTGTGTTTCATGGCTCTTTTTCTGACTCACCTGCAAAATGCGGTGGTTACCTTTTTAACAGGGATCAGGTTTCAGGGATTTTACGAGAGATTATGGATTAAGTAAATTAAGGAAGCCGCTCCGCGCTTATTTCTAAGATGCCGCGCAGCGGCTTCCTATTACCACTATCTCCTATAACCTATAACCTATTTCCTGCTATTTTCCAGCCTTTTCAGAGCGGCAGCCGCATCCTCATTACCCTGGTCCGCGGCTTTCTGATAGTACTCCAGTGCTTTTTCATACGACTGCTCTACGCCGTAACCGTTTTCATACAGTCCGCCCAGTCTGGTTAATCCAAATACTTCTCCCTGATCGGCTGCAATCTGATAGTATTCCAGCGCTTTTTCATACGACTGCTCTACGCCGGTGCCGTGCGCATACAAATCGCCCAGACCGGAATATGCGACCGCCAGGCCCAAATCCGCCGCACGCTGATAATAATCCAGAGCCTTTTCATAGGACTGTTCCACACCGTTCCCATGTTCATACATATCGCCGATATTGTTCAGCCCCTCTGCGCTGCCCTGATCTGCCGCGAGCTGATAACATTCCAACGCCTTTTCCCAGGACTGCTCCGCACCGTAACCGTTAGAATACAGCCAGCCAAGATGGATCAGAGCGTCCACACTGCCCAGATCCGCCGCGCGCTGATAGAATTCCAGCGCCTTTTCATAGGACTGATCTACTTCTTCACCATCCTGATACATAAAGCCAAGATAGATCAGAGCGTCCACATTGCCCAGATCCGCAGCACGCTGCAAGCACTCGAATGCCTTTTCATAGGACTGTTCTGTGCCCTGCCCATAATAATACTGTAAGCCAAGTCCAAACAGGGCGTTCGCATTGTCCAAATCTGCCGCACGCTGCAGGCACTCGAATGCCTTTTCATAGGACTGTTCTGTGCCCTGCCCATAATAATACTGCAAGCCAAGATTATACAGAGCGTTTGCAAGGTTTTGATCTGCCGCGAGCTGATAATATTCCGCTGACTTTTCATAAGACTGCTCCACACCGTAACCGTTGAAATACAGCCAGCCTATATGGAACAAAGCTTCCGCAGAACCCTGATCGGCGGCTTTCTGATAGTATTCCAGTGCTTTTTCATAAGACTGTTCCACAGCGTTACCGCGCTCATACAGTTCGCCGAGTTTGGTCAATCCCGGCACTTCTCCCAGATCCGCCGCACGCTGATAGAATTCCAGCGCCTTTTCCCAGGATTGATCTACACCTTCACCATTCTGATAAAGCAAGCCAAGATCATACAGAGCTTTCGCATAGTTTTGATCTGCCGCGAGCTGATAATATTCAAACGCCTTTTCATAGGACTGCTCCACACCGTAACCGTTCTGATACAGCGAGCCAATATGGTACAAAGCCTCCGCAAAACCCTGATCCGCGGCTTTCTGATAGTATTCCAGCGCCTTTTCATAAGACTGTTCCACAGCGTTACCGTGCTCATACAGTCCGCCCAGTCTGGTTAATCCAAATACTTCTCCCTGGTCGGCTGCAATCTGATAGTATTCCAGCGCTTTTTCATACGACTGCTCTACGCCGGTGCCGTGCGCATATAAATCACCCAGACCGGAATATGCGATCGCCAGGCCCATATCAGCCGCACGCTGGTAGTATTCGAGCGCCTTTTCATAGGACTGTTCCACACCGTAACCATGTTCATACATATCGCCGATATTGTTCAGCCCTGCTGCACTGCCCTGATCTGCCGCGAGCTGATAATATTCCAACTCCTTTTCATACGACTGTTCCACACCATAACCATTCCGATACATCCAGCCAAGATAGATCAGAGCGTTCACTACGCCCTGATCTGACGCGAGCTGATAATATTCGAGCGCCTTTTCATACGATTGTTCCACACCGTAACCGTTCAGATACAACCTGGCAAGATTATTCAGGGCGTACGCATGTTTCATATCTGCTGCACGCTGATAATTTTCCGCGGCCTTTTCCCAGGACTGATCTATACCGTAACCTTTCTCATACAACCAGGCAAGATTATACAGGGCGTTCGCATTGCCCATATCTGCCGCACACTGCCAGAACTCGATTGCCTTTTCATACGATTGTTCCACACCGTAACCGTTCTGATACAGCCAGGCAAGACCGGTAAAACCATAAGAGTCGCCCTGATCCGCCCCATGCTGAAAATACTCCAACGCTTTTTCATAGGACTGTTCCACACCGTTACCGTTCATATAGAGCTTACCGATGTGAAATAAAGCATCCGTATTACCCTGATCAGCAGCTTTCTGAAAATATTCAAGGGCTTTTTTATAGTTTTCAGCTTCCAGGGCTTCCTGCCCCATCCGGAACAGCTCGTCAGCAGAGACATCCTCAGTATTCGGCACAGGAGTCTCCCCATCAGCGTAAACTGCGCCGATGCAGAAGGCAAAAATCATAATCATAACGAACAGAATTGTTTTTTTCATTAATTACTCCTCTCAACTAATCCCTAATTCCTAGTTTCCAAGAATATCCGCATATAAAATTGCCTGACTAAAGTCCCAATAAGAGCTCTGCTCATAGGTTTCAAGCCAGTCCGGGAAGACAGTGATGTTGATCGCGGAATAAAGCGGGATTTCCGGCAAAAGATCATTCCAGCGCTGTATAAAAGCTTTCCATATCTCAAGATAAGTCTCATCATCACCGGGTTCAACACCATAAACCATATCCATGGAAAGCTGATCCAGGTGCTCATCATATAACCGTGAAATATTGTAACCTTTAGCGATCAGATCCGGATCTGCCGTATAAACATAGGACATATCATACATAGGGGGTAATGCAAAGCCCATAATGAACATACCGTAAGTAGGCACGCCGTATTTTTCACCCTGAGTAGCATCACGGTAATAATAATTGAGCGCTTCGGAAAAGGCCATACTGTTGGCAATGATTTTCATCCCGGCTGCAGCGGTCTGTTCTCCGTTGACAAGCATGACGGAAAGAAGGTCTGAAACTGCGTTATTTTCCAAAGATGCCCATTCGATCTCCAGCCCCATCAGCCATGTGCCGTCTTCAAGTTGTCTGGTGTGCGTATAGGTGCCGGCTTCCTCTTCCGTGACCTTTTTAAAGCGGATGCCTTCGGTGTAGTCATTGCCGTTCTCATCATAGATCCATCCATCTTCGATCAGCAGTTCGATTGCTTTTTCCGGATCATAATCATAGGTATTCAGGTTCTCATTCAGCCATTCTTCGGCTTCCTGATACATCCATGTGGCAGTGCCGTAAGGCCCGTTGATAACTGAGCCCCAACCCTGACAGATGATGCTGGCGATTTCATCCCGGTCCAGCATGTAGGCGATTGCTTTGCGGACAGCGGGAAACTGTGTGGGACCGAAGTCACTCTGAAGTACAATCTGTGTATATTGTGATGATTCGAACTGAACATAATCATATCCGTATCCGAGGGCAGCTTTGTTGGCTTCATCTTCGATGAGGTCCATGGCGGTGTTGATCTTGGTTCCGCGGTTGATGCTATCGTAAAGGTTGAAGGCGCCTGTCTTTAATCCGTCGATCCAGGTAGATTCCTCAGCAAGTGTAATGATGATCTTTTCAATCGATGGCTTCTGTCCTTCGAAGTTCCCTGCATAATATTCATTCCTGATAAGCACGGCCTGTTTAGAGCCCTGATCGTATTCAACAAGGTTATACGGTCCGGCGGTGACACGGTCTTCACCGGCATGAAAGCGGGTAAACTCCAGACGATCCTGTATCGCTTCTTTTGTCAGTCCGGTGAAATAGACACCTTCGCCGTCATCCTTCAGTTCAACGGTATCCCCGAACCAGTACTTCATGCTTGTTGGGTTGAAGGCGGCATAAGACAGATCAAAATAATACGGAACATATTCGGCATTGACGGTGAGTTGAATGGTATGGTCATCAGGTATGCGCAGACCGCTGATAGCGGCTGCCGTACCGTCAAAATATTCCTGTCCGCCTTTGATCATCAGGTATGCAGCCACTTTCGCTCCAACTTCATTAGCAACAGGGGAACAGGCGAAAGCTGTCAGCCAGACAAAGTCTTTGACGGAGATTGGTTCTCCGTTGTTGAAAAGCAGACCGTCTTTGATCCTGATGGTGAAGGTCTTGGTACCGTCTTCATTCATAACGCCCTCGATTCCATCACAGACGGTCGGATTGATTACCAGAGCTCCACCCCGGTCACTGGCTACGGTACTGTAATCGTTCGTGAGATTGCGGATCAGATTATCCGTGGCATTGCTTGTCCACAAATTTGACGGTGCAAAATCTCCGGTGATTTCGGTAGATGTGCCGTAAATGAGCTGGTGCGTATCTTCCGCTGATGAAACAGCCGCTGTCAGGAATAACAGAGCGGCTAAAATAAAGGTTATCAGTTTTTTCATGAATTTCTCCTTCCTTTAGGAACCAGATTGTCTGGGTTTGGAACAATAATATGAATACAGCAGATTTTTCAGAAGGATAAGCTCTTTTTCGATATCGCTGCTGTTTTGATAAACCAGACCGACGGAGTATCTGGTCACGGCGGCAAGCATCAAATGGATGGTGGAGGAGAAGATATCATCCTCAGAGGTATCTGTCCTTATCGTCCCGTCTTTTTTCGCTTTTTCATAAATTCCGTGAAAACTGCCTGCGATGTCCTTCAAAACATCATAAAAGCCCTGCAGCTGCTTAACGGTGACCTGTTCATGCTGAATGTAGACATTGAAATAATGGGTGAATTTCAACAGATCGCGGTGATTCCGGTAAAGATCAAGAAATGAATCAAGGTAGAAATCAAATTCCTCTGCCGCGTTCATTTTGGTTATATCCCGCCGCGCGTGGTAGTCCCTGTAATATACATCCCAGACCCGGTTGTTGACTGCCATCACCAGCTCTGCTTTTGTATTGAACTGGCGGTAAAGCGTGGCATAGCTGATCCCGCAGGCAGCGGCGATCTCATTCATGGAGACAGTTTCGATCCCTTTTTCCGCAAATACCGGAAAAGCGGTTTCCAGTATTTTTAGCCTTAACTCAGACCGGACGCGTTCGTCCCGTTCCTGATTCCTTCCCATGCCATTTATATCCTTATCAAACAACAGGTGATACAACTTGTTTCACTTGATATTTATTGTATCATCAGTATTTCGCGATGTCAATATTTTTTTTAGCAGGAAACAAAGAAAAGGAAATAGGATACAGCGGACAATTCATTAATGCAGACTGCTCACTATTCCCTATTTACAATATAAATTATTGTGTGTCATGGTTCATTCATAATTAAATAAAAATCTCCCGGATAAGAGAGATTTTAGCATTTTTGATCGTTATCGTATTATTTCAGCTTCAGGCCATCTTTGAAAGCTTCGCCGATACGCTCTGTTACCTTGTAATACCCATGGGTATATGGATCAAATGAAATAGCATTGACAAGGGACATATCGATTTTTCCGTCAACCATCACCTTTTCATCCGCGGTAACATTGATGACCTTGCCGATCACACCGCAGCCGTATTCATTGTTTTGATAAACAACAAATTCACACTCAAGACACAGCGGAAATTCGTTGATGACAGGAGCATCTACAGTTTCAGCCTTGCAGGCAGTCAGGCCGCTGCGGGCAAATTTGTCATTTGTATTATTGCCGGATACGACGCCAAAATAATCAGCTTCAATTACATGATCCGCATCGGCTATACTTACGGTAAAAGCGCCTCTTGCCTTGATGTTCTTCACGGTTTTATGTGATTCTGTCAGGTTCAGGACAACTGTATTCCGTTCCTGCATGGTTCCCCAGGCAGCATTCATAACATTCACGCTCCCGTCGTCATTATAAGTCGCTACCATTAATACCGGCATCGGGAAAATGCCTTCTGTTATTTTCAGTTTTGTCCGCACGATTTGTCCTCCATTTTAATATACATAAATATGATCAAATATATAAAATAATTATATAAATTATAATTTTTCTGTGAGATTATTCAAGTACTATTTAATTTGACAGGTACTATCCTGAAAGAAAGTAAAATATGATCAAAAATTTTATTGAAAACGCGAATTTTTCCGATACAGGTTTCAGTTATACACTGTCTCTCATTTCCGGAAAGCATAAAATGGTTATTCTCTATTGTCTGATGGAATTTGAGATCGTCCGTTTCAATGAGTTGAAACGGTATTTGAAGAATATCTCGGATAAAACGCTCAGTACAAATCTGAAAGAACTTGAAGCAGACCGTTTGATCATTCGTACCGAATATCCTCAGATTCCGCCAAGAGTCGAATACAGTCTCAGTGATCGGGGAAAATCTTTGATGAATGTACTTGACCAACTGTGTGTTTGGGGTGAGCATAACAGAGAATAATAAAATACCGTTCACCGGCTCCACGTATATTTTGAGGATTCCGTATCTTTTTCTTTACGGTAGCAGAAAAAAACTACTTTCAGCCGTTACATTTATCACTAAATATAAGAAATCTGGCTTG
Organism: uncultured Chloroflexota bacterium; assembly: GCA_902774215.1. Taxonomy (GTDB): domain Bacteria; phylum Chloroflexota; class Anaerolineae; order Anaerolineales; family Anaerolineaceae; genus Flexilinea. Next base: position 27,185 of record CACYHU010000037.1, read on the forward strand.
ACGATAATCACATGGAAAACCGGCAGATCAATGCCGTTTTGAAGGCTTCTGAAACTTATGCGGACAAAGGCTACAACAATTACACCCGGAACTGCACGACCTTCGCAAAGGATATGAGCAAAATTGCCGGTGTTCCCGGTGCCAATTCATTTTTCAAGCAGGAAGAGATCGAATATACAAAAAAGGCGAACAGGCAGATGTTCCTCGCGTCAATGGCCACCATGCACACAAAAGCGGGTTTCGGAGCCGGCATGACCAAGCTGACACACGGAAATGACTATAATTATCAGGGATTCGGTAACAAACGGGCGACAAAGCAGGATTATGACCGTTATAAAAATTCCCTCTCTTACTTCAAAAGCCGGCCGGATAAAGCGGATATGCCGAACGGTGCCGTGGAAAACCTGCGCCGGAACAAACGTTGGATCACCGGCGGCACGATCGGCACGCTGTATGATAACAATTTGACTTTGGATGATGTACAGTACATGCTTCCGGATAAATGTGAGGCTCTTCTGGAAAATCTTCGCACGATTACACCGGAAGGACAGCTGGATGGAGAGATCCCCGCAGAATTGGGAGTGATTATCGATCTGCTGGAGCATCCGGACCGGGTGACGGCGGGTATCAAGCCGGAAATATATACCAGGGCGGAACTAAAGCAGATACGTGGCAATTTGACAGATATGGTCCAGAAACTGAATCTGCTTCTGCTCAAATACTATAAAAATGATTCCCGGATCCATTACCAGATCCTGAATATGATCTCCCTGCTGACTCACGGGATCAATGATGCGGATGAAAAATTCGAGTCGAATTATGAAGAGAACTACGAAGTCGGCGGCGGAGATCTGGGATCGCTCCGCTATAAGATGATGAATAAAAAAATAACCCTGCCTGATCAGGCGGGAGAGGATCCTACGAAACTTACGTCCTCCGAGCTGGAGGGGTGGATGCAGATCTATAAGACTCCGCAGGAGGCGATCGCCCAGGCGAAACGATACAATGAACTGCATTATAACCACCACCAAACTGACGCTGAAGCGAAGGAATTTGAGAAGCTGACGCGGATAAAAGAACTTGCCAAAGATTTCGCCAAATCCCACAGGTATATGCTGGAAAAGGATGAATATTCCCAGCAGGATCTGGACTATGCTTTCGTGCTGGAAAAGAAGGAGAAACAGGTATTTTCGGATGATTTTCTCTCTGAATGAAAAACCTCAGCCGCGGTCTATCAATCGCTCTTTCTGGAAAAGGCCTTCGAGGGAATGAAAGAGCGTGCGGAAAACTTCATCAATGAACAGCATATCTCGGAAAACGGGAATCTGAATGCCCTGAAGGATTGGCTGGATTCGGATATGTCTGAACATATCAAAGACAAAAGGAAGGAGGTGTTCAAAATCGTCAGGTCATTGGACAAGGCGTCGAACTATCCTTCCCGGGGAGAGCTGCTCGACCGGGTCCTTGACCTCATAAAAACCAGATGGATCGCCCGCCTCTTCGACGGAGCAGCTCAGGCCAATCAGGATGAGGCGCTCATTAACACCTCGGAAAACGGACATACCAGAGACAGACCGGACCGGCTGCTCCGGGATGCTTACGACGGGATCGCTCAGGGCGGAAGAATGTACCGGCAGCTGGATGCTGTCATTATCCGCGTGATCTCACAAAGACCTCTGGACATCCGGCAGAATTTTTCACTGAACAATCATCATTAGTCCGATAATAAACAGGTTCGCAGTATCTTTGTACCTGAAGACCTGAATTAAAACCTGAGGATGTGATCGTCCGGGAATTCTCAGATTTTTTTAATGGATGATCAATCCACATTCAGGATCTCCAAAAATCCTGTCAGCGCAAATGCCTTCCGCAGAAAATCGCTTACGTTAACTGCCTTAATTGTTCCGTTACGATCCTCCATTGTCTGGGCTAAAGCGAGCAGAGCGCGCAATCCGGCAGATGAAACATAGCTGACTTTGCTAAAGTCTATGATCAAATCATTCATATCACCGAGCTCAGATACCATCTGCTGCTCAAATTCAGGCGCGGTCAGCGTGTCAATACGTCCCTCCGGAATCGCGGTAAGGGTCGTTCCTTCTTTATGAATATCAATGTTCATATATGGTACCTCCGATAAACATAATTCTGCACTAAGAACAAGGTTTGAAAAATCAGTCCGGCATTTTCTGCAGGTCTGAATCCGATCCGGCAAAAACAAACCGATCGACCGGGGAATCTGCCGGATCCATAATCCCGCTTACCCGGCGGTTTCTGTTCTCTGATCTGTATTCGGTCCCCGATAGAGGAGACAGAGCATGGTCAGGTCATCTGCCTGCTCCGCTCCGTTTGCGAAGCTTTGAATGCTCTGCTTCATGGCGGCGATGATCTCTTCCGGTTCCGTCAGCCCCGGTGTATTCAGGGTTTCGATCATCCTGAAGTCTTCAAAAAAAGTCTGATCCTTGTTATCGGTTTCTGTGATACCATCGGTATAAACAAAGATGGTATCTCCCGGATCCAGCTTAATTTCGTACTCTGTATACTTTGACTTTTTTTTGCCGCCAAGGACAAAGCCGTGCGGGTCCTGGATAAGGCGGAAAATGCCGTCCTCTCCGCGGATCGCCGGCTGTTCATGCCCGGCATTGCAGGCTGATATAACCCCTGTCCGCAGATCGAGGATGCCCAACCATACCGTAACGAACATGTGAGTGGGGTTGTTCCTGCACAGCTGAAGGTTCACATCCGTCAAAATCTCGGCAGGTGTTCCGCCGATGGAAGTCCGGCTGCTGATCTTGTTCTTGGCAGACATCATGAACAGCGCCGCGGGAATCCCTTTGCCGGAAACGTCCGCGATCACGAGAGCAAGACGGTTATCGTCCAGATAGAAAAAGTCATAAAAATCACCGCCGACCCACCTGGCGGGATCCATAGACGCGGCAAGCACAAATTCATCACGTCCGGAAAATTCGGTACCGATCACCGGCAGCGCGTCGCGCTGGATCTGCGAAGCGAGGTTAAGCTCCGTTTTGATCCGTTCGCGTTCGGCTGTGACACGTTCCAGATCATGTGTGTAATCAACGATATGTTCCTGCATCAGTCTTATTTCATGATAAAGGTCACTGATCTCATCATTGGAACGGAGGTTAAGACTGATTACATTTTCTTTGGTATAGCCCTTCTCTCCCTCCGTAAAACCGCAGGTATTTTTCTGAAGATCCTGCAGCGGTTTGATCGCGATCCGCCGGATGAAGTGCATACTGACCGCAATCGCAATTATCGTTACCGCGAGGATCAGAAGGTAGCTGTTTAGCAGGATCAGCCTTCGTTCATGTACAATATTATTCATGTCGATATCTACGCAGGTGAGGCCAATCGCTTTGTTCTCTATAAATAAAGGCCTGCAGGTTGTGCAAAGCCAGCCATATTCACTTTTGGAGATCGTTGGAGGTATCATTTCATTATCAGCGTAATCCATAAACTCTTCAATTACCGGTTCCGCAGTGCCAATTGCCAAAAGGCTGTCTCCCTGGGTCTCTGAATCCGGATCGACCAGGTAATAGGTGATCTGATCCTGATCACGCTGAATATATATATCTGAGTATGGAAAAGACTCTTCAACCGTCAGCAGCAGATCGAACATGTATTTATAATCGTCCAGAAGACTTACACTCTCGATCCCGAGGTATGATGGCTGGTTTTGCAGCCAGTCTTCAATCATTTCGGGATCATTCGCCTGAACGGCCTGTTCGTGAACAGAACGAAATTCATCTGTGTTGATTTTTCCCCAAAACCATTCAACACAATCAGGGTCAATGATGTTGCTGACATTCAGGACAGAACTCTCCGCATCGTCGAAGTATATTTTATCGATTTGCCTGCAGTGTATATAATATACTGCTGCCAGCACACCGAAAGAACTCAGCAGGATGCCAATGACGATCAGTATACTCAGCTTGGGGCCAATCGAAAATCTGCGCGGTTTTCTGTTTTCACGCTTCACTGTCTGTGTATCTGCTGCTGTTGTTTCCATAATAATATCCAATTCTTATTATTAAATTTATCACTATTTATCGTACTTGCAAGAAAAAAACGTATCTGTTCAGGAGCGTGTGACGCCGGGTGGCTCCGGGTGAGGCAGCATGGGTGACAGGTATTTTTGTGCAGGCTTCTGCGCCGCTGCAAAGTGTCTGTCCCTGTGTGCTCTTTTCTGAATAAATGCGAAAAAACATGTAAAACTTTTTTAATCTGTAAAATATGTGATATATTTCAATATTATCATAAGAAACATTGCGGAACGGTTTAATTACCGCAGACCAAAAGCTGATGATCAGTGATATTGGCCTGCAATATGGAGAAAAATTCGAGATCCATCAATATCTGATGACCAGTGGTGAGGAAGGAAAGATATGAAATATTTTTCGGATAAACCGGTCAATATAGGCAGACAGCCGGAAATCGATATGTCGAAAGCCTTTATGATCCTCTTAATGATCATGATCCATGTATTTCAGGGTTTGGCACCGGAGACAAAAGGATTGCTGCTGACTGTCAGCCAGCTGAAAAACCTGCTCCAGGAATGCATTCCGGGTCTGATCGCTTACCGGTTGTCAGGCAGCGGTCTTTTTTTTGAGATGATGCTCGGCGCGATACAGTCTGACATTATGACCTTTGCGGGACTGGCTTTTCTCCTGATGGCTCTGCTGAAAAAAATCAGAATGCGGGATGAATGGATCCTTTTGCTGGGTGTTGTGATGAATTTTCTGATGAT
>CACYHU010000038.1 GCA_902774215.1 uncultured Chloroflexota bacterium
CTGTCCGCTGTAACATATGAATCCATCCTTATCTGTTTAGAGTCTTTCAAAACTTAATTTATTCGTATTTAAATCATAAAAATCCCTATATTTACATTCAGCATGAAACATGCCAGAAAGGATCATATCTTCTGATACCTCGAGCGATGCTGATTTTCACGGACTTTCTCTCTATCTTTTTTTTGAAAGAATGGTTACTTTTTTTCTTGTAAATATCTGCGGACCTCCATCAATGCAAAGCCAAGATTATTCTCTCCAAGCCACCTATTTGCATAAAAACGATCTTCACTTTTGAGTGAAATGCCACATGCCCAATTTCGATCAGATTGAGCACACTCCACTAGAACAGCATTGCCTGTACTCAGCAACTTTTCTTTTAGATCATCATTCTGTGTGAATTTTGCATAAAGACCTCTCATAGCGATAATTTGACGTGTCCCCAACCAAACATTTTGGATAAACCCTTTTGCATTTCGTCCAATTCTCTGTTGGGTCTCAGGGTCATTTGTTGCCAAGATAGCATTAGCAGAATCATTATCACTAAAAATTTTACATTTTTGATACATAATATATTGTTCAACTGAAAAAAAATTTATTCCATCAAGAACAAATGGAGATTTATACCAGTTGCTCAGATAGCCATCTGGCTCTTCAGGTTTATGAAAAAAAATAGCATCCATCTTTTTTGCGTTGATATATAAATAATCCTTTGTTTTTGAATTAGGAGACAACATGAAATCTGGAGCAATGTTAGCTATTGTTTTTTCACCGGTTTGGGCAATATCATCTTGGAGTATAGCGAATATGATTGATAATCCATAATTCGGATTCTTTTCAAGAAATTCTTTACAAGCTTGTATGGCTTTTCTCCAAGCGCCATCAATTGGGTAACCAAAAATACCAGAAGAAATCAGAGGAAATCCTATTGAATGGCATCCGTTTTCCATCGCAAGTTCTAACGAGCGTTTGTAAGCATTGTACAGAAGTTTGGGTTCATTATGGTTTCCATCAATCCACTGAGGACCAACAGCGTGAATAATATATTTTGCCTGTAAATTATACGCTGGAGTTATTGCAGCTGATCCTGTAGGACAGTAGCCTATTCTATTGCAAGCTGATTGGAGGTCACTATAACCAGCTGCTTTAAAAATTGCTCCACAAACGCCACCCCCGGCGAGTAATCCTTCATTTGCAGCATTAACGATAGCATCTGTATTTACATTTACTATACTGATTTTTCTGATTTCAATTGTATTCATTTTTCTCTCTCTTATTGGTTACGACATCTTTACAAAAAAATGAATTGGTCTGACATATTTATTATTTCGATTTCAATATCTCAAGACATTTCTTTTTTTCATCATTGTTCAACCGTTCATAGTAAAAAACAACATCCTCAATTTTTCCATCACTTATCAATTGATCCGCCTCAATATCAAGGTCTGTAATTGCTTTCATAGTTTTATCGCTCAAGTATGGAGGTAATTCCTTGATTCGTTGTTTCCATGCATACACTTCTTGTCGACTTTTATTACCGAGAGTAACATTTAGCACACGCCATTGCTCATCACGATTATCCATTTTTCGTCTTGCCATTGCGATACTATCAGAAATAACAGTTCCAAATTCATAATCTATATCTACTGACTCATACTTTGTAACCATTTCCTCTGCAAATTGCTCGAAAGCTTCTCGATTATTCGACTTTGCATTGATTTCACGACAATCAGATATCAATTCATCTAAAAGTTTCTGGAGTTTTCTATAATCGGCACGATCCTCATCTGGAATGTTATATCCCAAAACCTTTGTCAAACATTCATATGCTTGTTCAATATCATCAACTGATTTGGCTTCATAAACGATATCATATACTGAAGCCATATCGTCATCCATGCTCTTTTTCCTGCGTTTTAGTTGTTCAGCAGCATCACGAACTTTTCCAGATAGTATTATTGCTTCCTTCCCTAATCCTTCACCAAATTTCGAGAACCTAATTTCAAGTTCCGCAGACTGTCTGATAAGTTCTTTGATCTCGAGATAATTTGTCTTAGCAACGCGTTCACAATCAGCGATAAATTTTTGCCCATCTGCTACCAGTTCCTGTCGGCTTTTTATCTCTGCTCTATTAGCTATTTCGTTTTCTCCCTTTTCTTTGAGTTTTTTTGCAAATTCCTTATATCCATATTGAGTGAGAAGAATACAACATCGTGTGTAAAAATTTTCAAATTTTTTCATTTGATCTACAGAAGAACAATACACCTTTGTTGCTAACCAAGTAGTAAAATGGGTCCGGATAATTGTATCTACTTGCGAGAGGAAACCTCTAAGTTCAAGGTTGTAGGCATCTGAAACATCAATATTGTTTTTTGTGAAAATATCGTATATGGAAACACTTTTTATCATCTCAACAGCATTGAGAGCTTTCACGATATCCACTCGTTCGTTTGCTTCCCATAAAATGGCTTTAATATCATCCGTTTGAGTTATCCATTTTCCCTCTGCTTCAGAAAATTGAGAAAAACGCATTACAGCAAGCCGATTATGTACATCTAATGATTCAGGAAGTCCGAGAAATTCAATCATTGATAGGCGATCAGCATCGAGTTTTTTCGCTGTATCAAGATCACGATTTGCATTAATTTTGGTAAATAATTGTTGAAATTTCGCTTCAACTGAACCCGTATCAACCCATAATAAAGATGTCGATTTAAAGACATCTAAGTGGAGTTTTTTATCTTCAACAACCTCGTCTTTCCATTCTGTCACAGTCTTTCGAATGCCATTGTATTCAACCCGAATATTATGCCAAAGGTTTACCATTATTGTTGCTAGTAGCATTGCCCCCGCTTCTTCGCTTAGACCGTAAGGGGGAAGGCAGAACATATTAAAGAAAGCACTGCAATCAAAATTCGAGTTTTTCTCCAATGCTCCAACAACAATATCATTAATCATTCGAGCCTTTTCATCAAGGGGAGAAATAATCGCACAGTCCTGGGTGAGGCACTTCCAGGAATTATTATTGTCAACCATAAACAAAGTCTCGATTCTATTCCTTACATCTCTCGGAAAATCTCGGATTGTATCAAAATTCACTTTGTTTGACAGAAGCATCTTCAATATTTGACAATAATATTTGATTCCATTACCCGTAAAATTATTCCCACTTGTTAGTAAACCGTCGAAATTAAACGATACAACGTTAGGATAAAGGTTTTCAAAAATATCTGACAGCGCCAAAGAAAAACGTTTTTCCCACTTATTAGTGCCTTCACTTGTAATCTGTTCCCGATTCTTCTTAAGAGATTCAAATACATTTCTTAAATTGCTGATAACTCGCTCTCGATCCTTTACGTAAATGGTACTATATGCCTTTTTTGTTGTTTCATCCATTTGATCAAGAACAAAATATTCCGTAAGAACATTCTTGACCTTATTATCTGCATCATTGAGAAAGAGCATTACGATTGGCATACCCGTGAACAATTTTGAAATATTCTGCACGTTCTCAATGGCATGGTAATCCGTCTCCTTGTTGGCATAAATCCAAATGAGGTGGCCTTTCGGTGTTACAACACTTTTAGCATTTTCCCAGTCAGAAATATACTTTCTCGCGATTTCGATATCCATATCCTCCGCACACATTACTTCTTGAGTAAAGCACCATTCATTTGTCAATATCTTATGAGTTATCCCAAAATTTGTTTGCTGTACTTGTGTAAACCCTCCAATTTCCAGAATTGATGCAGTCGAAAACAGGCTGCGAAGATCAATATTCTGCTTGGAGATGAGTCTTTGCTTCATGATTTTATAGTCATATGCCCCTTTAGCATCTTCCATGAAGTCGAAGCACCCACTCATCTCGTCAAATGCCAAAATCGCATATTCATCAACAAGAATAGCTAATGCATCGTCTACTGCTTTCTCTGATAATCCCGAACATATCATGAGAGAAGATTTAGCTTCCTCATAATTTCTGGTATTAAATCGTAGCGTCCTGGTGACTAAATTGGCTTGAAGAACCGCTATCTGATCTTTATTTAGTTTTTGTTCGTTCTTTTTTAGTGCGTTCTCATATCTAATACAATAATCGGAACGGTGACGACCGCTCGTTTCAGCCGCAATCATCTCTGTGAACAGATCACCTTTCATTAACTCAACAGGAATTACCAAGGGGATTACTTGATCAACATCAATTTCCGAGACATTAGAAATATACTGACTAATGAGATTCATTGAAGACCGGTTCTGGAGATAGTCAGAGAGTTGGGTGAGCATATAAACAGACACTGGATGAATTGGATAAATTCCTTCAACTATAACTTTTCGAAATTCAGTATAATTTGCCCATATTCCGGAAGTCTGTCCCCATTTGTTTAATTTCTCGAATATATCTTTCCATTCAGATTCTTTTTTGTTTTGCCAAGCGACAATTCTGTCCGAAAAAGCGATTTTATCTTTTCGTGCTATTAGATTAGCGAAAACCGTTTCAAGATTTGATGATATATGATATTTTTCACTTTCATCGTATCGCCCGATATACCTGCTGAGATTCCGACTTTGATCAACACGTAAAAGGTATGTTTTTATATCTGTCTGAATAAAATTGATTACCTGAAGGGTTCCAGCAGCATTTTGAGATACTTCAAATATTTCCTGCAATGCATTGTCACCACATTTACCACCATCTGTACCTGATGCATACTCAAGAAAACGACCGAATTCATCAAAAAGAATAACAACATTATCAAACTGTCCATTTAGCCCACAATATCGTGCGAGTAACATTTCCAGAATAGATTTTGCTGAAATACCCTCTTCCCATCGTATGCGCTGCCCTGTTATCAACTCGTAGACATCATTAATGATTTCAAATGCATCATCGTCCGATCCGAGTAGATCACCAATTTTGTTTACCAGTTTTTCGCCTGTTTCACGCCATCCTCTCGACAACGCTGCTTTTTCAAAATCAGCTAAATGGATCTTTGAATTAAGTTCAAAGAAACGATTCGCGGTATCGATAGTACGGTTAATTTTTTTAAGTTCACTGTCCTCAATACCATATAAATGCAAGCTTCGTTGTGTAGCCTTTAGAATTTCCGAGTGTAGATTAAAATCTCGAATACCATTTAGTACAATCACAAAATTCCGGTCTTTACACAACTCAGTAATTTCAGCGGCTGATTCAGGATCAATTACCCTTATATTATCAATAACCTTGTTGTATGTTTCAGGCATAAACTCAGGTCCAGACAATAATACTGCGAGAGTTACTGTAAAATGTGATTTACCTGTTCCATAATCTGCAATTGCAAGTGATCGAGGGTTTTCAGATTCCTTGCCCATTTTATATGCAAGATACTTGACGAGACTAATCGTATCAATACTGTCTTTTTTTGCATCTACGCCAAAATAATTATTGCCATGAAACACAAAACTTTCTGCGACTTTAGCCGCTTTTACGGGATCGTAAAACCAATCAGCTTGTACAGCTCCCTCAAAATACAGATCTTTACGGAATTCAATAATATCGCCAAGCCTCATAACAGCCTCCTAACACAACTCGCTGTATAGCAAATCAACTAATTCCTCTTTGGATATTATTTTTCTAACAGTAAAAGGAGACATTTGTCTATTAAGTGAAATGATTCCTTTATCATGAAGCACTTCTAATGCCTTGTATTCATCTAGGTCAGACCAGCCAAATGGGAAGCGAAATCCAATCTCTTCTAACTGATCAGCGGTGATTTCATTTTCTGAGATAATCCTATGGGTTTTCTCGTCATCCGTGTATCCATTTATCCAATCATTCCAATATTCATAAAGTATCAAACCATACAGATAAAGGAATTCGGGATTGAAAGGATGAGATTGAATAGTGTATCCATTTCCGGAAATATTCAGGATGCCAAGATGATCAAAAATACCTGTATATGTTCCATTGAATGGAGCTAAGTTCACATCTTTCTCAAAATACATTTCAAGCTCTTTATTGAAGTTTTCTTTATTAATAGAACCATGGTATTTGGGAAGTAGATTGCATATTATGAAGCTCCAGAGTTCAGCCCCTTTATTCTTCCTTGTCATCATACAATGTAATAGCATGAGCGTAAGATCTTCCATGAAACCAGGATCTTCTATACTCACGCACTTTCCTAAAAGAGTATAGGTAAGTTGAAATTTTTTATTATCAATTTGTTGCGTAATCAAACCCATGTATTCCAAATATGATATAGTTGGAACCACTTTTCCACTACTTGAACCCGTGGGAATACCAGTTACCTTCGAAATTTCTTCCGCTGTTTTTCCTGTGCACGCTGCTAAATCAACAAGAAGGCTGGTCAGACAGCTGCGCTCTGGTTTGAAAGTTTGATGGAAATCCAGCCCTTTAGCATTATTTTTCATTGTCTCAATCCTCGTAGAGAAATAACTCTATATCACTTATCTCAAGCTCTTTCCTCAAAAGAAGTAACTTTTGTCACTGTCGGTCGTCCTGATTTGAAAACCCCATCTTTTTGGATACGATCCCCGACAACGATACATTCGCCTTTCTTGAGATTGGTCAAAGGTGATCGCCATTCATTCGCATCTGAAGGATTTAGTTGTTTTGCCATAGAGATTATTTCATCATCTGTAGGCTTGAAATACATCTTAAATGCTGATTGTAAAAGTCTGGTTACTTCATCATCATTAAGAACTCGTAAGGATTGCGTAGCATACCATGTTGACCACCCAAATTTTCGTCCTTCGGTAAGGATCAAACCACTTGGGGAATTATCTGCATGAGATAAATTTTGTGCTTCATCTAGAACTACGACAAACGGTTTATCTTTATTTCCATGTTTTTTGGTATAGTGCCACATGTCCCAAAGCATAAATTCAGTAATGATTACTTGTATATCTCTAACAAAACTTGTCAATTGGAAAATAGTGAGTTTGTTTGTCTCACTATATAAAATATCGTTCCAATCACAATGATCGTTTGAGAAATCAACGCTATGCAAAAATGGAGTCATTTTTGACACTACCGTTTTGGCATATTTATTTTGGCTTGCATTGAGTTCGCTTTCAAGATATTTCATCGACATATTGTCTCCATATTTTGAAAGCCCTGAATAGCTAGCGTCATATATTGCAGCAAATTGCTGATCTCCGAATTTATAGACATGGGATAACGTGGATGCTATTCTTTGTGCGACATCGGATATCTTTTCTGGAGCTTTCATTCCCGCCACTTCTATTTCATGACGTGCAAATGGATTTATTGGTACTCCAGTAAAGTAAACGACTTGATTGTCAATATGACCATCCATTTTGTCCAGAAATTTCTTTTCCAACTGATCAGTTCGAAATCCTTCTGTATAATCGAAAACAACCATTGAGACATTTGACTTTGATACCTCATAAAGCATTGATTGAATTGCGTAAGTTTTTCCCTGTCCCGACGTACCAGTGATTAAGAGATGACGATTGGAGAGCCCTTTATTTCCGAATTCCCAATAAACTTCATATCCCGAACGATCACGGCCAATAAGAACTCTCAGATCGTTCAAAGCGGTTACAGATTGAATACTAGTTAGTGGCTCTGTTTCATTATTATCTGGACCTTTTTCTAAAGGAGCAAATGGGATATTATCTGGTTCTTTTTCAGATACATCTACTTTAGGTTCCGTATCTTCTCTTTCAAGAACTGACTCCTGCTCTTTTTTAGGTAAAGAATCAAATGTTTTTTTCCTTCGATTGATGATTTCTCTTTTTTTATTACGAAGTTCTAACTCTTCATTTTTTTCTTTGTCTTCGATGGAAATATTATCCATTTCATCAAGGACTTCTGCATCGACATCAATATAAGTTGCCCCATGAGTCCCAGTAAGAATATCCTGAATACATTTCTGGGGAATCTTGCAAATGGTAATGCCATCCTCAATAATAGTTGATTCATTATCATCTTTTAGATCAACCCAATATCCAAGTATCTTTCCTTCCCATTCAATTTCAAAATTTCCATCAAGAATCGATCGCAGTTGAGCTGATAGAACCGTAAATTGATCGCTACTATCAGTAAAAGTCACTTGAGCGAAGACAAGTGCACGATAAAGTTGAGCATACCAATATCTTCTCTCAATGGAATCGGCATTAGGATCAAATAGTTTTCCTAATTGAGTTAGCCCATGCTGAACCTGTTTTTTTGCTTTTTCCATGTGAGCTATGTAATTTTTATATGTTGCAGTTTTACACTCAATCACAACAGCTTTTATTCTAATGTTTTTATTTTCTTTTTCTGCTGGTGGCTTAACAGACAGCATAAGGAAATCAGGACGCATTGAGCATTCTTCTTTATCACTGTTGTCAAACCAATGCTTATACGAGTCAAGATGTATAATTACTTTCAAAGCACTATCTGGTTCATATTGCTTCTCGCGAAGTGATGTCATAACATATGCCATGAATTCGTTGATATTAGTACCTTTCTGATTAATTGCGGAAAGCATGCTAATTCCATCGAGAACACTTGCCTCATCTATCACTTTCCTTACAGCTGAGTTAATTATTTCTGGTTTCCATTTAAACAACAGAGAGAGTCTTTCTCGTAACCTATTTTTGACCGTTTCAAGAATAGAATTTCTTGCAGTAATTGTGAGATTATACTGACCGTACATACCTTTTCCTGTACTAAATCCGATAATAGAATATGTACTCTCAGCATTATCTGTCCGTAAAAGCGCCCCATCCATAACTTTATCAATGCAAACAACCCAATATGCTTTAGTATGGAGCATGTCAATTATTTGTTTTGTTTCATTCTCTACACTTGTTTCTCTGACTGCGAGATAAGTATCTTTAGGAAGAGTTTCTGAATTCTTTTTATAGCGAACTATTTGAGTATGTTTGAATGATGTGCTAAATTGAGTTTGTGTAATTTCAATTTTTCGTTTTTTTGATGTCAAAGAAAGCGGTGATGGTTTATAAACGATAGGGAATCTACAATCACTAACTTTCCCACCCATTTCTCCCGGATTCACGATGAATTTGAAGAATTCCGCATGCAGAAGATCCATATTAAAGACAATGTCATTATTATCAGACAGCAATCTCTCTAATTCACTTTTCTTTGACCATTCATTCATATAGATTCGAACACTAGTGTCCTTTTCTTCAGAAAAATAGTCGTTCATCCAATATGTCAGATAATTCTTTCCTCCTTTATTTTCAGGACGGACAAGAATACTGAGTTTTAAATTAATTACAGCATTTGGATCTTCTGCATGAATATCCTTTGTATATTTTGAAATTGCTGCAATTATCGGCTGAAGATCAGGCGGATTTATAAAAACAATGCTCAATGCACACTTCACTGAGGGCATCGCTTTGTTATAATCCAAAAGGACATCATATATCATTTGGGCATCATCATTCATTCTTGTGAGTTCCGAAGCTTTGAATTCTTCATCATAGATAGCTTCTTTATGAATGACATCTTTCATTCTGGTTTTTATTGAACTGATCTTATGCTCATTACCATATACACAGAAATGCCCATAAGTGCCAATTACGCCCATATAATCATTCCCATCAGCAGGGAAAAGATCAATCGAAGACTGTATTTCAGTCATATGAATAAAGTGATCAATAAGAGTATCTATAGAGGGTATTCCTTTGTGGTTATCATACTCGGAAATTTTCTGAGTAACGCCATCAATTATGAATCTCTTTTGTGCAGCAATCTTTTGTAAAGCAGCCGGATGCCAGGGTGGAATAATAATACATACCGGTTCAGTATCATCATCAATATAATTGGCTCTATCTTGTATCACAAATGATTGTAAAAACGCATCAATTATCCATTGCTTATCTTCATCAAATTTTGTAGACAAAATCTTATCAGCGACCGCCATATACTTTTCGTTCAAATCAGAAAGGAGATCGCTGCACAGTACGTTATAAAAGCCAAGAGTTGTTAGTTTGTTTACAAACCGACAAAATATCTCGCCTAAATCACTGAACAAGATACTAAGCAAATTCAGATCGTTATCATTTAGACTTGAAACTCTGCTATTTACATATTGACAAAGATCATAAGAAAGATCAACAGAATCTTCGTCATATATATCAAAGAATTCTTCTTCACTTTTTATTACTAGAGTATTTTTTATTCGGCGCATAACGCCTAAGGGGATATTTTTTGCGCCTTGAATTGAAAATGAATTGTCTAAAATAATATCTTTGAAATCAAAGAGCCATGTAGCTTCATCATCAAAACTCCAGGCATATGTATTTGACATATCCTTAGTTTCATTTTCACTAATTTCTTGCAAAATATGACCATTTTCATCTACAAGACTTACAGTGAAGATAATTTTATTAAGTGTATTGTTACTTGGGGCTGTACCGACTGTATTACCAATTTGGTTATACACATTCAGCGGATCAAAGAATTTCGGAGTATCGCAAACAATTTTGATTTGCTTGCCCATGTATTCCCAGGAATTAAGGTCAATAAAATCAAATAAACCATTCACATGGACACAAATATTTTTCCATGTATCAGCAAGTAGCTCTCTTTTCTCTGCATCGTCAATATCTGTATATCCAGGAAGAACAATTAATGCATTCGTAAAATCAAAATGAATACCAAAAAGGTCATTTCTTTGTGAATCTTTTGCCTTTTTTAACGCATACAGAGCAGTTCTCAGAACTATTTCAATAGGTTCTCCTGTTATTGATTTTTCACTCACCTTGTCAACTGGAGGTAAAGGTTTCTTAGGTTTAAATTTCAAGATGTCATTGATGATTGTGAAATCAACTTTTAAGAGTCGTGCTTTATTTGTTTGCACATTTTCTCCACGAGCAAATTCAAGCACCGATTCAGTGAAATCATCATATCCTGTGAAACCGTAAGATGTGTAGTCAACATTATCCCCTGAATACTCTCCTTCTTTTTCGTATTCCTCAAATTTCGGGGCAAGGCCTTTGTAAGCTTTTGGCGACATCTGTTGGAACATCTTACCGCTAATGAAATCTTTTTCATCGCGTAAAAAATTGTTTTTTGTTTTGATCTTTGATGGAGTTAATGGTTTTAGTTCTCTATTAGGCAAGCCCCAGCGTATCAGATGCTTTCCATATTCTTCACAAAACTCATTGATTGTGTCAAACTGACCTGTCCATTCATCCGCTATATCGCTAAGTTTGCATATATCAATAGGACAATATTCAAACAGCATTTTGTATGCTGTGTTTATTATCTCTCTGTCATCATTGGATAAATCTTCAGTGAAGCATTGTTCAAAAATTCTATCATAGTGACCATCAAGATCAGAGATGAACCAATCGGGAGTGATCGTGAAACAATTCAACAAACCGCCAGTGTCTTCTTCATCCTCAGTTCCTAAAAGAATAAGAATATCAACACTATGTTGATTACGATAATATGTTACGCTTTCCTTGTCAGCGACCCATTTATTCTGCTGCATTTGCTGGATTGTAGTAGTATCACTGAGTTTAGAGAGAGTATCCCACTTCCGCTTTGCTAGTTTAATGTTGAGGGAAAAAATACTTTCTGAATAGTGTTCACAAATTTTTTCAGCAAATTCACAATACTGATTCAAGCTTTCAAAACCATTAATCAGAATAATAGATTCACTGTTTTGAGTGGGTTCTTTCTCTTCTATGAGTTCTAATATTTTTGATACTAAATATTTCATAACTCCACTCCTTCTAACTCTTCATATGGATTCACAACGATAGACGTTGCATCTGAAAGTTCTCGTAGGAATCCTGTAGCCTTCAAGAAATCTTGAAATGCATTAGCGTTTTCTCTGAAACTATTTGATAATGAAAAGTTCATGTCTTTATCTTCCCCACATACCTTTTTATACTGAGCAGGGCCGATCACGATTCGGTATTTTTCATATAATTTTTCCAGAAACATATCCACTGTCATTTTCTTTTGTGGTGGAATAAGAGATAAGACAAGAAAACGAATACAGTCTTCAGGAAGGGAGAAGCGTTCATACGGTCCTGATAGAGGAATAATACAATGCAATTCTTTCCCTTTGGATTTGAAAATATCAAAAGAATCTTTTCGAGCTTTACGAATCAACTTCAAACGTTCGTCCGAATCTGTATCTTTCATATTCTTGCCAATTGCAGTGGTAAAAGTTCCTTGTACATTACCAAAACTTGTAGAGGCAATCTTTTTTACAATGCTTCCATCAGACCCATTCATATCCATAATCCAACACTCACGTATCTGTCGAAGGTAATTGGTTGTGGCAACAGAGAGCATGCGCATGATCTGGATCATCACTCCTTTTGAAAGAAGCTCTATTTTCTTGACTGGATGCATACGGCAAGACATGAAATTGATCAATTCATCTACGCTGTCAACTGAAATATCTTTATATGCATTTTCTGGAATAAAAGATATACCTAACCGCTTAGTGGGATGATCTGAATACCCCATAGTTGTTTCCCATGTATTCTGAATAAAATTCGCGATTTGAGATATTTTCTTTCCTTCTTCAACAAGTTGCTCCTGTAATAGTCTTTCCAGTTGCTCTTTTTTCTCTGGATGTCCTTGAAGACCTTGAAGAATATGTAAATAATATAACTCCCCACCACGAGCCAGAAAATTACGTTTATCAAAATCAAAAGCGGAATCGATTTTTACCTTTTCTTTTTCATCATAGCGAATTTCATCCCACTTTAATTCATTTCGTTTGTTTTTGGCTGGCATCGCTTCACAGAAAATGACTTCTGGGCATAAAGGCAACATAGCCTGAGCACACCATGTACGTTTTTTAAGTACAACTGCATATCCATGAAGCAGATCCTGAAGTGATTCAAGAATTGCTACTTTTTCATCATCTTCACAACCCTCAATTTTTTTTGTGAGAGCAATCATCATTTCATCGTATGCTTTTTTATCTATTGAAACAGAATCATTCTTTTTACTCTTATCAAAAAAAATAAATCGCTTTAGACCCATTCGCGGTTGAACCGTATAATATAAATTCCCGACTGCATCTGGATCATGAAATCTAAGAGATTTTTTAGGGTTTTTTCCTTCGGTATCTTCAGAAACAAAAATCAGCAAGAATTCAATAAGATACTCATAAAGAGTTTGATCCGCATGAAAACGGTTTCCGTAAATTTCTGCTGCAATTGCTCTTTTATCCCCACGTGGAAGCATAACATCTAAGGGGTATGTTCGTATTTCAAGTCCCATCTGTCCATTCTCCTTACTGCAAAACAATCTTCCCGTTTTCAATCGTGATTGATTCTTCAGTAAAACCCTTATTATCCATCACAAGAAAGTCCAGCTGATCATCGTCAGTATCCGCAAGTTCAAGCAACTTCGATTTTATATTTTCAATTCCACGGGAAAGCTGTGGATCTATATTCGTAGCAATAACACCATTCTTTAATTCTTCAAAATGGTTGACCATAGGAAGCGTCAAGTGGCACACTTCTTTTTTCTTAATTTTTAGAATAAGATTTTTTCTTTTTTTATTCAATGCGGAATCATCTTTCGACATCAATTCTATATCACCGGTATTCAATTCACCAGCTATCATTTGCACACTTTGCATGATTCCAACCTCGGTTCCCATTGTTATTGGTATCATGTTGTTAGTACTAATGACTGTCCCGAGATATATCATCCTCAGAGCGTCAATAACTAGGTTCTTCTGATTTTTTGTGGGTGTTGCACTCTTATTTCGTACAGAAAGATAAGGAATAAACTGTTTTGAAAAAATGTCTTCAATATCTTTTTGATGTTGTTCAGACGATGAGATGTTCATGAATAAATACATCCGTCTTAATTCGTCATCAAAATCTTTGCGAATTTTGATCTTATTATCAACTTTTTCAATAAGATCTATTACATCCCGCCCAAACAATTGCTGGTAGTTTCTTCTTATCAGGAGTTCTTCATCTGCACGAATTCTACGAAGAAAAATACCACTTTCTTTTGCTTTTCTCACAGCAAATATATTATTTGCTAAGGGATTTGAAATAATTCCTTCATATCCAAAAAATAAATTCGAAAACAACATTTCATGAGGATTCCTTTTGAATTGATAATCCTCGTCTGCAATTATGTTCTCACAGTCATAACCACCTGTGATCATATATGCAAGGTGCTCTGCTATACTTCTAATCGTGAGGCGAGTACCATATTCAGTCTGCCAAATATAGAAGTTTTCAATGAACTCACAAACTCTAGCCATATTTTCTTTGATTAGGTTATGATTTCGAAGAATATGGCAAGATGCCTTTTTAGAACACTCTTGACATGGTTGCCATAGTTTTTCTCCAATCACCTTATCAAGATATTTTCCGGCGAACCCAACATTGTCAATTGATGCAACATTGATAACAAGCATTCTATAGCCAAAGATGTCTTTTACAATTCCATCGTTTGAGTCCATTGCCTCAATCAATGCCATTTTGGCTTTTTCAGAATCATCAGAATCTGTAAACAAATTACCAAATGTGTTGATTAATGGGCCCGTATTTGCAACCATAAATACATATTTGCCTGTTGGAGGATATTCCATCACTTCAGTGAGAATCTTAAGCTTATTCTCATCGGAGAATTCCGAAAAATCTTTTATGCAGCAAATTTCTTTATTGTTATCAACAGTGATATTCTGTCTAGGTATTTGTGGATCAAGTTGCCTTCCAAAATGTTCTAGTACTTGAAACATTATGCTGGTTTTACCGTCACCAGCGTGTCCCGTAAGAATGATGATATGTGGTGAATTGTTATTTATTGAATCAATAATGTAGTCGCAAACATCAATTGGAACCAATACCTCTTTATAGTATGGACTTTTTACGTTCCTTTCGCCATAAGCATTTTGGTTCTGAGCATAATAATTGTGAAGTCCATTGAGATATCTAACAAATTCATTCATCATTGGCCTCCATTCAGTTTATAGTGTTTCCAATGCCTGTATAAGACAATTGATATCTTCTTTTGTTGTATACATTCCTATACCTACCCTGACAGTACCTGAATATGCTTTATCATTGAGATGGGTATGTATAAAAGGAGCGCAGTGATAACCAGTTCTAACAGCGATATCAAATTCATCATCAAGTATTTTTCCTACTTCATCTGAAGAATACCCATCAACAACAAATGAAATATTACCAACTGTCGTCCCAGCTCCACATACTCCCAATAGCTGAATTTTTGATAGATCTGAAAGCTTTTGTATCAGATAATCTGTCATTTCACCAACATAACTAAAGTGTTCTTCTTGATTCAGTACCTCTAATGCTGCGTGGAGACCTGCGATAGAAATAATGTTAGGGCTTGCTGCCTCATATTTTTCAGGTGCGTTTTCAGGCATATCTAAGCTCAAAGAATTGCTTCCCGTTCCTCCAGCAAAAAGAGGCCATAGAATAACTCCATGTCTCAATACAAAACCACCAATACCTAGAGGTCCATATAGGGTTTTATGACCAGCAAAGCATACAATATCTGCATTGGCAACTCTCATATCTATAGGGCAAAGTCCAGCTGCTTGTGCAGCGTCCATAACGGTAATAGCTCCATACTTTTTTGCTTGCTGAAATAGTTCTTCGGCAGGTAGGATATATCCTGTTACATTACTAACTTTATTACTAATGACTAGTGTAGGTTTCTTTTGTGTAAATAAATAAGCAGTCTTTTCTAAATCAATACTGAGGTCTTCAGTCAATGGAATGAATTCTAGTGTAAACCCATATTTTTTTTGAAGCATTTTTATGGGTCTTGCAACTGCGTTATGTTCATACGGAGTAACATATACCACCGATGCGGAATCGAATCCAATACCGCTCAAGACCAAATTAATAGCATGGGTAACAGATGGAGTAAAACAAATGTCAGCAATTCCTTTTGCATGAAAAAGTTGTAGAAGCATTTCTTTTGTTTCCTCAATAATCTGAGTAGCTTCACGAGCTGCCTTGTAAGATCCTCTGCCTGCATTGACTGCAAGAGTACGATTTACCTTATCCATCTCAAGATATACTTGTTCAGGCTTAGGAAAAGTTGTTGCTGCATTATCTAAATAAATCATCTTTATTTCAACTCACTAATTTCTTAATCATTTGCATTAAAATGCCGATTTTTTCACTATTTTCTATGGATTCACCATATTCTTCCACAATATCATCAAGTGCATTTTGGAAAAAATACCCCGTAGTTGATAAATTCTCAGGGTCATAATCAAAAAATACTTCTTCTTTGCCTTTAGAGGAAAGAAAAACGATTTTCTGCTCTACTGAATTATCTTTTTTATTGATCTTGTCATTTATTTCATTAAGCATTTGACTAAGACCTGCGGCGAAGAGATTGATTGTATTATCATTCCAATCTTCTATATAAAAACCAGTAATTTCTTTTGATAGTTTTTCCGCAATTTCTTCTGGATCAGATTGATCAACATCTCGTAAAGCTCGGAATAATTTTTGAGAGTCCGTTGAAAGGAGGCTATTTTTTATTTCATCAGGTAATTCCGAATACCATGTTTTTATACTTCTAAGCAAGTCGTCTTTACTATTTAAGGACAGGCTGTTTCGTATGACATCTATTGCATTCGCTTTCAGAATATGGATATGATTATCAATATCCTTTTTTGTAGATTCAACTTCTTTCAAAGTTTTAGATAAATCATTTGTTTCGAATATCTTCGGAATTTGGTCAAATAATGCTTCTCGCGGATTTACACTTCCGCTGAACAGTTTTCTAAATAAATCAATCTTTTTTATATCCTGGCCAGCGTAATCTTCTTTTCTAAATACTGATGATGTTTGCGGAAGAGATCTAAACCATGACTGGATAATGCAGGTCAACTTCGACAATCGGTTTCTATCTTCTATTTCGCGGCAGTATACACCATAGTCTTCAAATAATTTTTCGAGACCCTCAATATACTCAAGTTTTTGGCCTGTTTCTTCTTCTACATATAGATAATAATCCTTGGAATTTTGAACCACATTTGCCATAATAGTAGCATCAATAGCGAGTTCTTTTTTTCCAAGATATATAACTGGCATATCCTCCAATTCAGTTAATTGCTCTAAAATATAAACTGGCATGGGGCCTTTTCTCATTCCATATGGTTTGCTTGTAAGCTTACCAATTAGTTTTGAAAATGGTACTTTCTTTCCTTTGCTGTCATGAATAAATTCAATGATCTCATTTTTGACTAGAGGAAGGTTTTCATCATTCTTTGTATGAATCATTAGTGCCCGATAAATTGTTGACTCTGCACTTGTTCCATTATCATATTTCTCCATGAGCCGGCCATGCAGCATATCATCCATGATAGTGTTTCGGGCTTTAGATATCTGAGCTGAAACACAATGACGGTTTATCAATTCATGATTGATCATGACTGTTTTGTCATATGCCTTTTCACACAAATCACTTACCGCACGATTCAACCCAAAATATCCTACAGAGTATGATTCAGTTTGATAGTATATATTTTTAATTGATGATGTGGCTTCCTGAATCCATTGATTTAGAATTTCAACAAGTTCTGTCTCAATTGCATGAAATTCCGTTAGTAATACTTCATTTTCTGAGATAAACTCCTTATCCAGCATCAATTTCCGAACAGAAAGAAGTGTTCGAACTGTATCATGGAGATTACATGGGATTTCAGGAATTCCAAGGATAAATCGATCTTCTTTTAGTTCTTGTAAATGTTTCTGCAAAAGAAGATTATCTACGTTCCCATTCTCACAAATGACAATCAAATAACCATCCGGGGAATTACTATCTGTAATATAGTCAGGAGAAGAAAGCGCAAGAAATGATTCTGCACTCATAAAAACAATCTTGTAATACCTGGTCATAAAGTATTCTTGATTGTATTTTTTAGGTAGAATGTAACGCTTTAAACAAACTTCATTAAGAACCGAAGGAATGTCTATTCTCGAGAAATACTTTAATGCACAATCTGCAATCTCATTTTCAATATTCACTCCAATGCTATTTTGAAAATCAAATGTTGCTGTCTTCTTTTTGTAACTGACAATTTCTTTTTCAACCAATGAATTCAAAGCATTTGAGAATGAGTCTTTTCCCATTCCGGAAGCAAGATGTAAAAATTCTGCCTTTGCAGGTATATCATCTGCCCTGTTTACCATTTTTATAATTGCAAGACTTTTGATTATTACCCGTTCATCAGGATTATCTGTTTTTGAAAGAGCAAAATCTGCTTTTATCCACTCACTATGAGCCTTTGTATTTTTATCATCCTCAAAAAGAGATTGAAAATAATCATAAATAAGATCAGCTCCGACATAGAATATATCTTTGCTATTTTCAACAAAGGACATCAAACTATGGAGATCTTTTCCTGAAAGGAAAGTAAAGATTGTTCTTTCATTCTGGGCTATTTTCTCAGAAAGATTTACCAAAAGAAGCGCTGCCAAAGGAGTTAATGGAAAACATCCATTGCCAACAATTATGTCAAAATCATTTTTGTCAAAAAGTGCTGAAAATTCTGGAATTTGGTAAGAATCCTCAAGTAACCGTCTGTATGTATTATTTTCTTTCCACTCTTCGAATGAAGGTTCTTTTAGAATTGCATCAGCAATCAATTCATAGTTATTTTGCGAGGAAACAATGAATGGAATCTCAACAAGTCGTCCCTCAACGCCACGAAAGGAGTTCATCACAACCTTTGACAGCGAATCTCCATAAGCTCGAATTGCTTTATGTGCAACACAAGTCAAATGCATTTGCTCATCTTTTGATGAATTGCAAAGCTCACAAATATCCTGTAATAACTTCATGTCAGCAGAGAAACCTTCAACCGCATGTCCTTCTATATATTTGCTGAATTCATCAAAGATGATATAAATACCTGTATATCCATATTTTTCACAAATTGAACGGTTAACTGATCTATATACAGATATTGCCTCATCATCAATAATTGGATTAAAATCACTACCTGACGTAACAAGAGGATGAATTCTTCTAAAATCGTTCAATGCATCATAGTCGTAAGAATCAAGTCTATGAATGAAAGATTCCACATCTTCTTTGAGTAGATTCTGCATAGCGGTATAGGTAGAAGGATAAATATTCTTCCACTGTCTTATTGTAGATAAGGCTTCTGAAAAATAATTCTCTGGCACTATATCCCCAAGCCCCTCCCGTTTCAAAGCTTGGTTTAAACTTCTGACAAATGCCTGTCCCAGATTACCACTGTTGGTATTAATGATTACAGGTAGAAACTTGCTTGAAGAATTGACTTGACGTATCAATTCACCTGCATTATGATCAATTGAGCTAATTTTCTCAACCAATTTATCAAGTTCTTCCGATGTTGATCCGGAAAGAATTGCCATTAGAATAAGAAGCAGATGGCTTTTCCCTTTTCCATATGGTCCAATTAAAATATTAGCTCTTCTGCCTGAATATTCTGTAACTTCTTCTAAGTAGTTTTTCAGTAGATTCACAGATGATCTGGTTGGTATATATGCTTTAACTTTCTTCCCATCATTCAAATCAAGAAGAAGGTTTACGGATTTTTCAAACCGGCTATCGATATAAACAAGATCTTTTAGCCTCATAGTCCCCCTACCTCATCATAATATTTTTTTACTATATCGTTTTTTCGTAACTGTTTACAGAGAGAGGGATAAATGATATCAAGACCTGCTGTTCTGTTAACGGTGATATATCCAGAATTCTGCATTGCATCCAAATAATCATTAATTGCTATTCTGTTGAGATTTAACACTTTTCCAGGCATATTCTCACCGTCAGTTAAATAATCGATTTGCATACTGCCATCATTATTTAGTTTGTCAACTATGAGATATAACACCACTAATTTATTTAATTGGTCATAAGCTGGACGTTTTTTTGAAAAATGGTTCCCAACATGACTTAGCAGGCCTAATTCCTCAAAAGGACTTGTTCTTTTATCTTCCGGATCGTCCTGAATGCCTGCACTTTTGCTATACATCGAAAGAATTGCAGCACAATCATCTTTTATTGATCGTTCTGAAGGATTTTCGTCACCAGTATATTCAATGATAAGTGACTTCATAAGATTTTGCATTTCTTCACGGGTAAAAGCTGAGGTCAAATCCATGTGATTAAAGAAAAGATTCCAAGATGTCGCGTTTTCGAAGTTGCAGACAATATTTGAATGAACAATCCATAATGTAAAAATATCCTCGAAATAGGGATCATAATTCTGGATTGTCTTCCCTAAATCGGTCAGACTCACTCCTTTCACTGAGCTATCTACAGTAAGGCCAGCAGTTCGCATCCAATATCGAATCGCTTTGGCCATATTAGTTCCAACTCCAAGCGCATCAGCACCACTGTTTGCGAAAAATAATTTATTATCAACTGAAACAGCATTTATTCCCTTTGTAAGCCAACCTTCTCTAAGAACAAATGACTCGTGACCTTTCAGTTTATATTTAATAATTCCCATAAGATTCCTTAACGCTTTATGCAAAGCACTTTTCTGATATAGCATCCACCATCAAAATGACTGATGCAATTCCCGCACCTTACACATTTATCATCAGAAATTTTGTATGAAACCAATCCTGCATGATCAGTAATAATATTTATTGCACCAAACCGACAAACGCTTTCACATCCAAGACATCCCATACACATTTGATATTTAGTAATTTGACATTTGACTTTATCTTCAACCGCTCGAATACTTGCACAGTGTCCTGCATTTTTATTCAAAATACTGACCTTTAGTGTAGTAGATCCAATTTTTCCTTGAAGTTTCAAATGTAAATTACCATCAAGGCCAACAACATATACATCGCCTAAACGCTGATTCCCAAGTGTAAAATTCAAATGTCCAAAAGGCTTGAATAATTCATATAAATCTTCGGTAATTGGTTTTTGCAGTTCAAAATTAATCGCATTTTCTTCAAGAGCACAAGGCTCAAATGTCAATACAGAAGTTTTGGCATATTCAATTCCTGTACCACCCTGCCTAGCCTTCCAATTTCCATCCTTTACATAATCTTCTGGATCTGGTTTTCCGAGTTTGATCGCAAAGCTTATTAGAAAATCATGCCATTTCTTATACTGCTCTGGCATATATATTTTTGAAAGAAATTCTGACCAGATACTGTTATTCGGACACATCCAACATCCTACTCGAGTGTATCCATTTCGGTATGCATTATTAAAATCAATTCCTGTTGTCAGAATGTACAGCCAAACATCAAAATCCAGCCAGTCGATAATTGGAGATATCGTTCTCTGAATTGCAATCTTTGGACTATCAGACACTCTGTCATATTTATTACGAGATGTTGATTCACTCCTTCGGATTCCATAGAAGGTAAGGATCCGCTTTTTATTTCTAAATAAAGTTTGTATCTTGCGTTGTATAGCCCCGGTTTTAAATATTGTGCAGCACCATCTCATCTGTCTAGATGGTGCTCCAAGTATTTCAGCTAACTCATAAAAATCTTTATCTTTATTTTTTGATGTAACAATTGGAGTTTTTGAATGTTCTTTGCGAAAACGCTGTAAATATTCTGCTGATTCAGGAAATTCTAAAGTTGTATCTCCATAGATATGAAGAATTTGTTGATTTCCTAGCGCTCTCATAACAAGGCTTGAAACTACAGTACTATCTTTACCCCCACTGAATGAGACGAACATATCCGTAAGATCAATATTCTGTGTCATTTTACGAATATAATCCATGGCTTCAGCAGAAATGAATTCATACCTTCCGCGATTTGCTAAAACAAATTTTTCGATGTAACTATTGAACCTATCATAATTATTATTAGGTAATAACTCTTTCAATTGCTCTCGTACTGAATTTGCATCTATATTCTTTGTTTGTCCCACAGAAAAATTTATTTTTTTCCCATCGGCATAATAATAGTTCCCGGACACATTCCATACTGAAGAATCCTTATATTTAAATGGTTCGCCTAATAATATTTCCAATAAAAGTCTTTCTTCAGGAAAGACTGGTCGAATATCAGAACCAATGCGATGGGCTTGTTTGCCACAAATAGGACAGATTTCATCATATAATGGTATATTGCAGTCATTACACCAATATACAGTGGAATCTGAAATTTCAGTTCTTTCACCGCATACGGGACATGTTGACGTTTCTGTCTGTAAATTGCATTTTTTACAAATATACCTTATCATTAAGAGTAACCTCTCTGATTGAAATCGTCCATTAACACCAATTTAATTATATATGAAACATATGTTTTTTCGTCAAAATCTTGTGTTTTTTACACAGAAATTCATCAAAAATAAGTAAAAAAGGCACAAAACATTTTGTTTCATTCGATTAGGCAACATCATCTTTCTTTCCTGTATGATAGGAATCATTTTGATGTCATAGTATGATCGATTTCCTTATTCTGTCGTGCACGGTTAATGATCACATGATGTTCACAATAATCGAACTGTTTTACATTGTAATTGATAAATTATTTTTAGAGGGGTAATTTATCGGACAGTATAGGATTAATATATTTACCGAAAATTATTTTTTCCTTTTTTTCTGATTACTCTGAATAAAAGACAATATCAAAATTCCCAAAACAAACGTGATAGATACTTCTGAAATCGTTTTTATTGAAGAAACTTTTGATTCAAAACAAATATCACCTTTTAAGTTGACAGTTGATAATTATTTGATATACTTACAATAACAACCTTTAAGTTGATAGTTGCCATGGAAAGGAGTGTAATAATGTCTGAAAAGGAAATGTGTTTCGGGGAATATATCGAATCTATCCGAAGAGAAAAACGAAAATCCATTCGCCAGACTGCATTGGCAATTGGAGTTTCTCCCCAATACTATAGTGAGGTGGAGAAAAACCATCGTTCTGTTCTAAATGCTGAAAGACTGGAGAAGCTCAGGGATTATCTGGAAATGACTTCCGAAGAATACCAGATAATGAGCACAAAAGCGGCTGAATCTTACAAAGGCAAAAACAAACAGGTTCCCCAGGATTTCGCAGATTACATTGTAGAGCGGGACTATGTAATGGCTGCACTGCGCACCATGAAGGAAATGGACGCCGATGAGGCAGACTGGAAACGAATGGTGGAAGCTTTTATTGCCAGTAAAAAGGAGCAGAACGGTGATTGATCTGCGCTTGAGGTTTGGCACTAATAAAGTTCCTGTTTTAAGCAATGGTGAGATCGAGAATCACGTCGATGCTCTTATCGCTGATTACAATCCGGATTTATTGGTACGGCCGAAAGCTCTTGACGTCGATGATTTTACGGAGAATTATCTCGGACTTCGCCTGCATTATACGTATCTCTCTCACAAAGGTTTTATCTGGGGACGGATGGTCTTTCACAATGCCATGATCCTTGTTTATAATCCCGACACAGGAAAAGCCGATGAGGAACCTGTTGAGAAGAATACGGTTATCGTTGATAATACTTTGCTTTCCGGGAAAAGGGATAATGCATACAGATCAACTGTAATGCATGAATGCGCTCACTGGATTTATCATGGCAGATATTATTCGATTGACAGATGCCAATACATAAATCAACGTCAGCCTTACACTTCGTGCAACATGAAAAACATCATCGGCCGTTCAGTTCCGGGAATGCTTTATACAGACTACGATTGGATTGAGCATCAGGCAAAGTATTTCAGCGCGGCAATCCTGATGCCGAGGAAGGCTGTTCTTAAAATATATCAGGAGCCTTTTGTCAATCAATATATTCAGGAGAACTGCAGAGGCAGAGAAAATGACGAACTGGTTAGATTACTTGCAAAGACATTTCATGTATCACAGGAATCAGCGCGTATTCGATTAGTGAGCTTAGGCTTGCCCAAAAAAACGAAAAAACAGAAAGACAGCAGTTTCAACTGGTTTGGTAATTACGAACAAGAGCCAGAATTTTGACCAAATAATTATGGTTGAAATCCGTATTTGATGAAAAGCAAAGCATTTTTTCAATACACGATTTCATTTGGTAGAAATGGCATGGGTAAAGAGGAATGTCAAAAGAGGAGTTTATGAAGAGGATACCGATTTGGAATAATAGTGATGGGCAGAAAAGCCCGTCCCGATTTTGTGATGCCGTTGAAATTAATGGAAAAATTCTCCTCGAAATAAAGTATGGCAGGAACAATTTTCAGCTAATGCCATATGAAGAAATACAGAAACAGATCCGGGAAGGAATTAAGGAAGAAAAAAAATAAATAATCTGAGAAAAAATCAAATAATAGTGAACTACCGCAACTAGCCCCGTAACCACTCGAGGAGCTGACGCCGGAGTCACCTGATAAGACCCTGATAGGGTCTATAGGTGATTCCGGCTTTTTTTTCTATTACTGAACTATGTGTAACCTAAATTCGGGCTAATCTCCGAATTTGATCATCAATCGCCTGTGGCGACGCGTTTCTCCGGCCGGGAAATGCGCGTATGGTCAAAACAGGCATCTGTAAATAAAACCGACCAGTGTCATACGCCGCTTGGTCACCCACAAGGAAACGGAGTCAATCTCCGCTGAAGGTGACCGATGAAGAAGCGCTGGAAAGCCATTCGCTGGAAAGCCATTAACGGTTGTCTCCGTTTCGCAATTCGCGAAATGAGGCTAACAAAATGGCTAAAAAATCATACAATGAATTGAAGGACCTCTCAATTGAAGAGGTTGAAACGAAGGAAGTTCTTGAAAAGAATGGAGAAACTGTCTATTATGTACCGATCGAGATCGAGCTAAGGGATCAGCTTGTAACACTTGGAATTACAGAAAAACAGTGCCGAACCTGGCGGATTGGGACAGAATTGAAAACTGTACATTTAACGCCCTGCGATAAAGAGACTTTCACTCTGCTGTCTCGTGACCTTTGGGCACAGCAAATCAAAGGATACCGGAACACTCGCTGTATGGTTCCCGGCAAATTAAAGCCGCTTGTACGGTGTCCGGAAAAATACAAATGCGCAGAATGCCCGTTCGGGATTTCTGTCTGGAATCGTAAGCCAAACATTGTCTCTTTAGATGAACTGATGGAACGCAGACGGGAACCAAGCGGCAATGAGTCAGTGGACCAACTGGTATCCCAAAGAATGGAACTCCAGGATATAAAGGCGGCAATGGACGAAAAAGACAGTCGGCTGTTCCAGATTTTTGTGCTGATGAATCTGCTTGATTACAATAAATCTGAGATTGCCCGGAAATTTCAGATATCAAGAAATAGCGTCTATCAGCTCATAGATGAGATGAATGATATTATTCAGCAGTTTCGTAACGCCTGCCAATAACTTGCTGACAATAAGAGGAAATCACCCGGAAATGGTTCTTGGGTGGTTTCCTCGTTTGAGAAATCGGAGTGGTAAAGTTATGATTGCACTTCGGAAATTACTTTATCCCGGAAATTTCTGTAAAGGATACTGAATTTGAAGAACTTTGCAAACTGCCTCTGATAATAGTAATCCTCATAGAACTCGCTTGTCAATTTCAAAATCTCCTCTTTGGAAAGATCAGGTCCTGCTCTTACTACATATTCCATTATTCGCGAAAAAAGCCGTTTGCCATTTATATCATGAGGAGTTTTGTTCCTGCAGAGCTTCTTCATTTTTGAAGGAACCGCGTAAGAAAACTGCGTGCGATCCGGCAGCGTCAGAGCCGTATCGTAATCAAGTATCAGATTTTCGGGCAAAATTGCGCACAAACTTTTATAGGCCTCCCGGCAGTTCTTGTGAATTGTCTGATAAGACTGCATCTGAATGCTGTATTTCTTATTTCCATCCATTTTTTCCGCGATAATTTTGTGTTTATCTTCCGAGATATTTGCTCCTTCCGCATTCAAATTCATAACAATTTGTGAAACAAGATCCTGTTCTACCGGTTTTTGCCCTCTCCCCGAAGAAATTGCATCCAGTACAGCCTGATTTACAAAGGTATCTTTACGATTGTTGGATATTGTTTCCCGAAGTAATTCATAAGCATATTTGCCGTTTTCAACAATAAAATCGGTCATCTGCTGATGAATCACATCGGAAGTCGATTCAAATATGCTTCTGGAACGGAGAATAACCGGAACAGTTATTTTTCCCTGCCGGTATGCTTCGCCAAGCGTTGGAAATTGTTGTGAAACGAGGTACGCAGCCCCCATATTTTGCAGCGCGCTGTACGTTAATCCTGTTTTTGCCGCGAGCTGATCGTATGTAAGATTCCATTTTTTCCGCAGCTTATCAATAAACATCCCTTTTTCATAGCTTGGCAGGCTTAGATAATCCGCGTTGAAAAATTCAGTCACGATTCGGCTATCCAAGTCTTCTGGATGATTCAATACTCTGACAGGAATAATATCGAGATTCAGCATTTCAGCCGCGAAAAGATATTTCAGGCCATAAAGAATGCTAAACTTTTTTAGTCCGTCTATATCTTCTTCAGGCGTGTGATCGACTACTATGGCTTCATAATGAGCATACGCTGATCTTCTTTTTATGATCTGTCTCCAGAATTCCATATTTTCAAATTCCTCCGCGGAATTGAAATGGATCCTGTATCTTGCCTGGCTTCTGTTCACAATCTGTGAAATGCTGATAACTTTTTGCGGATGCGGTACATTCATTTTGATTCTCCCTTCATTTTCAATGGGAAAAGATTCTTTGAATAAATCTTTCTTCGCCCTTAATGTATTAAATACAAAACCACATCCCGATTGTTTGGAAATACTCTAGTTAGAAATACTTATTGATATTTTGGAACCATATATTAACAAAGGAAAAACAAAATTTCAGTTGGCAGACATGGCATCATCCTTCGACATTTCTTCTGTTCCTATCGGTTGGATCACACCGTCTGCGTAATGCGCGG
Organism: uncultured Chloroflexota bacterium; assembly: GCA_902774215.1. GTDB lineage: Bacteria > Chloroflexota > Anaerolineae > Anaerolineales > Anaerolineaceae > Flexilinea. Next base: position 26,850 of record CACYHU010000038.1, read on the forward strand.
AAAGGCTTAACCCGAGTCCCATCAATTCATGAACAAGAACATAGAAGGAAGCTGGTATACCGGAAACATCGGCACTGAGTCCATGCTGCATATTCCAGCCGGCCTTTTTCCGGCCTTCCGTGTCATCGGATTTGATCGTCAGCATTTCCTGAAGAAGATATGCACATCCATAAGCCTCAAGGGCCCATACTTCCATCTCTCCGATGCGCTGTCCCCCTTTGTTCAGTTTTCCCGCCAGGGGCTGCTGGGTGATCATAGAGTAGGTCCCGGTGGATCGTGCCTGCACCTTGTCTTCTACAAGATGGTGCAGCTTGATCATATTCATGACGCCGACATTCACCGGATGGTCAAACCTTTCACCTGTTTTCCCATCCCGCAGCCATTGCTTTCCTGTCAGCGGATGAGGTTCATGGGTATGTGAAGCCCAGAATTCCGCGATATTACGAAGTTCATCCTCATCATCAGAAAGTGATCCGAGATAATTTGTGAGCATAAGCCAGATTTTCAGGCAGGTAATAATCGCCGGAGTATTTCCGGAATAATTCTCAGGACTGTTTTCCGGGATATCCTGCCATTCAAACACACCTTCAGGACTCAAATCGAATTCCTCGATCCATCTGCAGGCAATTTTTTCTTTTATTTCGGTTGGCTTATACGCTTTCAACAGAAAAACGGACTTTGTGTATTCAAGAATCAGATCTTCCTCATTTTTATTGAAACATTCATGGTTATGAAGCACCTTATAATATCTTGTATTTCGGGAAAAGTCATACGGCTCATCTTCTATTACCATGGTCTCTCTTTTCCATCGTGTCATCATATACCATGCCTCATTTCTGAAATCCTTCTGAGACTGATCAAAAATCCATGCCCGAGCGAGCTCCGCTTCGATATCATGGACAGTGGCGCTGTCAAAGACAGGAACTTCGCAGCGCATACCGAGACGGGAGGCAGCCCATCCGAGCCAGACCTCAAGGATCTGTCCGACATTCATCCGCCCTGGAACGCCCAGAGGGTTCAGAACGATATCGACAGGAGTTCCATCCTGCATATACGGCATATCCTCTTCCGGAACAATTATTGAAACAACGCCTTTATTTCCATGCCGTCCCGACATCTTGTCTCCTACCTCGAGTTTCCTCTTCTTTGCTACAGTGACCCTCACAATCAGATCAGTCATGGTATCCATGTTGGGGATATCCTCATGTGTAAAAACCTTCACATCAATTACTCGTGCCTGCATATTTTTGGGAAGTCGGATTGATGTATCACGGTATTTCGCGGCTTTTCCGCCGAAAACATTCCGAATAATCTCATCCGTTTCTTCCTCTTCTTCATTGTTTTCCCTCCCTGGCGATGTCCGGCCGATGATGATATCGCCCCCATTCAGCATTGTGCCGATCCTGGCTATTCCCCGTTCATCCAGATGGGTAAGATTTTCGGGATCCGTCCTGGGTATATCACGAGTAATTTCTTCAACTCCCGCTTCTGTAAAAGTTGTTTTTGCCTCAAACCTCATGATATCAAGGGAAGTATATTTATCTTCCCGGATCAGTTTTTCTGATATTACGATCGCGTCTTCAAAATTAAAGCCATTCCAGCATAAAAACGCGACGACGGGATTGTGTCCAAGGGCGAGTACTCCGTCATACGTACATACGGCATCCGCCAGAACATCTCCTTTTTCAACAATTTGGCCTGTTCTTACCACAGGTTTCTGATTGATGCAGGTAGCATAATTTGAACGTGCATATTTTTTGAGATTCAGCTGCCTGAGAATATTGTTATCGGTAAGGACAGAAATCCTGCGGCTGTCAGCATAGGTTACCATCCCCTTCCATGAAGATCTGAGCATCTGGGCTGAATCGAGTGCAGCATATCGTTCCATACCTGTCATCACCAAGGGTATTTCAGGGGAAAGGAGAGGCACAGCCTGGGACAGCATATTGGTGCCCATCAGAGCGCGGTGTCCGTCATCGTGCTCAAGAAACGGAATGCAGGCCGCCGATACACCCGTCGCCTGCTGCGGGGATATATCCAAAAGATCGATCTCATTAGGGAAACAGGTAAGAAAGTCAGGATATCTTCGGCACTTTACTCGTCTGTCGATAAACTCTCCATATTCGTTCAGTCTTGAAGTTGACTGCGCTATTGTGTATTTGTCTTCAGTTTCCGCGTCAATATAGATGATCTCATCAGTCACATACGGAACGACTTCAAATTCGGGGATACCGACAGGTTTGAATCTCGCGATATTTGCCATCTTCTCGGTTATTCTTACTCCGGCTTTAAATAGAGGATTTCCGTGAATATCAACGACATCTGTCAGAGGAATCCTGCCGATTGCAGCTTCATAACTGAATTTCATTTTTCTGCGTACTACCCTGTATGGTGTCTCAAGGAAGCCATAGGCATTTCTGCGGCTGTAAATGGAAAGCCTGCTGATCAGACCGGAATTCTTGCCTTCAGGTGTTTCAACAGGGCAAAGACGGCCATAGTGCGTGTGATGGATATCTCTTACATCAAATCCCGCACGGCTTCTGTCAAGACCGTTGGGGCCCAAAGCGGATACGGTTCTTTTTTGCCTAAGTTCAGAAAGCGGGTTGTTCTGATCCATGAATTGGCACAATTCAGACGAGGCAAAGAATGAATTCATCGCATGCTGTACCGGTGATGTATCAAGGTAATCACCGATATTCTTGATTTCCTTGGGATCCAAAATGAAATTCAGTTTATTTATGGTCTGTCTTTCCATCTCCCGCATTCCATTTGTGAATGCGCGGAGAATTAGTTCGCCGCATGATCTGGTTCTTCTGTTCCCCAGGTGGTCAATATCATTATTGATTACAGATCTCATTTACTGGCACTGAATCGCAATGGAGATCGCTTTTACCGCGTCATAAACGGTAAATGTCCGATGCTCCGCCGGAATGATATCTGAAAGTTTGAGAGTTTTATTCAGATTTCTCCTTCCGGTAAAGTACAGGTCGTATGCAGCAAGATCGTAAAAGCGTCTGGCAATATAATTCCGGATTTCTGTAGTTCCGCCTTTTTGTTTATTCTTTTTGAAAAACCATTCCGCAGCATTTTCTCTGTTCGTTTCAGAATACAGTTTTCTTTCGGCTTCGATTGAAGCGGAAATGTATTTTTCAGATATGAAACCGCATTCTTTGCCAAAAACAACGTAAAGTTCTTCGTCAGAACATTCCCTGAATGGCTTGGATCCGAATCCATCGTCCGCGAAGGACAGTATGCGCAGGAAAGCTGTGAATGGAATCAGAATTCTTCTGTCGTATTGGACAAATATGGAATTGTCACCTTTTGGAATTATCTCAATGTATGTGCCTTTGTCCGGAATGATCTTCGCGTGCTGTTTTACTTTTTCGTCCGAATCATCTTTTTCAGAAGAAAAATAAATTCCGGGAGACTTTGTCAGTTGTGTAATAACCACTTTTTCGGTTCCGGAAATAATAAAGCTCCCGTAAGCGGTCATCTGCGGCAGTTCACCGAAGTAAATTTCCGAGGTCCATTCCTGACCGGTGAGATTATCCATCAGCAGAATATCAGCAATCAGAGAACAACTGTATGTCATCCCTTTTTCGATGCATTCGTGAACAGAATATCTGGGCGGATCCAGCCACCAAGACAAATTATGGTTTTTCGCAAACGAGGATTCATCAGGGAGATGAATGGTATAGCGCCCGTCTTTTGAACTGATTTGAGAAATATCATTGAAAACCTGCTGTATTCCATTATCTTTCAGTTCCTGAAAGGAATCAAGCTGGATCGAGATCAGGCTTGGCAGTTCATATTTGGGCCTGTAACGGTTATAGCGTTTTATTATTCTGTCTTCCATACAGTCAGAATACAAAACAGCCTCCAACTGTATTGTGCGGAGGCTGTCCAGTCTGATTTCGGATTACAGATCAAATTTGTGTTACACAGAAATACATTTGTGGGTATGAACCACTCTGCTACTTTTGTTCCTTTTTTTGAAGAGCCCTTTCGACATCGCACTCAAGCATGTGGAGAACAAGATTGGCTGGATGATTTCCAGCATCAGGTGTAACATGTCTGCCGTTATAAGCCATTTCAACGATCCATGCCAGGTCTCTAGCGTGTCCTTCTATCCATTCTTCATAAGTGATTTTCCTTTTAGTTGTTTCGTTTTTTCCCTCTTTATCCTTGACGATTACAGTACGTCTCTTCTTCTTATCAAGACATTCATCAAGATAAGCTTTAGCTTCTGCTTCCGTAAATCCATTCTCCTCAACCAGTGCTTGTGAAATCAGAGAAAGGTAACTATTGTCGGGGGCATTGAACGAGTGATGGTATTCAGAGGTCAATGTGTAGATCGGGCATCCGTCAGCATGGATACCAAGTGCCAGAATTCTTCCATACCATTCTGGTTTACGGCATTCCTGTCCCTGAATATCCCACAGCTGTTCACGCGTGACTTTGTACATGCGCATGAAAGTTCTCCCCGAAGCGTTTGGATCGTAAAAGGCAACGCCTTTGTGGTTCCAGGTTCCGCTGTTATTTCCGAAATACATCTGGCCGGGGAACCATGCACGAAATTCCTCATCGGAAACGAGATGTTTCATGCGGCAGCCATCGTAATGTCTCCCGTTTGCCTCGCAATCTCCGCCTTCCACATAATACATAAAGCGCTTTTTGCAGAGGTTGGAACCATACACAGCATACCAGATTACATCCTCATCATTATTGATCCATGGCTCTCGCATTGGTTTTCCTTCCGGTTTCCTGAGGTAAATATATGCCCATGCCTGTTTCTGGCCGGTACTGCTTTCCACTGTGACTAGTTCTCGCTGATAGAGATCTCCTTCCCCTTCATATCGATCCAATCTGGATAAATCGCTGTCGTCGATAAGGTACAGTTCCCCTTCTACCCATTCGCCTTTCTTCGAGACAATCCCCGGAAAGCTTCCGAGATCGTACATCGCATAATCTTTCAAAATCGCCTTACCGATGAATTTTGAACCAGAAAGAAGATATTCTGCTCTCCCATTGTGCATCAGGGTTCCGTAAACAAACAGTAATTGGTTTTGAATTGAAGTTTTCATTGGTTTTTACTCCTTTATTTTTTTTATGCTCGTATTGTAATAAAAAGGAGTAATCCCGGGTGGAAACTCAGTTTCCAGTTTCAATGAATTCCATTCAGCGTATCTGAGATTCGAATCTCGTTTTTAAGAGACAGTTTCTTTTTACCCTGATCCGATTCAAATTCAAAATTTTCCGAATCATGAAATCTTACGTGATGGCAATTTGTGTAAATGCCTTTATCATCTCCATTCATAACTTCCATACAGAAGTTTTCTCCCTTGGCATAACAAAAAATAGTATCAGCATTTTCCACTACACAGGCACGTTCTGTATAATAAAGGTTGTTATCCACATTTTTCAGATTCTCATACCAGGCGGGATCTTCTGACAGTAATTCCATCAGGACTTCAGGAATTCTTTTTTTTGCATAATCCGAAAGCTGTTCCCAGATGATTGCTGCAGTTATTTTTGCGGAATTGCCATATAACGGATTTTCGCTCATTTCTTTCAACCCTTTGAGCGTGACAATAAGCTGGGTTATATTCGGTGTCAGGAACAGCGGATGTGCTGTAGATTCAAATTTGAGCGTGTCATTTTCAGAATCTATTTCTGGAATTTCAAATTTCTTTCCGCAGACCTGTAACGGGTCCTTATCTATTCCCATGAGTTTTTTGATATCATCCTTTACTGTTCTTTGGTCTACCCAGAGAATATTAGATAGTTCTGATATTTTTTCGTTCGGTTTGTGAAAATATTTCGCGATAAACATGAGTCTCTCAAAGGAATTTGAGACAGGGATAGGTGGAAACGTAACATCAGCTGATATCCCTTTTGCTTTGAGAAACTCGAGAAACTGCTTGTAAACCTTAATTGCGTTATCTTTGTTCCTTTTATAATTCTGAACAGAATTACGGAAATTAAAATTAAAATATTCCGGCTCTTCATAAACATCTTGAGCTTTAAACCCATATTTAGCCTTTTCCTCAGTCATTAAATTTCTGATGGCATCTATTTTCATAGGAAGATGATATTTTTGATTATGCTCATAGTTTCCTAAGAATTCATCAATATATGCATTCATTATCTGTTTTTCCATTCTGCCTCCATCTCAAATGCATTCTCCGATCCGAATTTTTATCGGATTGTCATATCGTTCTTCTTCTCGGGATAAAATTTTTTACAAAGAGTTTTTATTTTCTCTTCAACAATTATATGAATTATTTAGAAGAAAGCAGAAAATTCAGATGTTGAAATTTACCGGGAACAACTAACAATTCAGCAGACAAAGGGACTTTTTTGTCCCCTTGTCTAAACTTTTTATTTTGTTTCCTCAGCTCCCGCCATCTGTTTATCATAAAGTATGGCGTTGATCGCGTCGATTTTTCTCTGAAGAACAACTGCTTTTTCTTCAGGTATCTGCTCTTCCTTCAATAGGCGGTTTAGACGTTTCCGGATCTTCAATAGTATTTCCGTGCTCTTGTCAGTGTAAAGTTCGCCCTCTGAATCCCGTTCCTTCAGTGCTTCCGCCAGATCAATCCGTTTCAGCGCTTCCGGATCCGCGATGAATTCGGCAAGAAATGCTTTCTCCTCAACGGGTTTCTGAACCGTTTCTGTCCTGCTCTGCTTATCCGTATTGATTTCGGCATCAGAGTAGCAGCCTGAAAGTCGTGCCGGGAACGCGCGGCGCAGAGCAAGGGCTTCCGCGCATTTTGCGATCATGATGTCCGGCATGCTTGTCCAGTAAGCTGTCCCCTGGTTATATGAGTCATACCTGGCTACGGCAAACAGCGGCTGGTTGAAATCGTTGCGCATGACGCCGACTTTGCATGCAGCCGGCGGCGTTTTTTCAAGCCACACATCCTTCCATACGCCGTCATTTCCGCACCACATGGCCGGAGTTTGTCCGGCGTACTTGTTGGACCGTTCTGCAACGATGCGGAGCCCGTCGATCGTGCACAGCACCTGCATCCGCGATCCTTCCTTCTTCACCGCATAGATCTGACGGCAGAAAGGGTCCAGCTCAAGCCGTTCCGCCTGCTCAACAAAGGTGTCAAATTCGTTATCATCCAGCTGAGCATATTCCAGTCTCAGCCGTGAAAGCTGCTTCTCGGAAAATGTAAATTTCTCGTCCATGGTTATTCCCTCCATGTATTTAGTGTACATTTTCCCGATAAAGTTGAACCAGACTTGCCTCATCACTCGGCTCAAAAAGATAAGTCGTTTTTCTGGACGCAGCAACAGCGTGGCCGAAAAGCATCATCTTATACGCGAGACGCTCCACCCAGTCAAAATACCAGTACCTGTCGGGAATTTCCATCCCGGACTCAACATTCGGATCCAGCAGATCTTCATATGTGTTTGGAATGATTACATTTTCAAAGACAAGACATCCCAGCCTAAGGAAAGTGCAGATACGGATGCCATCATCCAGAAGATAATCAAAATACGACTGGGAATCATCCACAATAACAGTATTGATTCCGTTCCGTTCAAGAATTTCGCTGTATGCTTCCGCGTCTTCATCATCAATTGCCACGATTACATTGTTATTCGGATCAGGCAGGCTGCGGACAAGCTCGCACAGTTTCTTCTCGAAATCACTGTTGTCTTCCGGGTCA
>CACYHU010000039.1 GCA_902774215.1 uncultured Chloroflexota bacterium
CGACCGTCTGATAGAAAGATTCAAAAAGTTAAGTGGTCAGGGGTCTGTGGCCGGTGGTCAGTGGGAAGGAATCGGCGGTCAGGAAGCGGGACCTGTGATCCCTCAGGCCGGAACTCCGTCGCGCTCCGGTCCCTCTGATGAGACCCGCAGAAAACTGCGGGAGAAGCGGAAAAAGAAAAAATAGCCGGATCAAAAGTAAAAAAACAGCACGCCTGATACAGACGCAATATATAGCTGCGCCTGTGTCAGGCATGCTGTCATTTCTGCCCCGCAAGGGACCGGGGACGTACGATGTATTTGATTGTCAGAACATCTCACAGCAGAGACACTTTTCAGCCGAAAGTTGTAACAATCGGAATTATCATAATTTGTTACAGTGGTAATAAACATAATTATTTGTGATACTTTTGCTGATACAGGATTGCGAACAGCAAAAAAAAAGTAACCACCTCATTTTGCGGGTGAGTCAAAAAAGAGCCCGCTAACACAGCGGGGGTATGGGGGCCGCAGCTCAGCGCGTGTCCCCCGACTGAATTAAACGGGACGCGGGGATCACTTTCGCAGGCTGCTGACGTTTATTCCGCGTCCCTGCGAAGCATTCCCTTCCGATGGCTTTATAAAATGATAATTTACGGCAGTTCCTTATTATAATTTGCGGCAGCTCCTTTATCTTTACTCAGACAGCCTTCTTGGTGACGCCCGCGCCGTAAATCGTTTTCCAGTCATTCTTCATGGAGATGGGGATCCATCCTTTCTGCTGGCACATCTTTTTCATCTCCCCGGCCTTTTTGAGGTCCCCGTTTTCCCGTTCGAGGTCATCACAGCAGACCATAAAGACCCTGTTAGGATATTTATTGTTGTCGGTCACATAATTGGCCATGCTGTAATCTCCGGCACTGTTGCCGAAGCAGAGAACCGGCTGCTGACCGATCTCCTGTGCGATCAGGGAAACCTTGTTCATCTTCAGGTTTTTTCCCTGGATCTTACCGCTGAGGACCAACCCTTCATTCTCTTCATAAAGGTATTCCGTTCCGTCGATATCACCCTGACCGCGGGCCACGATCACTTCTTCGGTTGCCAGTACCTGTCTCGGAGGAATATCCAGCTCGGGACAGACCAGTCCGCGGACGACCTCACGGTCTGTGCCGCTGCAGATAAAGATGGAAAATTCGTTTTCATTCAGGAAATCCAGAACCTGAAGCATCGGTTTAAAGAAAGCCTCTCCCTGTGTCATCCCGTCATAGCTCCGTGCCGGCAGATCCCCGAATTTTCTGACGTAATTCTCAAACTCTTCAACAGTCATGCCGGAAAACGCCTGTGCGATAGCATTCCCGATCTCAACTTCAAAGTTAGGAGGCGTGACCCCGGTTTTGATGAGTTCCTTTACACAATCAATAAGATAAAGGTCCTGCTCCGTAACTTTGTCTTTATAATCAGGATCCTCCAGAACGCGGTGACAGAAAAGGCGAAAATCAAAACATATGGGATCTGTTTCGCAAAAAAGCGTTCCGTCCAGGTCTGATACGACGATACGGTCTCGCGGGGGAATGTAATCTTTGCTGTTTTTATCCGTAACACGCTTTACATAAGAAACGAGCTCATGTATAGAAGCTGCGTCCTCCCGCCAGAGGGACAGCGGCTGTAATTTATTCAGTATCTTTTTCTGGCTCCACTTGCTGTCCATATAGCGGTTGATATGAACAACGCCCAGCTCGGACATTAGTTTTCCCGCATTGAGAGATCGGTTATGATAATGCGTCATTTTAGAGGCTCCTTTTTATGTAATTGTTTGTATCTATTCAGAACTTGCCGGGGACGGTTCCAGACGGAGGAGGGAACTGTCCTCTCGCTTTCGCAGGAAAAGTGCTTTTTGGTATTAGGTTTTGAACAGTTACAATTGCTTTATCTCTGGATTCGCTGTCATTCATATGTGACATAAATATAAGCACAGGATTATTATAAACGAATAAAACGTGTCTCTGTCATTTTTAAGCCGGCTCTCTTCGCTGTGCGGCTATTTACGGTTTTTCTCTGTCATGTTCTGGTATAATGAGTTTCCGGAAATATACCGGGCTTTCCGGGGATGGATGTGCACGGAAGACGGGTACATACAGGTTTGACGTTTTGGACAGCAATTCAAAAAAGGGAGAAGGTGTTATGAAACGGATCAGGATCCTCCGGGATGTATTGAGGCAGACCGGAGCCAGTAAAATATGGACATGCTTTTTAGTCCAGTTTCTTATAACTGCCGGGATCATCTGGCTGCGGGAACCGGAGATCCACAGCTATGGGGATGCGCTGTGGTATTGCTATGCCGTGGTCACGACCATTGGATTCGGTGATGTTGTCGCACAATGTTTGCTCTCCCGCATTCTTTCGGTTCTCTTGTCTGTCAGTGCTGTGATCGTTATCGCGATCATTACCGGTGTGATCGTAAACTATTACATGCAGGTATCCGAACTGCACAGAAAAGGGACACTGGCGGCGTTTATCGATAAGCTGGAGCACCTGTCTGAACTCTCTCCGGAAGAACTTCAGGAGTTATCTGAAAAAGTCAGAGACTTTCGAAGCTGAACAGGGAATTCTGTTTGTGGCAGCATACGGGGATCAGGCAGGAATACAGGCATTCCCTTCCCTAAAATAAGTGTAAATTGTGCGCGCTGCGGTAAGCTGAATCGCTCTGATCTCCTGCATCAACCTGCTGCCGTGAAAGCTTTTACACTCATCATTATTCAGCCTGTTTTTATCATTCTTCATTTATAATGTATATTGATGAAGAATGTGTTCACTTACTTCCTGCTGGGAAATATGCTGGCGGTTCCTTCCGGGGCGGGGCTTTATTATCTGGTTATGTACACACTGCCCTATCTTCGTGAACGCTGGCTTTTTTTCCTTGCCCTGTTTCTGTTCATCAGCGGGGTGATGCTTCCATTTTATGCACTCATGAACCGATACTTTTTTACCTGGCGGCGTATCAATCCGCCGACGGTGGTGCGGGAGGCTATCGGCACAGCGATCATCGCTGTACTGCTGCTCTGGTTCCAGATGGGGCGTGTCCTGACTTCGACGATCGTTATGATTTGTGTTGGCGGGGGCGTTTTGGCAGAAATTTTGTGGAGAGCACGGGAAGCTGTTGAGTTCCGTTCCGGCATAGATGATTGAATAAATAAAGGCTCTGAATATGAAGAAACAAATCCAGGCGCTGATGGCGCAAAAGAAAATTGATGCGATTTTAATTTCAGGTTCACGGGAGCACAACCCGTTTCTAACTTATTTTGTCGGTGATGCCTTCTTTACACAGGCTGATGTTCTGGTGATGAAAGACCGGGAACCGCTCCTTTTTTACCGCATGATGGAGCGTGATACCGCTGCGCTGACCTCATTGAAAGGGGTATGCTATAATGATTTGGAAGTCAGCCGCTACAGGGACTGTACAGAGCGGACAAACACCCTGCTTGCCGCACTGCGTTATGCGGGGATCACTTCCGGCAGGATCGCATTGTGCGGACGTGTCGAGTTCAATACCGCTTATCAGACGCTGCAGCAGCTGCAAAATAAGCTTCCCGAGTTGGAATTTGTCGGCGGCGCCGGGGATGAGATCCTTAATGAAGCTCGTTATACCAAAGACCCGGAAGAAATCGAAATGATCCGTCATATGTGCGGTATTGTCACGACTGTGGTCGGCAGAGTCGAGGATCATATCAAATCCAAATATCTGCATGACGGCATCCTTATGGATGATGACGGGACGCCTGTCACGATCGGTAAGGTAAAGGCGCTCATCAATCTCTGGCTTGGAGAACTGGGCGCTGAAAATCCGGAAGGTACCATCTTTTCGCAGGGGCGTGATGCGGGAGTTCCTCATAATCAGGGCAATGATGATGAACCTCTGATGGCTGGGAAATCCATCGTTTATGATTTCTTCCCCTGCGGTATGGGCGGCGGGTATTTCGGCGATTTTACCCGGACCTGGTGTATCGGCTGGGCACCGGATGAGGTGAAGGTCGCTTATGCGGAAGTCAAGGAGATCCACGATCTGCTCGCTGAAAAGGCCCGTCCGAACATGAAATTCAAGGATCTGCAGCAGATGACCTGCGATTATTTCAAATCTCATGGACATGTGACCGTTGATGATGATGTTAAGGTGACCAATGGTTATATGCATTCTGTCGGGCATGGTGTGGGGCTCAATATCCATGAGCGTCCTTTCAGTTCAAAAACCTCTTCCGATAAGGATCTGCTCGTACCCGGTGCGGTGTTTACTATTGAGCCGGGACTTTATTATCCGGATCGTCCGGAAGGCTTTGGTGTCCGGATCGAGGATACCTATTACATGGATGCGGACGGCAGGGTTTCTCCGCTCACGGATTATCCGTACCGCCTGATCATTGATGTTCCGGCAAAATAATTGTCAAACGGACGCCGGTAATTTCCGGTTTATCAGGAATAGGAATGAATATGGCAAATAAAACGATTCGAATATTGGGAATCGAAAGCAGCTGTGATGAGACTGCAGCCGCGATCGTAGAGGATGGGCGCCGCATTGTTTCGGATTTTATTTCCACCCAGATCGATATTCATAAGCAGTACGGCGGAGTTTTTCCGGAGGTGGCCTCCCGGCAGCATGTTCTGGCGGTTTATCCCGTGATCGAGGATGTGATGAATAAAGCTCATATGAGCTACGCTGACATCGACGCGATCGCTGTTACCCGGGGGCCCGGTCTTGCCGGCTCTCTTGTCGTCGGGATGAATGCCGCAAAAGGGCTTGCCATGGCGACAGGTCTTCCGTTGATCGGTATCAACCACCTGGAAGGGCATATTTATTCCTCCTGGGTTTATTCAGACAGGGATGAGACGGTCCCGCCGGAACCTGAATTTCCCGCGATCGTGCTGCTCGTTTCCGGCGGACACTCGGAGGTTATCCTGCTCAGTGATCATTTGAAGTATGAGCGGCTTGGCGGTACGCTGGACGATGCGGCAGGGGAGGCTTTTGATAAAACAGCCCGTCTTCTCGGTCTGGAATATCCCGGCGGACCTTCAATTCAGAAGGCTTCAGACGGTGGGAACCCCGATGCGTATCAGTTCCATGTCGCAAAAATGCCGGGAACCTATGATTTTTCCTTCAGCGGTGTGAAAACCTCGGTTTTGCGGACTGTTCAGAATCTGCAGAAGAACGGAGAAACACTGGACGTTCCGGATCTTGCGGCAAGCTTCCAGAAATCGGTCGTCAGTATTTTGTTTGAAAAAACCATGAGGGCGGCACGGGAATATAATGCGAAAAATATGGTGCGATGATCGCTGCTGCCGGGTACCGGCGTTTTCTTGCCGGTCAGTTCAGCGGGTTGGATATGGATGTTTTACCTAACTGGCCGCTTTCTCGGATTTAGGAAAGCGATGGTTTTCTGAAGGAGCAGTTTTTTCTGAAACTGATCAGCGATTATACAGATAAAAAAACTGCTGCGGTTTTTATCGCAGCAGTTTCTGTTTCACTTTCCTGAAAGATTATTTATTTTCTTTGTCGTTAGTGAGGAGCAGTGTGGTCTCCGGCTGTTCGGTAGGCTTGATTTCGGGATTTTTATCCTTATCATTTTTGTCATTTGACTGATCCGTATTTTCGGCATCGTTGTTGATGATATAAGCGTCGACATCCTGCTCTGTGTTGTTGATAGTGAGCTCTTTTTCCTCTTCAGGTACAACGCTTAAGATTATCCTCATCCTTGATTGCGGGTTCAACAGTGACTTCTTCACTGGTCACGTTTCCGTTTTCATCGGAGATGATGTGGAAGGTCGGGATATTATCTCCTTCTGCAGGAACTTCAACTTCGATCGGGGTGAATACAGGTTCTTCCGGTACCAGCGGTAGCCAGATTTCCGGATAAGATTCGCTCTGATATTTTTCAGTCAGACCTTCGTACCAGGCGTCATAAAGCTCCTTACGGACGGCATCAATGTCATCAGTCGGGCGCATCTCTTTACCGTCAGAGGCAATGATATGCCATCCGAAGCTTGTCTGTATCGGGTCGCTGATCTCACCGGGTTCCAAAGCAAATGCGGCATCTTCGAATTCGCTGACCATCACGCCGTGGCCGAACCAACCCAGTGCTCCGCCGAGATCTTTGTTGCTTGAATCCAGTGAATATTCGGCAGCAAGAGCGTCCCAGTCTTCTCCGGCATCCAGTTTGGCGATGATCTCATTAGCGGTTTCTTCGTCTTCAACCAGGATGTGTCTGGCGTTGACCTGCTCCTCCTGTTTCGGCTCTGGTGCTTCGATTTCAACGAGTTTATCTGCAATGGCATTTTCAATCATGCTGTGGCGGATATATTCAAGATAGAAGTCATAGGAAACTTTGTCGTCAAAGGCTGCGGAAATATCCATATCCATGAGGTCTTTGAATTCCTGATCTTCTTCGTCAGCGCTGCTGAGTTCGGCTTCAAGGTTAAAGGAATCCAGACCGAGTGATGCTTCAGCCTCTTTCGATGCTTCTTCATAGCCGAACATCTTCTTCATCTGATTCTCCGCATCCTTCCGGCTCACAGTGATACCCATTTCTTCGGCTTCTAATTCGAGCATTTTGCTGTAAAACAATTGGTCAATCGTTTGTGTGCCGAATTCTTCCTTACCGGACTCGCCGAGCAGATTTTCGTAATAATCGTTGATTTCATCCATTGAGAAACCAAACATGCTGGCATATTGCACATACTGCTGATAGCTTGACAGGACCTGATAACGGTTGAAGACCGCCATCTCCACGAATTCATCAGCAGTGATGTCTGTTCCGTTGATGACACCGACAACGGTTTTATTCACAGTATCTGCTTCAGCTTTTTCCTCGGATTCAGTCTCAGTTTCGGCTGTAAGAGCGGGAGATTCCTCGGGTGTTTCGGTGGGAACTTCTTCAACTGTTTCCGCTGAAGCAGCTTCCTCTGTTGTTTCAGCGACTGCTGCTTCAGCTTCAGCAGCAGGAGATTCTTCGGGGGTTTCGGCAGGAACTTCCTCAACTGTTTCCACAGCTGCAGTTTCCTCTGTCGTTTCAGCTTCAGCTTCGGTTTCAGATCCATCTGCTTCAGTTGTTTCGTCTGCAGCAGGTGCGGGGTTCAGGGAGACAAATGCCGGTTCCATAGGAACTGCATCCATCCAGATATCCGGATAGGATTGGATATCATGCTTTGAGCGCAATTCAAGCGTCCATTCATCATAAGCTTCGTTTTGTGCTGCCTGCAGGGCAGCACCGTTCAGCGGGCGGATCTCTTTGCCGTCACTGGCGATGATGTGGTAACCGAAGGATGTTTTTACAGGTTCGCTGATTTCACCCGGTTCGAGTTCAAAGGCGGCTTCTTCAAATTCAGCGACCATTTCACCGCGGCCAAACCAACCCAGGCTGCCGCTGTTATCTTTGTTGGCGGTATCAAGAGAGTTTTCGCTCGCGAGTGTATCCCAATCTTCTCCTGCTTCCAGTTTGGCAATGATATCTTTTGCTGTTTCTTCATCTTCTACAAGAATATGTCGTGCATTGACCATCTCGGCTTCGAAAACACGATCTTCCAGGTCCGCTTCAAACATAAGGTTGTCAAGAAGAACATTTTTAGCGTAGTTTTCGATAAAATCAAAGGTAATCTCTTCGCCGTAACCCTGCGCGAGAATCGATTCTGCATAATTACGGAATGCGGCAAATTTATCATCAGCGCTTTCAGTTGCGGACGGGTCGACATTGAATGAGTCCATTCCCATCGGGCTTTCTGATTCTGCGCCTGGTTCTTCATAACCGAACATGTTCTTTAACTGTGTGTAAACTTCTTCATCAGACAATTCGAGGCCTTCTTTTTCGGCTTCGATTTTCAGAACCTTGTCATAAATCAGTTGGTCAATAACTTCAGAACCTAATCGTTCTTTTCCGTTTTCACCGAGAATTCCTTCAACCTGAGCGTCAAGGGACTCTATCGGAAGCCCATACATGGAATACATCTGGGCGTATTGTGCGTATTGGTTAAGATACTGGTAGCGGTTAAAGATGGCCATCTGTTTAAAATCTTCGAGGGAAATTCCTTCACCGTCGACAGTTGCCGGATATTGGGCGTCCGCTGCTTCAGCTGCCGGTTCTTCAGCTTTTTCCGTTGTATCAGCTGTTTCTTCTGAGGCAGATACGGACTCTTCCGCATCTGCTGTTTCAACTGTTTCTTTTGTGGGCTTTTCCACAGCAATTGATTCATCT
Organism: uncultured Chloroflexota bacterium; assembly: GCA_902774215.1. Taxonomy (GTDB): domain Bacteria; phylum Chloroflexota; class Anaerolineae; order Anaerolineales; family Anaerolineaceae; genus Flexilinea. The sequence goes on from CACYHU010000039.1 coordinate 8,211, forward strand.
GCGGGTTCTTCTTCGGTTTGTTTTTCTTCAGCTTTTTCGGCATCTGCCTCGTTTTCAGCTGTTTTTTCGTCAGAAGTTTCCGTTGTGTTAGTTTCAGTGCCGGTTTCAGATGCCGGTTCTTCAGCAGATTTTTCTGAGTCGGTTGTTACCGATTCTGCTTCGGGTTCGGCAGACTCAGCTCCGTCAGCTTTTTCTTCAGCCGATTCTGCTTCAGGTTCGCTGACAGCTTCCTCCGTCGGAGCTGCTGTTGGTTCTTCAACAGTAGGTGCTGCTGTCGGTTCTTCAACGGTGGGAGCCGTTGTCGCGGTCGGTACTGCGGTCTGTCCGCCGCACCCGGCCAGCGCGGCTGCCATAATCAGGATTATAAGAATATAAATTGTTTTTTTATTGAAAGACATATGTATTATCCTCTCTTCTTTTGCAATAAAGCAATCACATCCTATTTTACCGTTGAATTTTTAGGATTGCGGAAAAGACTGATATTTTATTATATAAAGACACCTTCATACCACTGCCGGATGACTGTGAGGCTTGACTGAAAATGTAAAAAAATGTGCTGAAGAATGAAAGCAGTCTGCTGTTAAAGACCTTGAATAAATTCCGGATTTCATGTAAAATGATATTAGAGAGAGGTTTTGTATTGAACATTACCGGTATTTGTTTATCATGTTTTCAGAATACAGGCGGATTGAATCCATGTCCGCACTGTGGGGCTGATGCTGCACATATACAGGTAAGTCCTCAACATCTCACTCCGGGGACGATTTTAAATCAAAATTATCTGATTGGTAAAGCACTGGGACAGGGCGGATTCGGTATTACGTATATCGGTTGGGATCTGAATGCCTGGCGGATCGTAGCGGTGAAAGAGTATTATCCTGCCGGTCTGGTAACGCGGGAACGCGGATTGTTCGTTGCCCCGATTGATGATGATGCTAAGACTAAATTAAAAAAGGGCGTGAATCTCTTTTTCAAAGAAGCGCTGATCCTCGGAAATTTCAGTTTACATCCGAATATTGTCAATGTCCTGCATTTTTTTCGGCAGAATAATACCGCATATATCGTGATGGAATATATTAACGGCAAGTCGATGAAGGATTATCTTCAGGCAAGGGGCGGAAGTATTTCTTTCACTGAAGCCATGCAGATATTATGTCCGATCATGCTCGCTTTGGATGATCTTCATCACACAGGACTGCTGCACCGGGATATTTCTCCGGACAATATCTATTTAACAATAGACGGTCATGCAAAGCTGTTGGATTTCGGTGCGGCACGTTTCAGTATCGGTGAGGAAACCCAGAATGCTGCCTCGGTGATCAAGCCCGGTTATGCTCCTCTGGAACAATATCCGGGCAGCGGGACCGAACAGGGATCGTGGACGGATGTTTATGCGATGGGGGCCACTTTTTACCGTGCCTTGGCGGGAAAGCTTCCTGCTGCAGCTCCGGATCGTGCTATGGGAAGGGAATTGACAGGACTGCGGGAATTGGGCGTGAATATCCCTGAAGGTGCGGATAAGGCAATCCAACATGCACTGAGTATGAAGCCGGAAGACCGCTATGTTTCTATGCGGTCTTTCGAAGAAGATATTGAGCATGCTGCCGCGGATTTGAAGAAGTCATTTGATTTTTCCTCGTCTCAGGTTCAGGTGCCGCAGCAAATCAGCGGACAAAATCGAATGCTTCAGGGTATGCCCGTACTGCCGCAGTCTCCGCAGCTTCATTATCAGGGTACATATCAGGGACAGATGCAGCCGTATCAAAAATCCTTTCCTGTTTATCCCCAGCCTCAATTTGTTTTATCGCCTGTATATCAGGAGCCTCCGGTGCAGGTCGTACAGCCTCCGGAACCAGGTTTTTTTGAATGGACTTTTCGACATTTCAAAAAGAAGCTGAAAAAAGCATTCCGAAAAGTAAAATCACGTAAATAAAGGCCGCTATTGCGGCCTTTATCATCTGTTCTAAGTTTTTAAGTGCTGATCACTCTCAGTTAAGCAGCTTCAGCATCAGGTTTTGCAGCCGTTCCAGCATGGCTACCTGGTTCGGTACTTCACCGTCCATGATCACAGCGTCATCATAAATCTGCGCAATGATCTGGTTCCGCAGTTCCTCATCCTGACAATCTGCGACCTTTTGGATGAGCGGATGTTCTGCATTAAGTTCCAGAACCTTCTTCGGAGCGCTGTATTCCTGCTGGATGACTTTATAAATTCGCTGATATTCCTGTGGTATAGCTCCTTCAGATTCGACCAGGCGTGCCGGAGAAGATACAAGTCTGTCAGTGGTTCGAACTGCAGAAATGAGGTCACCGAGAGAGGCAGCAAAGAGATCGGTCAAAGCTTTTGTTTCAGGCGTCTCTTCTGTCTTTTCGGCTTCCTTATTCTCCTCGTTTTCATTCTCTGCGGATTTTTCTTCTCCCTTTTTGTCGCTTTCTGAAGCAGCATTGACGAATTCGCAGTCCTGATATTTCTGAAGAGCAGTCATGACAAATGGATCATAAACCTTGTCCAGCAGCAGAACATCAACGCCATCCTTGCGAAGCTTTTCTGTGTGTGGACTGTTGCGCAGGGTTTCAAGATTATCACCAAGAACATAGTAGATTTTCTTCTGATCCGGTTTCATTTCCTGGAAGTAATCGGATAGCGAGCGCCATTCCGTTCCGTGGTTCATTGTGTGGTAGCGAAGCAGCGGAGTCAGTGAATCCTTGGCATCAGGTTCTGTAATGATCCCTTCGCAGATAAAATCACCGAAATTAGTCCAGAACTTCGCATAACCTTCCGCATCTTCTGTTCCCCATTTCTTCAGCATGTCTGTAACTTTGCCGGTGAGGATCTTTTTTAATGTGACGATCACACGGTTGGCCTGCATAGTTTCGCGGGAAACGTTAAGCGGAATATCTTCCGAGTCGATGACACCCTGGATAAAGCGGTAGTAGCGCGGGAGCAAATCAGTACAATAATCTTGGATGAGCACCTTTCTTGCATAAAGCTGCAGACCATCTTCTTTTCGCAGACTGAACATGTTGCGTTCTGAGGAAGCAGGAATGAAAAGCAGGGCATACATCTGGACCGGGGCATCAATCGAAAGGTGAAGACGCTTCATCGGTTCATTGAAGTCCATCGTATAGTTTTGATAGAATGTTTTGTAATCCTCGTCCTTTAACTCTGAAGCGGATGTGCGCCATATGACGTTAATGGCGTTGATTTGCTCGGTCTCGTCATTCAGATAAATCGGGTAAGGAATATAATTTGAGTGCTTGCGGATGATTTCGCGAATCTTGAAATCATCGGCGTATTCACTGGAATCTTCCTTCAGCTTGATGATGATATCTGTGCCGCGGTGTTCCCGTTCCGCGGGTCCTACTGTAAAGGTACCTGCTCCATCGGAATGCCAAATCGCTGCAGGCTCATCCATTTTATATGAACGGGATATGACGTCAATGGCATCAGCTGCCATAAATGCGGCATAAAAACCGACACCGAATTGACCAATCAGGTCGTTAATAGATTTTGTCCCGTCTTTAGCTGCATTTTCAAGCAGTGCTTTGGCTCCGGAGTGTGCTATGGTACCAAGGTATTCTTTCATCTCATCGGCAGTCATACCAATGCCGTTGTCACTGACGGTCAGTGTTTTAGCGTCTTTATCAACTTTGACACGGATCTCCGGCGCTGCATCTGCATCCAGCACGTTGTGGTCCGTGAGCATTACGAAATTCATTTTTGTGATCGCGTCTGAAGCGTTTGAAATCAACTCTCTCAAAAAGACATCCTTGTCGGAATAAATAGAATTGATCAGGATGTCGAGAAGCTGCTGAGTCTCTGCTTTGAATGCGATGGGTTTTGTTTTCTTTACACTTTCTGCCATATATTCACCTCTGAAACGGTTTCCCGTATTATTCTCTCTTGTAATTATTCAGTGGCTGCAATCTTTACCAGGAGAACTTTTTCCGGTATCTATTCAATAATTAATTTGAAACGTACCATTTTACCTTACTGAACAATCACTTTTTTCAATATTAATTATAATTTTTTTCCTTTGAATACAATGGATTCTAATAAAATGCTTATAATCTTTTTTTTATTCTAATTTACTGACAGAAAATGTTGTATAATAAGTTCTTATGGAGAGCGGGGCATTATCCTGGACAAAAAAAATAAAGATCTATAGCGGAATGCTGGCGATAGCTTCATTGGTTTTTGTGATAGATCAACTCTCGAAGTATTGGGTCAGAACGAATTTGGCACTGAGGGAAACGTATATCCCGTTTCCGGCAATAGGCAGCTGGTTTCGCATCATTCATTGGAAAAATACCGGTGTGGCTTTTGGTTTGTTTCAGGGTAACGGTTGGATCCTGACCGCTATAGGTATTATCGTGGTCATAGGGATCATTTTTTATTCTTCCCGGGTGGTCAGTGGACCGGCTTATTGGCGGGTTGCTCTGGCTATGGAGTTGGGCGGTGCCCTTGGAAACCTGGCTGACCGTATCAATCCGGAACTTGGTTATGTAGTAGATTTTATCTGGATCGGAAATTTCCCGGTTTTCAACCTGGCTGACTCGGCAATAGTGATCGGTGCTTTTGTGCTGATCATTGGAATGTGGAAGCAGGAGAAAAAGGAAGAAGCTGTTCAGTCAGACGAGCAAATCAACACAGAAAAGAGCAATGAGGAACAATATGAGTGAGGAAATCCGTACGCTGGAGTTTGATGAAGGTGATCCGGTTCGGCTGGATCACTTTTTAACGGAAGAGTTATCAGATTATTCCCGTTCCCGACTGCAGAGTTTTATCAAAGACGGACGAGTGCGAATTGATGGTGAGCCTGCCAGAAAGTTCGGACAAATGCTGGTTCCGGGCCAATTGATCACTGTTGTTCTGCCGGAAGTCCATGAATCGAAACTGGTTCCGGAGAATATACCTTTGGATATTATCTATGAAGATGATCAGAGTATTGTCATCAATAAACCGGCGGGAATGGTGGTCCATCCTGCTGCCGGACATGAGACCGGTACATTGGTGCATGCTGTTCTTGCTCATTGCGGTGATCTGAAAGGTTTTGGTGGTGAGATTCGGCCTGGTGTCGTTCATCGTCTTGATCGCGATACTTCTGGAATTATCGTGATGGCGAAAAATGAAAAGGCTCATATTTTTCTTCAGGAACAGTTCAAAAGCAGATCAATTAATAAACGATATCTGGCCCTGGTGGATGGTGCACCGCCAACACCGACAGGACGGGTGGAAGCACCGATCGGCAGAGATCCTCTACGCAGGCAGCAAATGGCGATTCTCACACCGGATAAGGGAAGAGAAGCGATAACAGAATATCTTACACGGAGGAGTTTTGCCAAGCACACCTTGCTCGAGGCTCATCCTCTCACCGGGCGGACACATCAAATTCGTGTCCATATGGCATTTTTAAAATGTCCTATTGTTGGAGATGTTCTTTATGGACGCCGTAAACAAAGTATTGAGATTACCCGTCATTTTCTTCATGCCTATCGTCTGACGATACTGCTTCCCGGACATACGGAAGCGATGATGTTTGAAGCTCCTTTACCGGAAGAGCTGCAGATGGTTCTTGAACAGCTTGAGGATAAGGTACTGTAATTTTTGTAATTATTCGGAGAAACGTTTAAGTCTTAGACTGACTTAAGAACCATCTTTCCGTAGTGCTGCATTTGGAACCTGATTGTGTGATTAACAGAATAAAATCAGCTGGTATTAGCAAGTTTATTATATAAAAAAATTTCAGAAATCATATATCGATTTAATCCGAAACCGCGGCTGGTTTGCCGCGGTTCGGAAGATAGAAAAACTCAAGAGAAATATGAAGAAAGTTTATTCGTTGTTATTTTGATTATCCGAATCATCGGTATCATATGAAAGAGCCTTAATGCCGTTGCGAACCTGCGCCATGGAACGCTCCATCTCGATTTCAAGTTTTTTCAGGCTTTCGAGAGCGTATTTATCAGCTTCCTGTTTAATCACTTCTGCTTCTGTTTGTGCCTGGGAAATGATCTGTTTGGCACGATTCTGGGCTTCTATGGATATTTCATGAGATGAAATCAGCTGCTCGCGTTTTTCATTTGCGATTTCAATCATGCGGTCATGTTCATCCTTTGCCTGAGCCAGAATGCGATCCCGTTGTGCAAGAATCTGCTGAGATCGTTTGATTTCTTCAGGAATAGATATCCTCATTTGGTCTATGAGGTCGATCATTTGATCTTCATTGATGACTACATTATGGGTAAAGGGTAAGGAACGTCCCTGGCTGAAAAGCTCTTCCAGTTTGTTCACAAGATTTAAAATATCCATCTTCTCCCTCCCAATTTATATCCATTTGTCTTATATAGTGCAAGAAATATGCCAATCATTATTTTTTTGATCATTAGTTAAAAAATTTTAACTGAAAAACGATCCGGATTTGTGGATCCGTTCTGAATATCAGCAGCTGCAGGTATGCTGATAATTATTCATAATATGATTGATATTTGGGAACGGGAAAATTGAGGAATATTCTTTTGGAATCAGAGGGTGAATCGTTGCAGACTTTCAAAACAATAACCGTCATATCTTCTTTTGGTTTATAGCTGTCCAATGTGATAGCCCGTTTAAGAAAGAAATCTGCCATCCGGTCCGCTGCGAATTCACTGCTTTCTTCAATCGTAGACAGGATCAAATCTTCGACCTCATCTGCTTCCAGCGTGTTTTTCCCGGCGTTGAGCGTACCTTCTGAAAGCATGATTATGGTAGTGCCGACTTCCATGGGAATTTCTGTAATTGAAGGCTTTAATCCTTTAATAGATCCAATCTGTTCAGCTTTTGTATGCCAGGAGTCAAACAGACCTCTTTGGTAAAAATAGACAGGGGTATTTGTGCAGCGGCTGACAACGATTGTTCCGGATTCAAAATCAGTCGAGATCATGCATAAATCTCCGCAGATATGACCGGAATGTTCACGGTAAATCTGGTCGGATACACACCGAAGAGCGGTGCTGTCACGGAAACTTTCCGCAATTTTTTCCAGTACACGATTGACGATAATTGAGGAGATTGTTTTGTTTGGTTGTCCGTTGCGTTTTCCGTTGCAATAAATGACAGACTCACCACCGGAAGGTCTTTCGATGATTTCCGTGGTCTCGTCATTTTCCGGACTGCTGATGCGGCCTTGTTTTGCTACGCCAAGCTCGATTACCATACGCGGAATTATAACAAAAATATTGAACGCTTATTGGAGATTATGATACATAAATTAGGCAGGGTTATAATCCAAATTATTATTTCGAATTATAACCCTGCCGGAATTTTTCACTGTCTGAAGCGTATATATAACATTTTACCGGAAGAAAAAGATCGTTATTGTGTTTGATCCTGCCATGTATATAGAAATATATCCTCAAATGTACATTGTGTACCGTAGTCTTTGTTGGTTCCGGAAAGAACAGCAAAACCAAGTTTATCCCCGGAAATTACAACATCATTTCTTGTGAATAACTGTTCCCCGTTAAAATATATACTGACTGAACTGTTATTAACGACAAGTGTCAGCAAACCTTCACCCTGCATCGAAGGAGTCATGATATACTGTTGTCCGTAGGAAAGTTTGTTCCCGTTTTTATAACCGTTGAAATATATATATCCGTTCATGCGGATAGTTGTCGTGAGGTAATCATTTGCATTTGAGCCTGAACTGAAAATATAACCACAGCCTGAAACAGCGCTGTTTGGTGTTGTGGATGCGGAAAGCCAGAATATTTTTGATGATAAAACATAATGATCAGCTTCTGTTATCGAGTAGAATTTTGCTGATCCCATATTTGTGTAGCTATCGGTAAAACTACCGTAAGCGGTAATTTTCCCTTCCGACCACGGTATTACACCATTCTTTTCCAATTCCTGCAAGGTATTAAGAAATTCCGTTCCATTAGCGGATACAGTACTTTGTATGACTGTTAAATACATCAATCCCACAGCCAGGAAAATGAATTTTTGTAGAAATCTCATAAAATGCTCACTTTCATGAGGCTGTATGTATTCCGGATGACATCTGGTTTTTCGATTTCCGATGTCATCCGAACATGACCTCAAATATGGTTAAATTCTGTTTACTCTCCTAGCCAGGTGTATACCTGCACAATAAATTTCAGACCATTTGCGGATGCGAATGATTCTGCTGCGGTTCCGCTATCGGAAATAATGGTTAACGTACGCCCATTAAGAATCTGTTCATCAATAGTTTCAACAGATGCCGGAATGATAAGTATCAATTCTTTTGCTTCTGCCGGCAGCAAATCAACAGTAAGTTCAGTCAATCCGTCAGGAATGCGAATAATGCTGACGTCAGATGGGTCTGCTGCGGGTGCTGCTTCCGAATCAGCTGATAACTCGCCGGGGGCTTCCGTACATACGCTGCAATCGCAAAGTACGTCAGCTTCGATTTCAAAGCCATTTAAATCAGTCCAAATGTTTATCAGTTCTTCATCGGGCGAGCAGCTGTCATAAGGCATGACGGTATATCCCATTGTCTGAAGTGCAGCTGCAGCAGCAGAATCAGGCATTGCACAGATTACTGTATCAGCAGAATTATCAAAAGGTGCTTCTCCGATTTCTTCCAGTGTCTCAGGCAGTTTGATCTCCTTCAGCGAATTTGAACCGGTGAAAACATTTGAACCGATGTATTTGATATTTCCATTGATCTGAACATACTCAAGATTGTCCATGTAGGAAAATGCCCAGTCGTCAATCGCTTGAATTGTCAGCGGCAGAACGATGCGGTTGATTTGTTTATTGTTCTGGAATGCAGCTGTACCAATAGTAGTCACGCGTGCATCATTGATTTCTGCGGGAATTTCCACATCATACTGTTTCCCGATGTAGCGTACGATCCTGACACCTTCTCCGTCAGGCTGGATAATGAAATTATCGACTGATTGTAAGCTGTAATCATAAGGTATATTGTTTTCCTGTGCAAAACGTTCACCTTCCGATCCGGGTGTAACGAAGAGATTCACATTTTGAGAATTCAGAAAAGCGTTTTTATGGATCGTTGTGACACTTTCCGGGATTATGATATCTGTAAGCGCAGGACAGTCTGCTAATACACCATCAGGCAGGTTTTTTACACCTTGAGGAATATTGATCGAGGTAAGCTGTGTGTTATTACGGAAAGCGGAGCCGCCCAGAGAATTAAAGCCATAACCTTCCGGCAGCGTAATTTCTGTGAGGCTGCGGCAGCCGTTAAATGCATGAGCTCCAATCGTAGTTGTAAATTCCGGAATGTTGACCTGCTTCAGGTTGACTGCCTCCCGGAATGCGAACTGGCCGATATTTTTCACAGTTTCCGGAATGACCACGGATTCGATCCTGTAGTTTTCCTCAAAAGCGGAACTGATCATGGTTGTTCCATACGGTATTTCAACATTTGTTTCTGTCCCGTTGTATTTAATAAGAACATTTTTGCCCATCATTACAAACTCGTCGGTTTGGGCATCAAGCCAGGGTGTATCGCGGAAAGCCCGTCCGTGGACAGTTGCCAGTTTTCCGGATACGATAACATCGGTAAGCATCATACAGTTGTCAAAAGCAGATTCGCCAATGGATGTTACGGGGAGTAAGATGATATCTTTTAATTGAATACAGTCCGAGAAAGCAAAACCGTTGATAGATGTGACGGTGAACGGAATCGTAATATGCTCAAGACTGATGCAGTAGCGGAAGACCCCGGTATTGATTGAAGTCAAAGCTGTTGACAGATGGACGTCTTTCAACGCCGCGCAGCCGTTGAATACATTTGCACCGGTGGATTTGATACTGTCGGGCATGACCACACTCACCAGATTCATATTGTTCATGAAGAGTTCTTTTTCAAGCTGTGTGACAATTTTTCCGTCAAGTTCACCCGGGATCTCAAGATTGGATTCACTGCCCTTGTATTTTGTCAGGGTAATACCATCTTTATTTTCGATATAATCCCAATCGCCGGATGAAAATGTTTCCGGTGCGCTGTCCTGTCCCATAACGGGGAGAATGGAAACCAACAGTAATACACAAATCATGGAAAGGATGATATTTTTCATAATTCCTCCAGTGCCTTTTACCTCTGTTAAATTATCTAAACCATCATTATGATTATACAATAAAAAAGACATAATTTCGTTATTAAATCTCAACGCCATAGTTACATTTTCTTTTGATTTACACCGAACGCCTTATTTTTTGGGTTTCGGAGTCGGGCTTGGGGTCGGATATATTGGCGGGCCGGCAAGGATACGGCTGAAATATTCGGAGCTGGTTGAAGCGATGACGTAGCTTGAATAGCGCCGCATTTTTCCTTCATATTTTTCTACACCATTCTCAGTGATCCAGTTATCCAGATTCAGCGGGATAACCCCGCCGGCTTCGATCCATTCACCATTATATTTTCGGGCAAGATGGACGTGCGTACCGGAAGATGTTCCTCCATCGCAGGAGGGATGGCCGAGTACATCACCCATTTCCACATGAGTACCCACCGGCGGGATCGATTCTGTTTTCAAATGGAGGAACAGCATGACCCAACCGGTCCGTTCATCTCCATCATCGTCCAAGTCCAGCATTGCCATACCGGTACCGGTGCGCACGATCGTTCCGCTGTGCGGTGCGATCACCTCTGCATAGGAGATAAAACATCCATGCTGATTAGCTGGCGGGGCAAAATCGATGGCAGCATAGGGATGCATGCTGCCCCATGCTGTGTGAGGTCCTCCGGTATAGGTCCATGCTTCACCGTCTTTGAAAGGCAAACGTAATTCTATCTGTTCCAGAGAACCGGGTATATGTGCCGGATATTCTTCCGGTGAAGGAAAGTCGCCAAACATTTCTTTGTATGTTTTGATGAACCCGTTCGGCCCAATCGCATGATAATATTGCTGCGGCGGAAAGATTTTGGCAAAATATGCCTGGAGCACAGCGCTGCAGGCGTTCAGCCATGGATCGATACGGATCAAAGACCCATCCTGCAGTTCATATTCGTGGAAATATCCGGCTTTGTAAGAATAATAATGATCATTGAAGAATTCTGCCAGCTGGTTCAGCTGCCCGTTCAGCGACTTGTAACGATCGCCCGGGAAACGAAGCACACTGGCTGTGTTGAAATCATCCCGGTATTTTGGATCGGTCAACGCATTTGTCAGATATTGCAGAATTGCCAGAATCAGCCGGGGACTGATGGAGTACACCTCTGCGATATAGTCGATTAGTTCACCACCGCGCAGATTGCGGCTGTCTGCCCAGGTGTTGTAATATTTGAACCAACCCGGTTGACGATCTGTATAACTGCGGGCTGAAAACCCTTTGTCCGCAGGTCCGTTTACATATTGAGCGTCAGCAAGGATTTTAAAAGAACTTCCCCAGCCGGAGCGGTAATAAATTGGGATTTGCATTGGCAGACCCTGCGGTAATGTGGTAATGTGTTCCGGAAGGATCGGGTTGGCAGCGCGGATCTCCTTCTCCGTTGTGTTAAAGCGGGCGACAAGTGCCGGTAATGTATCTCCATCCATGGCTGTATAATCTACCAATTCACCCGGCATGAATTTTGGTCTTCGTTTTCGAACCGGATCCTTTTCCGCAGCAGACAGTGTCGGGAGTATTACCGGCACTTCTGTCGATTCCGGGACGACCTCAGTAATGGTTTGAGTGATATTTTCCCTGTGGCCCGTGCGTACACAGCCTGTCATTATTATGAAAATGACCAGAAAAATGACCACCTTTTTTATTTTCAGATTCGATATGGTCAATAGTGCACCAGCTTTTCTGTTGAGGCATATTGCTCTGCGTAAATAATATCATCTCCCCGAATCAGACCGCCTTGGTAGCTTTCTCCGCCAAAGGGAATCCAGCCGCTGAGGTCAAAGGGTACGGGACCGTAAGCCTGGACCCATTCGCCGTTATATTTTCTTGCTATGTGAAGATGCGTTCCTGTTGCAGCTCCGCCTTCGCAGGAAGGATGCCCGATACGTCCGTGAAGCGGAAGAATTGTGCCGGGCTCTGCTTTTCCATCGGTCCGTACATGAAGATAGTACAAAACCCAGCCTGTTTCTTCATGCCCATCCATATCCAGATCCAGAACAACAGTACCAACACCATCGCGGATCACCATGCCGGGAGCGGATGCTGTGATCCATGAGTCGGATCGGGCACAGCCACCCTCTGCCATTTGGGGAGCAAAGTCGAGCGCTCCAAGCGGGGATCCCGTAGTCCACGATTCGTGGGGACCTCCGGTGATAGACCACTCATCATTTTCGTTGTATGGCAGTGTCAGCACCGGCTGCTGCAGCTTATCATTAAACCCATTCGGATCAATAATATAATATTCCCAGACGTTTCCAAAATCGAGATAAAACTGCTCGAGAAAGCCGTTATAACCGTAAATTGCGTCTTCAAATTCATCGTAAAGGTACAATTGAGCAAAAAGATATTGTATCGCAACAGAACCGGCGTTCAGGTTCGGATTAAAATAGATCGGCTCGTCAGGCTGCGGATATTTATAAAAGGGAATTTCGGAAAGTGTTCCGTAGCGCCAGCCGTAATAGCCAAGTGAAAGCGCCTGTGCGGCCCAGGTAAGCTGTTTGTAAAGACCCTGCGAATTTTCTCCAAGCCATCCGATAGGGTATTTTTCTTCGACTACAGAAGTAGGCTCTCCGTAGACCCAGTGACTTTTATATTCCAGCAGTTCCATTAGAATGATGGGGCTGATTGAATAGTCAAGAGCTACCTTCTCAATGATCTCAGTCCCCGTGAGTGTCCCGGAAGAGGTATATTCGCTGTACCCGGAAAGATACCCCCCTGCCTGCTGGACTTCATATGCAAGGTCATAACCGATGGATGGATATCCCATTACTACGTATTCATCCGGCAAAATACGCATACCTGAACTGAATTTTCGTTTTGGAGCATCGACCATCACTAAGGTGTCCGGTTTAAGAAAATTTTCGCTTTCCGGATCATTGAGACCGGATATTTTTGATAATGCAGTACCGAATCTGTTCGCAATCGCTTGTGCTGTGTCGCCGGTTTGTACTATATAAAAGAATTTGTTGGAAAAATTCGAAAAAAGTTCGGGAAGAGGAATATCCGGTGTGGAAGTTGCTGTCGGGTCCTTATATTCCGGTGTTGCAGTTGCAGTACCCGGGGCTATGGTTTCTACCGGGAAAGTACTGCGTGGGGTTGGAACTGTCGGTGTGATCGTCGGAGTATCTGTCGGCGGGACCGTCTCTGTTGCGGTTGGAGTCAGAGTTGCAGTGATCAACGCTTCAACAGTTGCAGTTTCCCATTCAGGCAGCAGGGTTTCAGTCGGTGTGTTTGTGTAAGTTGCGCTGGGAGTAATGAAGCGCTGCGTTTCGGTTGCAATCAGTGCATCTGTTACGCGCAAAACCGCAGCCCGTTCTGCGATAGCAGTCAGCTGCTGCGGTGTATTTGCAGAACGGGTACAGGCAAGCGATGGTATCAGGATCAACAGAATCAGTGTACTGAAGATCAGCAGTGTTGATGATGGTTTTTTCATACAGATGCAGAGAAATCCGGCAATATAAAACAAAACTTTTGCGTTTTGTTCAGCATGCCGGGGTATATATAAATTCCATCAAGTTTAAATTGACGCGAAACAGTCTGCTGAGATTAATAATACTGACATCCGGCAGCACTATTGTTTATCGAAAGACAATTTTCGACCGCCCAGCAGATGAAAATGGGTGTGCATGACAGATTGACCCGCATCCGGGCCAACATTGGTAATGACCCGGTATCCACTTTCTTCCAATCCCAGTTCACGGGCGATATGTCCCGCAACATAAAGTATATGTCCGAGCAGCAGCTCTTCTTCTTTACCATAGGCTGAAAGATTCAGTTTGTGATCCTTTGGAACAATCAAAATATGAACCGGTGCTACAGGATTCAAATCCTTGAATGCGACCACGCGGTCATCTTCATAAACGAAATCTGAAGGTATTTCGTGATTGGCAATCTTGCAAAAAATACAATTTTCTTCCATAACTTCTCTCCTTATAAGTCACCCATGACAGGTTTGCAGACAATATCGTAATATTCGAGTTCTGTACCCCGGATGGATTCATAATACTCTTTTGCGGCTTTCCCGATCTGACGGACTGTGTCCACATGCTCGGAGGCATCCGGAGACCAGTATCGCGGGATAACGAAAAGGGGATCCTGATTACCATCCACTGCATAATATGGGCGAGTCGCATCATTTACATCACAAAGCGGGACCCAGTTATACATTACAGGACCGCGGGGATGGGTCGTAAAACCTACTTTGTACCCATACTCTTTGGCAATTTCGATCGGACGTTTTCCAAATCCGCCGCCCGGCCAGATGATGGCATGGGGCGTTTTATGGAAATGTTCCTGGATGGCATCCATACTGCCTTTGAGTTCCCCGATAAGAAATTCATCTGTGGATGCATCGCTCATGTTTTCGTTATGAACCACACCGTGAGCCTGGTGATCCACGAGCCCGATTTCTTCCGCGTGTGCGTTCTCATCCCATAATGCCTGAGAAGTCCCTATCGCACTGATCCATGCGTTAACGACCGGCCATCCCCATTCGTCATAGTATTCTTTGAAATGGGTAAGATAGTTTTCTTCGGTATGCCTGTCATCTACGATGATCAAAGCTGATCTTTCCGGTATCCAGTCATTGTTTTCCATGAATGCGATGAACTGTTCGGTATTGATGGCTGTAAAGCCCTGATCATGCAGATTGCGCATAAATTGATTATGTTTTTCTGCTGTTACTGCATTATCCTGCTGGACTTCGGTTGTTCCTTTTGCAATGCCGTGATACATGACGGTCATAACAACCGTACCGGGGGTTGCTTTTCCTGCTCCCCAGCGGTTTTTGATCACTTTACAGATATCTTCTTCATATTCATGCGGTGTATCCAGACGGTTCAGCAAATCAGTCTGAAAAATTGCCGGCAACTCCGGTGGTTCGCGGTTAGGATCCGGTGTCGGTGTCGGAATTTCAGTCGGGTCAGCAGGAATTTCCTGTATTCCTTCATTGTGAGGCCGGGTAATCAGCATATCTTCCTCATTGCTGCCATCAGCTGTATTTTCACCCGGGACGAAGGTATCATTTGCCTGAGCGGTCCTGACCATATCATCCATGGATAAAGTCGTTTCAGCCTGTTGACCGCTGCCGGAATTTCTGCCGGAGGGCGTCGGTAAATTACATGCAGCTGCTGCAGTGAGAACAGCGATAGACATAAGTAAGATGAGTTTATTTCGATTCATATGTTTATTATATCGAAAAATGAAAACTCTGGAAGAATTATTATTCAAACAAGTTTGTTTTTTATGTCATTTCTATGGAAACACTGATCAATGCCTGTTATATAGAGGATGTGTCGAAGCAGCCTGTTCTGGTGACTCAGAATGAAGCAACGAAAACAGGCCGCTTTCGGCTCAAACTGAATAAACCAACGCTTCCCTATCCTGTAATCTTTTGCAAATTCTGTCTGTTGGGAAATTCTGTCTGCAATTGTCAAAAACAGCAGTAAAACCATTCTCCTGATTGACAGTTTACCGTGTATAATTGAAAATGAGGTCGATTTGGAAAAGTTAAAGGAAAAATTTTTAGAATCTGTCATCAGTATTCTCCCGATATGTGCTGTTGTCCTGGTGCTGAGTGTAACCATTGCTCCTTTTTCATCCGGGGTGCTTGTTCTGTTCCTTTTCGGGGCGATTTTTCTTGTCTTTGGCATGGCATTATTTACGTTAGGCGCCGGTATGTCAATGACACCGCTTGGCGAGGGTATCGGTGCTGTGATGAGCAAATCAAAAATAGTATGGATCCCGGTCATTTTCAGTTTTTTGCTCGGAACGATCATTACGATCTCTGAACCTGACCTGACAGTTCTTGCAGAGCAGATTCCATCTATCCCGAATATCACGCTTATCCTTTCTGTCGCTGTCGGTGTTGGGATTTTCCTTGCGATAGCAGTGCTTCGCATTCGGATGAAATGGAAACTTACCCGGTTATTTCTGATTTTTTATTTATTGATCTTTATCCTGGCTGCATTTGCTCCTGCTTCATTCATTCCTGCGGCTTTCGATTCCGGAGGCGTAACCACCGGGCCTGTGACTGTCCCGTTTATTATGGCTATGGGTGCCGGTTTGGCTGTGATTGGCAGCAACAAGAATTCACGTACGGACAGTTTCGGCCTGGTTGCGCTTTGCAGCATCGGCCCCATCCTTTCCGTTCTGATCCTGAGTATTTTTTACGCTCCTGAGGCGGAAACCAGTCCGGTTGAAATTGCTGATATTCTCACAACAAAAGACGCCATTATTGTTTTTCTTAATGGTTTTCCAAAATTTGCGAAGGAAGTTTTGCTGGCATTTTCTCCAATCATTGCACTGTTTATTCTCTTTCAGCTTTTCTTCAGGCGGTTCCGCAGGCATCAGATAATCAGAATCGTGATAGGCATGCTTTATACCTATGCGGGACTGGTCATGTTTTTGACTGCTGCCAATATCGGTTTTATGCCTGCTGGCAATCTGATCGGTGCGACAATAGCCGCAAGTCAGCATAAATACTGGCTTATACCGGTCGGTGCGGTTTTCGGGTATTTTGTTGTCGCGGCGGAGCCTGCCGTTGTTGTTTTGAAAAAACAGGTTGAAGAGATATCAAACGGAGCGATCTCGCAGCGTTCGATTGGTTTAGGCTTGTCCGTTGGGGTGGCGGTTTCTGTTGGTATTTCCATGCTGCGGGTTCTGACAGGAATACCGATCCAGCCTTTTCTCTATGCCGGGTATGCGGTTTCGCTGCTTATCAGCTTTTTTGTCCCTTCGTTATATACCTCGGTGGCTTTTGATTCCGGCGGTGTTGCAAGCGGTCCGATGACATCAACTTTTATACTGCCGTTTGCAGTGGGTGCCTGTACCGCTTTAGGTGGAAATGTGATGATAGATGCGTTTGGGATCGTTGCGATGGTTGCGATGACTCCTTTGATTACGATACAGTCCATCGGTCTGGTGAGCAATCTGCGGCAGCGAGCCCGCAGAAAACAGAGTGTTCAAGCTATGGAGCTGGTGCCGGATGTCATGGTCTATTATGAAAGAGAGATGTAGGACATGGTTGTACAAAACGATTTCGACCGGATCGAACTGCTTATCACGATCGTGGAAAGGGGCAAGGGCGGAAAGCTGGTGCGTTTTCTGAAACGTCATCAGGTGAATTTTCATCTGGAATTTTCCGGCGTCGGTACAGCCACATCCGAAATGCTCGATGTCCTTGGCCTGAATACGAAGGAAAAAGATGTAATTCTGAGTATGGGTACCAGGAAAGCCGTGAAAAGTCTGACCAATGCTATTGATGCCGGATTATGGGAAATCAGCCGCAGCAGAGGATTGATGATGCAGCTGCGGCTGACAGCTGTCAATAATTTGATTTCCGCAGCTCTGATACAGAGTGCTGATGAACTACCGTTACCGGAAAATGAGGAAAAAATGATAAACGAATTTGACCATAGCCTGCTGTTGATCGCTGTAAAGCAGGGGTATACCGAAATTGTTATGCAGTCTGCCCGGAAAGCCGGTGCCACCGGCGGTACGGTGATCCGTTCCCGTATGATGGGAGAGGAAATGTTTGAGGAAAACTATGGGATCCGTATGGATCCGGAAAAGGAGATCATTGCGATCCTCGCTCCAAATTCCCTGCGGGATGCTATTCTGGATGCGATAAATACGGAGCATGGTGTTCGTTCGCCGGCTCAGTCCATGCTGTGTGCGCTTCCTGTTGACAAGGCCTTTAAAATATAATACCACTGAAAATAAGACTAACCGGCACTTTTTAAATCACCAAACCCGGAAAAACAGCTTGTCGCAAAAGCTTTGTGTTATACTTTTTTAAAATCTTGTTATCAATTATGAACAAGTCAGGATTATTATGAATAATTATGATAATAGCGGTATAAACAGTGAAATCAATGCTGCTATCACACGAATAATCAATTCTCTAAAGAATGGTGAATATGAACAGGCGGATGCGAGTGCGGATTACCTGCTCCATCTTCATCCGGGTTTTGGTTCAGCCTATATTGGAAAATTGCTGGCTGAATTTCATTTGAAAGAATTGAATGATCTGTTGTATACAGAATCAAGTTATACTGATTCCGATAATTATAAGCATGCGTTATACTATTCGGATCCTGAAACACAGCGGTTCCTGAAAACAGCCCCTTACGAAAATTTCTATCTTCGTGCTAAAGAAAAAATGTCCGGGAATCCGAGTGACGCGAACCTGCGGGTTGCTGCGGGCATGTTCCGTCAGATCTCCGGTTACCGGGATTCTGAGCAGCTTTTCCGGAAATGCTCTTCTATTGTTGAAAGTCACAGGCTGGATGAGCTTTATCAGAAAGCAGAGGAGCTGATGAATTCCGCTTCTGATGAACAATCCTGGCAGGCTGCCGCTGATGCATTTGCCAATGTTAATGGATACGGTGATTCTGTTGAAAAGCGAAATGAATGCCTGAAAAAAGTTAATGAAATCCGGATGGATGATGTTTATAACACTGCGGTGGATCCGGAAAAGTGTGAAACGCTGGAAGCCCTTGAAGATTCTCTGCTGAAATATGAATCGATCAGCGGTTGGAAAGATGCTGCGGAAAAGGCTAAACAGTGCCGCGATATAATCAATAATTATAAAAGTGCGGTCAGGTCAAAAAACAGGATCCGCATTTTTGCCGTGATTGGTACTGTTTTGTTAATTGCTGCTGTCTGCAGCGCGCTATTTGTGTTTATACCGCTGACAAAATATAACCGCGGCAATGAGCTGCTCCAAAAAGGTTTATATATCGAAGCCGCTGAGGTTTTTTCTTCTCTGAAAGGTTACAGAGACAGCGAGACAAAAGTTCGTGAAATTGAAGCCGCTGTTCTTGAGGAGTACTATCAAAAGGCGGTTTCTCTGCTGAATGAGGGACAATACTCTGAAGCGTCAGAGGCGTTCGCCGCAATAGAAAGTTATAAAGACAGCGCTGAAAAAGCTTCAGAAGCAAAAAGCATGTATCTTGATGATCAATACAACAAGGCGGTCATTTTGATTGAATCTGACCATCTGGCTGAAGGAATTGAAATCCTGCTGAAATTGAACGATTATCGGGACAGTGCAGATGTGATCGACTCTGCTCTGACAGCAAAGGCACGTGCTCTTTCAGAAATGGAAACGGCTGCTGCGGCTGAAGAACTGGAATCCATGGATCCTGAAATCACAACTTCGATTCTTGAACGTATGACTCCGGAAAAGATTTCCCGTTTGGAAATGTTTGCTTCTGTTGACGGCGACTTCCTGAATTTTGGACAATATGAACAGGATAATGATCCTGAAAATGGTAAAGAAGCTGTTGAGTGGATCGTTTTGGATCATCAGAAAGGGATCATAACGATGATCAGCCGTTACGCTCTGGATGTTTTACCTTACAATGAAACACCGGAGAAAATTGAATGGAAAGACAGTGATTTGAGACGGTGGCTGAACGGAGATTTTTATGATTCGGTATTTTCGGAAGAGGAGAAGGCTCTGATTATCACGGCTGAAAATGATAACCCTGTTTATTTTGATGACCTGACAGAAGAAGCGGCAACAGATGATCGTGTCTATCTGCTGAATAATACAGAAGCCGAGCAGTTTTTCAAATCAGATGCTGACCGCAGGGCAGAGGCAACAGCATATACTGCGGAAAAAGGTGCTGAACTGGAGGACGGGTACGCAAGCTGGTGGCTCCGTTCTTCCGGATATGATCTTCGCAATGCTTCTTATGTATATTCAGACGGCAGTATACATCATAACGGGATATATGTTTTCAGCACACAGGATGCGGTGAGACCGGTCATTCGAATTATGCCGTAATATATTCATTTTAAAACAGATAAAAATCATTATTGACAAAACTAAAATTTATGTTAGGATGATAATGTATTGTTGTCAAATACGTTATCATTTTTTTGTATATGAAAAGGAGTAAATATGAAGAAATTTGTGTCGTTGATGCTTGCTGTCGTTTTGGTTCTTGCCATTGCAGCAGTCGCTTCTGCTGATGGCGTAAAAGTCGGTATTGCAGCTCCGGATGTGACGCATGGCTGGGTGGCCGGTGTTGCATATTATGCGGAAAAGTATTGCAAAGACAATAATCTTGATTATAATATGACGGTTTCTTCCGACGCTGCTGAAATGGCTGCCAATCTGGAAGATCTGGTTGCCTGGGGTGCTGATGTTGTTGTCTCCTGGCCGCAGTGGTCCGGCATGGAAACAGCTATCCAGGAAGTTATTGATGCGGGCATTCCGGTTGTCAACTTCGATGTTGATGTGGACTGCGAAGGCATCTATAAGGTTACCGGCGACAACTATGATATGGGGTACCAGTCTGCGAAATATATCACTGACAAAGTCGGTGATGGTGCCGTGATCGCTGTTTTGGATGTTCCTTCCTCCGGTTCAATTTGCCAACTCCGCAAGCAGGGTTTCTATGATTATCTGAATGAGATCGGTTACGATCAGAGCAATATCTTTGAATCACAGGAAGATGCGTTCACCCGTGACGATGGCCTGAAAGATATGGCTGACCTGCTCGAGAAATATGAAAAGATCGATGCAGTTTTCTCCATGGATGATGAAACATCCATCGGTGCCATCCAGGCTATTACAGAAGCCGGCCGCACAGATATCAAGGCTATCACCGGCGGCGGCGGTATGCAGGAATATTTCCGCCTGATTGCTGATCCGGAATATGCGGATCTCGGCGCTGCTTCTGCGCTTTACAGCCCCTCCATGGTAATCGATGCCATCAAGACAGCCATCACCCTCCTTGAGGGCGGCGAAGCTGAACCGGTCGTTGTTATCCCGACAACTATCGTTTCTGCTGAAAATGTTGATGAATGGCTTGATCCGGAAAATACCGTTTACTAATATTTCCCAATCTGTAAAAGTAACCGCGGCCTTTGAGAAGCCGCGGTTTTTTTAATTTCTTTGATGGGTCTGGCATACCGGAGGAGAACGGAACCCGCAGGCTTCAGCCACAGGGTCCCGTTCCCATGAAGTACCGTAAAATCAAGGGGAGCGATGGTTCCCCTTGATCCGGCGGTATGTGGCGGATGAAACGAATGTCCCCTGATTCGACGGTACTTAGTGGGGACAGTCCACTTCGCTGCGCTGAAGGGACTGTCCCCGGATGATGGCTGCACTCCGGTGAATGGACTCCGTGACTCCGGATGACGGTTCCGCGTGCCGGATGACGTTTGGGACAATCGGGTATCGCCCGTGCACGCGTAACGCGTCCCCCGGTTCCTGGCGGGAAGAAAAAACAGCACGGCTGACACAGGCGCAGCTATATATTGCGTCTGTATCAGCCGTGCTGTTTTTTTTACTTTTGATCCGGCTATTTTTTCTTTTTCCGCTTCTCCCGCAGTTTTCTGCGGGTCTCCCCGGAGGGACCGGGGTGCGGCGGACCTCCGGTGTGAGAAATCACAGGTCCCGCTTCCTGACCGCCGATTCCTTCCCACTGACCACCGGCCACAGACCCCTGACCACTTAACTTTTTGAATCTTTCTATCAGACGGTCG
>CACYHU010000040.1 GCA_902774215.1 uncultured Chloroflexota bacterium
TGGCCTGTGTGTTCATGGCACGCATAAGACCACAATCAGCTTCCTGTTTGGCTTTTGTGAGTCTGCGTTCTTCTTCAGGATCGTCAGGTTTGCCGGCCAGAACGCGGTCGCGGCGCCGGGTGAGGTTGGTCAGCCGTGCGCCGGATGCTTTGGTAACTTTGTCCAGCAGTTCGAGCGCGTAACGGCGAAGTTCATCGTTGTCTGTAAACGTGTTGAAAAGGGATTCGGCGTAACCGGCAAGTATGACTCCGGCACGTTCCCAGTCTTTTGCGGCTTTCTCCAGGCCTTCGTCTTTGAGCGTATGGTTGAAGAACTTCTCCATTGTCCGGACGAAATCTTTTTCCGCCTGTTTGATATGGTCAAGGTAACGGCCGTAATCGGAAACAAGCGCATCTTCAGGATCCGCCGGTTCGGCTATGCTGATGGTGTAGCCTAAGAATTTTGTTTCCTTCATTTCTGCCGTTTCCTTTTTTCGTGGGACTGATCAATTGCGGATCAGTTTTCCCCGGATAAACCTGACATTTTGTTACGCCTCCAAAACACAGTTTGTAAATTTGCGTTTTGAGTATGTGTACACCGGGGGACTGGTCCGCTTACGGGCTGTACCCCTTTTCCACGGCTTCGTGCCGAAGTGCACCTGACGGTCCTCCGGTCGGGTACAGTCCCCCGGTGTCATTGCTAAACAAAGAATACACTAAAAATTCAGAAAAGAAAACCGCCAATATTGGCGGTTGACAAATGTTCGATTTTGTGGTACGGATAAACGCCAGACATCGAGAAATCTGAAAAAGAGTATGTTTAAACTCTGTCTCCGAAAAAATTCATTACATTTTCAACAGAATTTTGAAATCTTTCATTTATAATAAGTATATGGAGTGAAATCGTTCGGTTTTTGGGATATCACATCGTAAGAACCATAGTCGAAAGGTTGATTTTATGACGAAACCCTCATTTAAAGTATGTTTTGTAATTTCCGAGGCAGAACCGCTGATCAAAGTCGGAGGTTTAGGGGACGTGGGAGGAACACTCCCGGCCGCACTTACCGCACTGCCCAGAGAAATGACTGACGGCAGAGCTATTGATGTACGCGTTGTCATCCCGTTTCATGACGTTTTAAAACAAAAACAGATTCCTGTAAAATGGGTATGCAATTACAGGATCCCTTATGAAAACGGTCTGTTTCAGGATGTTTATGTCTCACAGGCTGAGGGTATGGATGTGCCGATCTACCTGATTGACGGAGATCCGATCCGCAACAAAGGGGTTTACAGCTCCAATCCGGTAGACGACGGATATAAATATATTTTCTTCTCCGCTGCAGCAGACGAACTCTTCCGACATATTGACTGGATCCCGGATGTACTCCATGCTCACGACTGGCACGCCGCTTCTTCTGTTATGAAAATGAAACAACTGCGTGCTTACGACCCGAAATATCATAACGTTAAGACATTATACACGATCCACAATCTGCCTTATGCCGGGGCAAACAGTCCGGCCATTCTTGAGAAGTATGGTATTGAGCCGGCTTTCGCGGAAGATATTCCGTCTGAAATGAGAGCCTGCCCGATGTCCCTCGGTCTTACCGCAGCCGATATGATTTCAACTGTATCCGAGACCTATGCGAAAGAAATTCTTACGGATGAATTTGGACATGGTTACCAGTATTTCCTTCAGAACCACAGCTATAAGGTAACCGGCATTGTCAATGGGATCGTTCCCGACCAGTGGAACCCGGCTATTGATCGTGTCCTGTATCAGAATTTCGACGTGAACAGTCTGGAAAAGAAAGCTGAGAATAAACGCATGCTGCAGGCGGAAGCAGGCCTGCCGCAGCGGGATGATGTACCTTTGATCATAATGATCGGACGGTTGGATGTCCAGAAAGGCTTTGACATTGCATTTGCCGCAATGCGAAAGGTCCTGGGTATGAATTGGCAGGCCCTGATCCTGGGGTCCGGAAACCCTGCAATTCAGAATGACTGCCTGGCACTTGCAAATGCTTATCCCGACCGTGTTCGCGCAGAGATACGCTATGACGCTGCTTTTTCAAGAAAAATGTATGCCGGCGGGGATATTCTGCTGATGCCTTCCCGCTATGAACCCTGCGGTATCGCACAGATGATCGCGATGCTTTACGGCTGCATTCCTGTTGCCCATGCCACCGGCGGTCTGAAAGATACAATAACGGATCCGCAGAATAGCGATCAATATACAGGCTTCCTTTTCACAGAACCGACAGCTGCCGCCTGCGCAGAAGCTGTTACCCGTTCATTGAAAGCCTGGAATGACCGTGCACAATGGCAAACCCTTCAAAAGCGTTGTATGGTTCAGGACTTTACGTGGGAAAAATCCGCGAAAAAGTACTATGACCTTTATAAATCATTATAAAGAAGTAAAAAAGCGACTGGATTCTAATTATGAAACATATTCGAACTTCCGGAATTATATTGCACCCGACAAGCTTCCCCGGTCCGGACGGGATTGGCGATTTGGGACCGCAGGCATATGCCTGGATCGATTTTTTGGAATCTTCCGGCTGTACCATCTGGCAGACTCTGCCTTTGGGCCCCACCGGTTACGGTGATTCCCCTTACCAGTGTTTTTCGGCCAGTGCCGGGAATCCTTACCTTGTCAGTCCTACACTGCTGATGGGTGAAGGCTACCTTTCCCCTGAAGATTTCGCTGATCGTCCTGCTTTTCCGCTTCGAGAGGTCAATTTTGGTGCTGCGATTCCATGGAAGCTGAAAATTTTACGGCGTGCTTATAATAACTTTGTTGAAAAAGGCGGTCTCGAAACCGGTGAATTTCAGAATTTTTGTAAAGAAAATTCGCTTTGGCTAAACGATTTTGCCATGTTCATGGCGTTGAAGGAGAACAATGGCGGAGCAGCCTGGCAGTCATGGTCTTCCGAATTAAAAAAACGTAAACCGGAAGCACTTTCTGATTTTGCAGAAAAAAATGCCGGTGAAATCAACTTCTATAAATTCATGCAGTTCTGCTTTTTCAAGCAGTGGAACAACCTGATGAATTATGCGCATGAAAAGGGCATTAAGATCATCGGTGATATTCCGATTTTTGTTTCGATGGACAGCTCTGACGTATGGGCCCATCCGGAGCTCTTCTACCTGGATGATGAAGGAAATCCGACTGTGGTAGCCGGTGTTCCACCGGATTATTTTTCTCCCACAGGTCAGCTTTGGGGCAACCCGATATACCGCTGGCCAAAGCATCAGGAGGAAGGCTTCTCCTGGTGGATTGACCGCATCAAATCCACACTGAAAGTATGCGATTTGATCCGTTTAGACCACTTCAGAGGTTTCTCCGGATATTGGGAAGTTCCTGCCGGAAATCCTACCGCGGAAATCGGTCGCTGGGTCGAATGCCCCGGTGATGCATTCCTGCAAAAGGTCCAGGAAACCTTCGGTGACCTCCCGATCATTGCGGAAGATCTCGGTGAAATCTCAGCAGATGTGTTGGAACTGCGCCTGAAATACGATCTGCCCGGCATGAAGATCCTGCAATTTGGTTTTGGTGACGGTGCCAATCATTCATTCCTTCCTTCGAACTATGAGCGCAATTTCGCAGCTTATACCGGAACTCATGACAATGAAACATTCAAAGGCTGGTATGATAATGCAGACCAGAAATCACGCGATTTTGCAAGGCGGTACCTGAGTTCCAACGGAGAGCATATTGCCTGGGACGGCATCCGTTCCATCTGGCAGTCTGTTGCTGTATATTCCATTGCTCCGCTGCAGGATTTCCTCGAATTAGGTGATGAAGCAAGAATGAACTTCCCGGGCAAAATGT
The DNA here is from genome assembly GCA_902774215.1 of uncultured Chloroflexota bacterium. Taxonomy (GTDB): domain Bacteria; phylum Chloroflexota; class Anaerolineae; order Anaerolineales; family Anaerolineaceae; genus Flexilinea. The sequence goes on from CACYHU010000040.1 coordinate 3,814, forward strand.
TTGGCAACTGGGGTTATCGTTATATCAGTTCCGACCTGACACCGGACCTTGCATTCCGGATCCTTGATCTCAACCGCACTTACAACCGTATCCCGGCTATAAGCAGCCAAACCTTTGTACCCGTTGAGATCCATTACGAAAAACCGTAAATATATAAACAAGGCACCGGTTCATTCGTCAGATGCTGACATGAACCGGTGTAAAAAAAAGAGGTAATGTAAATATGAAATTGATCGATCATGGTGTTGTATATTCCGGGGGAAAAATCCTCGACAGAGTTCCTGATGACATCAGGAAAGCAAAATCACTCACGATGGCTTACCAGATCATGCGGTCTCACAGCAGCAAATCAGACGATGGTATCTTCCGGATCAGCTTTGATGCGATGGTTTCACATGACATTACCTATGTCGGCATAATCCAGACAGCAAAAGGCAGCGGAATGAAAGAATTTCCGCTGCCCTATGCATTGACAAACTGCCATAACAGTCTGTGCGCAATTGGCGGAACGATCAATGAAGACGATCATTTATTCGGCCTTTCAGCAGCTAAAAAATACGGCGGTATCTTCGTTCCTGCTCATCAGGCAGTGATCCACCAATATGCGCGTGAAATGCTGAGCGGCTGCGGGAAGATGATTCTCGGCTCAGACAGTCATACACGTTACGGCTGTTTCGGTACGATGGGATTTGGCGAAGGCGGGCCTGAACTGGTCAAGCAGCTGCTGAAAAATACCTATGATCTCAAGGACCCTCAGGTAATACTGGTTTACCTCAGCGGTGCTCCGCGTAAGGGTATCGGGCCGCATGATGTGGCACTCGCACTGATCCGTGAAGTATTCAAAAACGGATTTGTTAAAAACAAGATCCTCGAGTTTGCCGGGCCGGGTATTTCAGAGCTGCCGATGGATTTCCGAACAGGTATTGATGTGATGACTACCGAAACCGCCTGTCTTTCTTCCATCTGGGTCACGGATGAAATAACAGAACAATTCTTCATGAACCATGGCCGCAAAGAGGATTATAAAAAGCTTGAACCTGGCAGCGGCGCATATTATGACGGCGCTATTGAAATCGATCTTTCTCAAATTGATTCCATGATAGCACTCCCGTTCCATCCGTCCAACGCATATACCATTCATGAATTTCTCGAAAACGCAGATGAACTTCTCGCTTCTGTTGAGGAAGAGACAATCAAACAATTCGGAACAAAAGTAAAACCTGATCTCCGCAGTAAATATATTAACGGAGCGTTTTACGCAGACCAGGGTGTTATTGCCGGTTGTTCAGGCGGTATGTTTGACAATATCTGTGTTGCCGCTGATATTCTTGATAACGGATCGATCGGCTCCGGGCACTTCGGATTGAGTGTTTATCCCTCCAGCACACCGATACAAAAAGCTTTGCTGGAAAACGGCGTGTCAGCCAGGCTCCTTGCTGATGGAGCCATCCTGCGGTCCGCATTCTGCGGGCCATGTTTTGGAGCCGGAGATGTACCGGCCAATAATGAATTTTCGATTCGCCATACTACACGCAACTTCCCGAACAGAGAAGGTTCAAAACCGGATCAGGGCCAGATCTCATTTGTAGCCCTTATGGATGCGCGTTCAATAGCGGCAACCGCGGCAAATGGAGGAAAGCTTACCGCTGCCTCAGATATTGATTTCGATTCCAAACCGTTCCATTATACTTTCTCATCTGAAATGTATGAGAAACGTATATATAATGGCTGGCAGCATCCGGATCCGGAAAAAGAACTGCATTTCGGTCCAAATATTACCGACTGGCCGAAATTCCACCCATTAGCTGAAAATATGCTTCTCAAGCTGGCTGCAGTTATCCATGACCCGGTCACAACAACAGATGAGCTGATACCTTCCGGAGAAACCTCATCCTACCGTTCCAATCCGCTGAAATTATCTGAATTTGCGTTATCACGACGTGTACCGGAATATGTGAGCCGCAGCAGGGAAATTATGAAATCAGAATCAGAACGCAGAAACGGCAATGTGACTGCAGAACTGGCAGAAGTTCTTGAAAAATGTGGGGCAGATAAATCGATAATATCAGAAACTGAATATGGATCCGCTGTTTTTGCGGAAAAACCGGGTGACGGATCAGCGCGTGAACAGGCAGCATCCTGCCAGCGTGTTCTGGGAGGCCGCGCCAATATCGTGCGCGAGTATGCCACCAAACGTTACCGCTCAAACTGCATTAACTGGGGAATTCTGCCCTTTACGCTTTCATCAGATATTCCGTTTGATTATGAACCGGGAGATCATGTTTTTGTTCCGGGTATACGGAAAGCCATTGAGAGCGGACAGGCTGAGATTCCCGCGATCGTGGTCAGCGGTGATAAAACCACGCAGATAACGCTGAAATGTGAAAACCTCAGCGATAAAGAAAAACAAATCATCCTCGATGGCTGTCTGATGAATTATTACGCAGCCACATTATAAAAAGGATCGAACTTTATGGAAAAAATAAAAATGATCACTCCGTTAGTTGAAATCGACGGAGACGAGATGACACGTATTATATGGCAGCAGATCAAGGACATCCTGCTTGAGCCTTACATTGAACTTAATACCGAATATTACGACCTTGGGCTCGTAAATCGAGATAACACTGATGATCAGGTCACAGTTGACGCGGCAAACGCCATCAAAAAATACGGTGTAGGTGTAAAATGTGCGACGATTACTCCGAATGCCCAGCGCATGGAAGAGTATCAATTAAAAAAGATGTGGAAAAGTCCAAACGGTACGATCCGTGCAATTCTTGACGGGACAGTGTTCCGCAGTCCTATTTTGATCGATAAAATCAAACCGGTGGTAAAAAACTGGGAAAAACCAATCACAATTGCACGTCATGCTTACGGAGATGTATACCGCGGCACAGAAATGCGTATCGAGAGCAGAGGAAAGGCGGAACTGGTATTTACCGCGGAAGACGGAACAGAAAAGCGCGCTCTGATTTATGAATTTGAAGGTCCGGGTGTTGTGCAGGGAACACATAACAAAGACCAATCGATTGAATCTTTCGCCCACTCCTGTTTCCAATATGCGCTCAGTGCAAAACAGGATCTCTGGTTTTCAACAAAGGATACGATCTCAAAAACATACGACGGCGAGTTCAAGGCTATCTTTGAACGGATCTATAACGAATCCTACAAAGATGCTTTTGAAAAAGCAGGCATTACCTATTTTTACACACTCATCGATGATGCTGTGGCACGTGTCATCCGCTCAAACGGCGGGTTTATCTGGGCATGCAAGAACTATGACGGCGATGTGATGAGCGACATGATTTCCACCGCATTTGGTTCCCTCGCAATGATGACATCCGTTCTTGTCAGCCCGGATGGAAATTATGAATATGAAGCTGCACACGGTACTGTAACCCGCCACTATTACCGTTACCTGAAAGGTGAGGAAACCTCTACCAACCCGGTAGCTACCATTTATGCATGGACCGGCGCTCTCAGGAAAAACGGTGAAAAAGATCAAAACCGAGCATTGATCAGATTTGCTGAAAAACTTGAAAAGGCTGTGATCACTGTTCTTGAAAACGGTTATTGTACGAAAGATTTATCGAATCTTTATGAAGGAATTGAACCAAAACCGCTTACTACAACCGCATTTCTCGAAAAAGTGCGTGAAACAATTGACGCGGCATAATCTGTAATTTCAGTTGGAGGCTTGATGGATTTTAAACTTCCTGTCTATAACGAACCTGATTTCACGATGGAGAATTTGGCTTCCGCTCCGGATGTTACCATTGACACAGTAAAATATGACGGTGTTGCTCCGGAACATTTTCATGGAACATCCATGTACCCTGAGTATTTTAAAATCAATGGTGAATGGAGGCTTGCAGAAGAAAGCCGGATGGACTGCTGTGTGGTAATCCGTCCTGACGGGAAGCTGGATGTGGTTGAATTCCGGAACCTGAAAAAAGGTGATCAGGTAATAATCGGACGTACGGAAAACGGGATCGACGGCATCTATCTCAACAGTAATGGATTTCAGGAGCAGTTTATTCCCGGCGACAGCTTTCAATTCAGAACCGGGCGTTCCCGCGAGACACCTTTTTCACAAGATTACGACACATTATATAATCTGCTGTTACATGAACGTGAAAATCAGGGAAATATCCTGTGGGTAATGGGACCGGCGTGTGCATTTGACGCGGATGCCCGGGAATCGATGCGCTACCTCATTGAAAATGGTTTTGTTCAGGGGTTGATGGCCGGTAATGCACTGGCAACACATGATCTGGAAGCGAGTTTATTCGGAACCGCACTCGGACAGAACATCTACTCACAAAAGCCTCAGCATAACGGACACTACAATCATATTGAGATACTGAACCGTGTCCGCCGGGAAGGATCCATTGAGAAATTTATAAAAACCTACCGCATTGAGGACGGTATTATCGAAAGCCTTGTCCGGAATGAGATCCCGTACGTCCTTGCGGGATCGATCCGCGATGACGGCCCACTGCCGGAAGTCATCAGCGATGTTTACCAGGCACAGGACAAAATGCGGAATCTCATCCGCAGTGCAACGACAGTGATCTGTTTGGCTACACAGCTCCACACCATCGCTGTCTGCAACATGACTCCCTGCTACCGGGTAATAAACGGGAACATCCGTCCGTTGTTTATATACACGGTGGATGTTTCTGAATTTGCAATCAACAAATTGGTAGACCGCGGCAGCCTGACCGCTACGGGAATCGTCACAAACGCACAGGATTTTATTGTGATGGTTGCCAAAGGTGTCCAGAAAAAGCTTGAGTCATAAGCTCTTTTTTCAGGCAGCGAGAAAAATGTCCGGAGAAAACTCAATGGGCGGGTTGATGACGAAATAACCGGTTTATAGAAAAAAATTTACGACAGGGCTGCTTTCAGTATTCATATCGTAATGAGTCAAAGGAATCAGCTCTGGTTTGTGAAAAAAAAAGATTAAAATACTTTCCTATGATCAAAACAATTGACGAAGCACTTGACTTGATATATGCGTATGTTGACTACAGCATGACGCACTCAAAATCTGTATCCAAAGATGTATTTTCATTGGACTCTATCAGAATTCTATGTGACAAACTGGGAAATCCGCAAAACTGTTATCCGGTTATCCACATAGCCGGAACAAAGGGAAAAGGCTCTGTAAGCGCAATGCTGGCTTCAGCATTACAGAACGCGGGGTTCAAAACCGGTCTTTATACTTCTCCTCATCTTATCCGGTTTAATGAAAGATTTCAGATCAACGGGAAAATGATTTCAGATAAAGAAATTGTTGATCTTTCCAACCGGATCAGCCGGATCGTTGATACAATGGAAAAGGTAAGCTCCTTTGAATTCATGACAGCAATGGCATTCGAATACTTTAAGGAGAATAATGTTGATTTTGCTGTCATCGAAACCGGTCTCGGCGGAAGATTGGATTCCACAAATATTGTAAACCCGGTATTGTCTGTCATTACGTCCATTTCCATGGATCATACTTCATTTCTCGGCAATACAATTGAAAAAATAGCCGCAGAAAAAGCAGGTATTATCAAAGAAAACATTCCGGTGATCTGCGGATGCCAGCCATATCCGGAAGCAGAAAAAGTCATCAAAGAAACCGCATCCAAAAGAAACAGTCCCTGGTTCAGTGTTTCAGAGAGATTCCGCTTTATCAATCAGAGAGAAAACGGACAGGACAGTATGCTGATCTGGCGGACAGAGGATCAAAAACTGATGGAAGACTGGACCAGCCAAAACCAGACTTCTTCATGGAAACCTGCAGCCATACAGCTGCCGCTGCATGGTTATCATCAAATGCAAAATGCCGCAGCAGTTTTTGCCGCGCTGAACAAACTGAAATCCAGATTCTGTCAGCTTGATTTTAATAAAGCTGTATCCGGTATAGGAAACACATTCTGGCCCTGCCGGTTTGAATTGCTGTGTGAACAAAAGCCGTTAGTTACGGACGGAGCACATAATATCGATTCCATTGAAAAGCTGTGCATGGTTCTTGACCGGTATTATGGAACAAAAAAAATCATTTGCATCTTTGGTGCTTCCGAAGATAAGGACCTGGAGCAGATGATCAATAAACTTGCCCAACATGTTGACAGCTTCATCATGACCCGTTCAACGCATCCCCGGGCAGCTTCTCCCCATCTTCTTGCTAAAATCGCATCGAAAACAGGCCGGAAAAACCGGATAGCAGAAACACTTGAAGAAGCATATGAAATCTATAAACAACAGGGTACTGAAGATATATGTTTCCTGGTAACAGGAAGCTTATTCACAGCCGGGGGAATCCGGGAGCTTTACATGAAGGAAGATCCTCAACTCCGCTATTTCGGCATAAATGAAGAATAACAGGATGGATAAAATGTCAGAACATGATATGAACGATGAAAGAGAAGGATTTCAGGATCTTGTCTCCAATTTAAGCCAGAGAACGGAAGAACTGTTCCGGATACCGGATGCTGAAGTGAATGAAGAAGGCGTTTTCTATGCTTCAATCATTGTTCTCAGGAACAGTGTAATTTTCCCACGGATGATTTCTCCTGTGTTCATTGAGCAGGCAGAGAATTTTGAAGCCATCCAATTCGCCCTCGAAAATGCCAAAACCGCTGTTATCCTCATGCCCAAGAATCCGGAGCAGGTGAATCCGACCAAAATACGTGATTTTTATCATGTTGGTATGGAAATAGCAGTCGGGCGTCTGATCACACTGCCTGAAAATAATTATTCCACGCTTATTCAGGGAAGACGCAGAGTGATCCTTCAGAAAATCGTCAACAGAGCGCCGGTCCTGATCGGGAAATTCTCTGTAAATGACGAGGAGGTTGATGAGTCTGCCAGACTCACCGCCACTTTGCGGACAACGAAAAACCTGTTTGAACGCTGTGCGAATCTTGACAGGAAGCTGCCGGAAGAAGCGCTTCCATTTGTAACGTCCATCAACGATCCTTCATGGATCGCTGATATGATCGCGACAACCATAAATTTTTCAAGTGAAAAACGCCGCAATATTTTACTGATGCTGGATCCGATGAAACGGCTGAACCTGCTTAACCGTTATCTTGCAGAAGAGCTTGAAGTCCTGGAACTGGAATCAAAAATCAGCAAAAAGGTTCAGAATGAAGTTGACCGTACCCAGCGGGAATATTATCTCCGGGAGCAGGCAAAAGCGATTCAGGATGAGCTCGGTGAAGGGGATGTATTCAATCGGGAAATCAATGAGCTCCGCAATCGAATTGAATCAGCCGGGTTCGGTGATGATGTGCGTCAGGTTGCGCTGAAGGAACTCGAACGTTTGCAGATGATGGCTCCGATGTCACCGGAGGTGGGTATCTCCCGCACATATATCGACTGGCTGCTTGACCTTCCCTGGAACAATGCAACAGAAGACAATCTGGATATAAAAAACGCGGAAGAAATCCTTGACCGGGATCATTACGGTCTGAAAAAGACAAAAGACCGCATAATTGAATATATTGCAGTCCGCTCTTTGAAACCGAAAAAGGAACGTCAGCCTATTTTGTGCTTCGTCGGTCCTCCCGGAACCGGTAAAACATCGATCGGGAAATCCATCGCGGAATCACTCGGACGTAAATTTGTACGTATATCCCTCGGAGGTGTTACTGACGAAGCTGAAATCAGAGGCCACAGACGGACTTATATCGGAGCGCTCCCCGGACGTATTATTCAGACAATGAAGCGTGCCGGTACGATAAATCCGGTGTTTATGCTTGATGAAATCGACAAGCTCGGCAGTGATTACCGCGGTGATCCATCCTCAGCGCTGCTTGAGGTGCTCGACCCGGAACAGAACAATAAATTTGCGGATCATTACCTGGAAGTTGACTATGACCTTTCCAAAGTGATGTTTATAACAACCGCTAACACAACCTCAACCATTCCGGAAGCACTGCTTGACCGCATGGAAGTGATCGAGTTCTCCGGTTATGTTGAAGAGGAAAAACTGCAGATTGCCAGAGAATATCTGCTGGAACGCCAAATTGATGAAAACGGATTGACAAAAGAGCAGATCGATATAACGGATGACGGAATTATTAAACTTATCCGTGAATACACCTATGAATCCGGTGTCCGCAATCTGGAACGGGAGCTTGGCAAAGTCTGCCGCAAAACAGCCCGCAGGATCGCCGCAAAAGAGGGAACTTCTTATACTGTCACAGAAAAAAATCTTGAGGAATTCATGGGGCCTCCATATTATTTCCAGACGGAGCGCGAAACCGAAGATGAAATAGGTGTCGTAAACGGCCTTGCCTGGACATCCAACGGGGGCGACACATTAAAAATTGAAGCTGCGGTTTTTGAGGGCAAAGGAAATCTGCAGATCACCGGCCAGATCGGCGATGTCATGCAGGAATCAGCGCAGGCTGCATTTTCTTATGTCCGCTCGCACGCAAAACGGTTCAACATCAAGCCTTCATGGTTTGAAAAATATGATATTCACATTCATGTACCGGAAGGAGCAGTTCCCAAAGACGGGCCAAGTGCCGGCGTTACACTTGCCTCTGCGATCATTTCATCTATCACGGGAACTTTCGCAAAAAAGAATGTTGCGATGACGGGTGAGATCACGCTGCGCGGGAATGTACTTCCTGTCGGAGGAATACGCGAGAAGCTGCTTGCCGCGCACAGGCTGGGTATCAAAAAGGTATTGATCCCTGAAAAGAACATGCGCGACCTTGAAGAACTCCCCGCGCAGGCTAAAAATGATCTCGAGATCATCCCTCTGAAAACCATGGATGACGTGATCAGCATCATTTTTGACGGAGTTGAACCCAAAATGAAGGCTGCGGCAACCAGAAAGAAAACGGTAAAAGAGAAGGCTGTATAAGACAGCTGCAATTTTATAAACAAACCGCAGTAATATATATAATTTGACAATTAATAAAAATTGTACTATACTATACAAAATGCTAGGGGAGCAAATTTGCTGAGAGTGTAAGAAATTACAGACCCTCAATTCCTGATCCGGACAATACCGGCGTAGGAAAGCAAAAATATCAGATATAATAATTGATTATATCAATATCAAAGGCTTCCGCTTGCGGAAGTCTTTTTTGCTGCCTTTCGGTAAAAAAACACTGATATGAAAGGAAATTTTTATGGAAGCAAGTGTAGCTATTCAATCACTCCCGTCCGTCATGGATGATGATGAACTCTGCCGCATCGTTGATGAGGTGATCGCATATATCGCAAGTACGGGATATAACTATTTTGTCGGCCCATTTGAGACCACGATCGAAGGTCCTTACGATGAGCTGATGGATATTGTCAAGGAATGTCAGCATATCGCGATCAAAGCAGGGGCACCGGCGGTAGCAGCTTATATCAAAGTCAGCTACAAACCTGAAGGCGAGGTCCTTTCCATTGAAAAGAAAACCGGAAAATATCAAAAATAAACTTCTGCCGGCGGCCGCGTTCTGCCTGATCCTGCTTCTCTGGTGGGGCATCTCAGCTACGGAATTGGTTCCGTCTTATATGCTGCCATCCCCGATAAGTGTCGGAAAAGCTTTCATAAATGATTTTCCGAATCTGATGACTCACGCGCTTGTGTCATTGCAGGAGGCCATTTATGGTCTGATCATCGGGGTGCTGCTTGCTTTTGTCATCGCAACACTTATGGATCGATTCGAAACCCTTGAAAAAGCGTTGCTGCCGCTGCTGGTGGTAACACAAACGATTCCAACGATCGCTATTGCACCGCTTCTGGTTCTCTGGATGGGATTCGGGAAGGCGCCCAAAATCACGCTGGTGGTTATTACAACTTTTTTTCCCATCGCCGTCAGTCTGCTGGATGGCTACAAAAGCGTAGATCCCGATAAAATCGACCTGCTCCGGTCTATGAAAGCAAACCGGCTCCAGATTTTCGCACATGTCAAAATACCTGCCGCGCTGCCTTTTTTCTTTTCTGGATTACGTGTTTCTGCATCTTATGCGGTTGTGGGAGCAGTGATTTCGGAATGGCTCGGCGGGTTTGACGGGCTTGGCGTTTATATGACAAGAGTCAGAAAAGCATATGCGTTTGACAAAATGTTTGCGGTGATTATATTAATCATTATCGTAAGTCTCTTATTGATGTGGCTGGTTGATATTCTCAGGAGAATTTCAATGCCCTGGGCTTACCTTTCCAATTCTCAAAATGAAATCTCTGAATCATCCGGTAAGGAATAATAAAATGAAGAAAAATATTATAATTACTGTTTCTTTGCTTCTGGCGCTGTTTATTTTGACAGGAATCTGTTCCGCCCAAAAGAATGAACTGACGCCGATCACATTCAGTCTTGACTGGACGCCTAATACCAATCATACCGGCGTTTATGCAGCAAAAGCACTCGGTTACTATGAAGAGGAAGGGTTGGATGTGCAAATCGTTCAGCCTTCCGAAAACGGTGCACTTCTCATGTGTGCAGCAGGACAGGCAGAGTTCGCTGTAGACGCACAGGATACCATGGCTGCTTCTCTGGATCTTGAAGAACCGCTTGGAGTTACAGCTATAGGGGCTATTCTTCAGCATAATACCTCAGGTATTATATCCCGCGCAGGTGAAGGCATTACTTCCGCAAAGGGTATGGAGAACAAAATTTATTCAACCTGGGATATTCCGGTAGAATTGGCAATGATCCGTTATTGCATGGAGATGGAAGGCGCAGATTTTGATACAGTCAAGCTGATCCCGAATAATATTACGGATGAACCGGCAGCTTTGAAGGCCCATCAGACAGACTCCGTCTGGATCTTCTATGGGTGGAGTGGAATCAATGCAGAAATCAGTGATTTCGACTTTGATTATTGGGATTTCCGCAGCATCAGTGATGATCTTGATTTCTATACGCCTGTGATAATCGTCAACAACAAATTCCTGAAAGAGTCCCCTGAAACAGCAAAAGCTTTCATGAGAGCAACAGCCAAAGGTTATGAATACGCGATCGCACATCCTGAAGAAGCTGCTGAACTTTTGATTGCAGGCGATACGACGGGCTCTCTTGAGGATGCCAGAGATCTGGTTTATGCAAGTCAGAAATGGCTTTCCGACCAGTACATTTCCGATGCAGAAAAATGGGGAATTTTCGACCCGGCAAGATGGAATGCTTTCTATAACTGGCTGTATTCCAATGGACTTACAGCCCATGATCTCACCGGAAAAGGTTTCAGCAACGAATATCTGCCGTAAGGACAACGTTTTGTATCTGCTTAGAACTGAAAATATTACAAAGTCCTATGATTCACGTGTGATCATCCGTGATATCAATGTTCACTTGCACGAAGGTGAACTGGTATCCCTTTTAGGCCTGAGCGGATCCGGGAAAACAACTTTGTTTCATGTCATCTCGGGCCTGGCAAAGCCGGATTCAGGGAATGTTTTCCTCAACGAGGATAATATCACAGGCATCCCCGGTTATATCAGCTATATGCTCCAGAAGGATCTTCTTCTGGAGCATAAAAAGGTGATCGATAATGTATCTCTCCCGCTTGTGATCCGGGGTGTATCCAAAAGGGATGCCAGAAAGCAGGCTCAACCTTATTTTGAACAGTTCGGTCTTGAAGGAACAGAGGAAAAATACCCGTCACAGCTTTCCGGAGGAATGCGTCAGCGTGCCGCTCTGCTGCGGACCTATTTATGTTCCCACCCGGCAGCTCTGCTGGATGAGCCGTTCTCTGCTCTGGATATGATCACAAAGGGACAGATGCATAAATGGTACCTGGATGTTATCAATAAGATACACCTTTCAACGCTGCTGATCACACATGATATCGAAGAAGCAATCCTACTTTCGGACAGGATCTATATCATGACGGGCGCTCCCGGTGAAATTCACAATGAGATCATTATTGAAAGAGCAAGAAACGAAAGGGCTGATTTTAGTTTATCACCTGAATTTCTTGCTTACAAACAGCAGATTCTTGATATCCTGAAACAATAAGGCAGCTGTGACCTATCGATAAACGGCAGCAAATTCATCATTATCCACCGTAATTGTGTATATTTTTTGATATCTGGGAATATCTATATCAACATCCGGGATATCATCTCTGCAGACGATGTAATATGTCACATCATCGGTTTGTTCATAAACCATATCCAGAAATCTTCGTTTTTCTTCGGGCAAAAGCCCTCTGTTGATACTTCCCGCCGGTGAATATATGTGATTAATTTTTATCACTTTTTCCGGATCGATCTCAGTTATGTATTCAAGCAATGCACGGGAGCTTATCCCCCAATAATCACCCGAGAACCGATTTGAATAATTACGCGCAAGAGGGGAAAAATAAACATACTCATACGGATGATTCTTTATGATCCAACAGGCATTATATACTGCCGAAACAGCAAGGACCGCATAACAAAATTTACGAATAAAGGGAAAAGAAGAATTCTCCAGTTTATTCAGTAAATATACTGCAAAATACACAAAACACGGATATGCGAAATAACAATGACGCCAACCGTTATAGATCGTAACATGGGCAATTATTATGAAGAAAACCGCGCCATACCCGACAATAAACATCATTGCGTCAGTCAGTTGTACGGCTTTATAATCACGATGCAGAATTTGTTTTATTAAATCGAAGGAATATTTTACAGAACCGCTCAGGATCAGCAGGAGATAAATGACCGGTGTTGTTATGATGATCCAGACAGGTATAAATGTAAGTGTCTTTGCCGCGTCAACCAACTCGCCTTTGAACAGATTCCCTTCAGAGCCATGGTTGGGATGATGCATATTAAACTGAACGGTCTCTTTCAATGTTTCTAATGGATTTTCCCAGAAATTCGGCGTTATGAGATAAAAAAACAAAACACTCGCAAACAGGACCAGCAGAAATTCTTTCAGATCGTTTGTATTTTTATATCTGATGCAATCAAATGCATATAAAAATATAAATACAGGGAAAAATACAATTCCGTTGAAGCGTGTATTGCATGTGAGCGCAAAACAAAAAGCCAGAAGTATTGATGTCAGTAAATCACGTTTTTGAAACCATCTGTCAATAAGATAACAGCATACAGCGTAACAGGCGACAAATATAATATCTTTATTGTTATAAAAGCTTTCGGCAAAGAATCTTGGGAAAAGAATAAGCAATATTATTCCAATTATCCCGTATTTTCTGCTTTCAAATCTTTTGGAAAGCAATTTATAAATACAGAAAATGCCCAGGAAATAATTCAGAAATGTGTAAAAATGTCTCATCCCGTAAAACTGTGAAGGTTCAAGCGTAAAGTGGAAAAGGCTCTCAATAAATACAAGCGGGAAATGAAGAGCTGTCCCGTAATACCGGTCCCGATATTCGTGCAGCTCCGGCAGGTAACCGAGCCATTCTTCATTTTTTTCATCAATGGGAATTTGCAGCTTATGGATCACATATTTATAATTTACCAATGAAGTCTGCCGCTCCATTCCTTCATCAGGGCCGCAGCCATAATCATCATAGCAGATAACACCCGTGACTGCATAAATGATCATCAGAATAATTGCAGCCAGAGAATAAAATCTCTCATTGAAAATCTTTTTTCCCATATTGCTAAATTATATAAGATTTTTGAATATTTATAATAATTTAAATTATAAAGGCGCACCGGGCGCCTTTATATTGTATTTTTGATGTTATTTCATATACGAAATGATTACAGTACGATTTTGAATCCTTCTTCCTGCAAAGAATGAGTGATAAGGTTTACGTGATCCCAATCTCTGGTTTCCATTTCTATACGCAAGAAACATCCGTTGATGCTTTCCGTATAGCCTTTTTCATAATGGACACCGGTCACATTTCCGCCGCAATCCGCAATAATACGCGCAATATCCTTCAACTGGCCGGGCTTATCGATCAACTCGATCAGCAGGCTTGAAGACCTTCCTGATTTCCGGAGACCGCGGTCGATCACTCGGGACAGGCTGGTGACATCGATATTCCCGCCTGAAACGATACTTACGACCCGTTTGCCCTTAAGATTGAATTTATCAAACATTGCGGCCGCAACTGAAACAGCCCCGGCGCCTTCTGCGATCATTTTTTGCTTTTCGATCAGAGCAAGTATTGCGCTTGCCACTTCATCATCTGTAACGAGTGCGATATCATCCACATATTTGCTGACCAAATCATATGTATTATCTCCCGGCTGTTTTACGGCAATTCCATCAGCAATTGTTGAAACGGAATCGAGGCATTCGATTTTTCCATCCTTGATGGAATTGAACATACTCGGCGCACCGGATGCCTGTACACCGTAAACTTTCACCGCAGGCCGGATCTGCTTTACTGTATAGGCGATACCTGAAATCAAACCGCCGCCGCCGACAGGTACGATAATCGCGTCAATATTATCAAGATCATGATAAATCTCAAGCGCGATAGTACCCTGGCCTGCAATTACATTTTCGTCATCGAAAGGATGAACGAAGGTATATCCTTCACTGTCCCGCAGTTCCAAAGCTCTTTTGTAAGCATCATCATAAACGCCTTCAACAAGGCAGACTTCAGCGCCAAATCCTTTGGTTGCTTCCACTTTTGAAATCGGGGCTGAGTCAGGCAGGCAGATAATTGATTTAATACCGTTTTTCGTCGCCGCTAGTGCCACACCCTGCGCGTGATTTCCCGCTGAACATGCGATGACGCCTTTTTTTCTTTCCTCTTTCGACAACATCGCGATCTTATACGCAGATCCACGCACCTTAAATGAACCGGTGATCTGTAAATTTTCCGGCTTTAAATACAGTTCGCAATTAGGCGCTATTCCATAAGCACGCACTACATGAGTCTCTCTTATGATATCCTTTAAAACCAACTGCGCATTAAATACTTTATCAAGCGATAACATTTAAACCATCCTCATATCGGATTTGTGAGAATCTCTTACATCTATTGATGAGCAATTCAAACAGATATTATAATACCCTGATAATAAATTTTGCAATTTTCATTCATTTTCTTTAAACAAAAATATTCCGAAAAAAAATTTTTTCGGATCTTGTAACTTTCATCTTCTGTAGATGATCAGAACCGTCGGCTGCCGCCGCTGAGACTGACCAGTAAAAATCCGACCAATAAAAGCCAATAGTTATATTGGGAAATCCATGGTATCCAAGTAAATCTGCCGATAATACCTAAAATCCCGATAAAAAAACCACAAATCCATCCAAGATTCATATCTGCACCATCCTCAAAATTTTATTTTAAAATTGTGCACGGATTATGCCAAATTCAAAATGATTTTCAGCTTGATTGCTAACGATTTTTCAATAATTATCATATAATTGAAAAGATAGGAGAAATAAACATGGAAACAATTATAAAAGTAGACGGAATGCACTGCCAGCATTGTGCAGCAAGAGTGAAAAAAGCATCGGAATCAGTAGCAAATGTAACAAACGTTGTTGTTGACCTTGATGGCGGAAAAGCAACGATCACGCATGAAAACGCAAACATCGATGATGTCATAAACGCCATCAACGCAACCGGGTTTACAGCGTCGAAATAGTTATAAACTAAACAGGTGTAATATGTCAGAACGTTATATTATTGTCATTAAAAAGGTTCCGAACGAGGATTTTTCACCGTTAGAGCCCGAATTCAAGCTTATTTATCTGGATTCATTATCAAATGAAGAAAAAGAAAGGCTTTATTCTGATATATTACCAAATACTGAAGGGATCATCGCGACTGGTCCGGTTACCTCTGAATTGATCGCCAAGGCTCTTAAGCTGAAAGTGATAATGGTCAACGGGGCCGGTTATGATGATATTGACGTCCGCGCCGCCTCAGCGCTGCAGATACCGGTTTATAATATTCCCGACACAACCGCAGCCGCAACCGCAGAGCTCGCATTTATACTTATGTTTTCAGTCGCAAGACGGATCAGTGAATTGAACTACCGCATCCGAACTGATACTGACCACATCGAAGATTATTTTTCCATCGGTGCAAATCCGGGAATGTCACTCTCGGGAAAAACCCTGGGAATCATCGGCATGGGAAATATCGGCTCCCGCTTAGCCCGCATGGCTATTAACATGAACATGAAAGTCGTATATACTCAGCGCAACCAACTCCCGATAGGTCTTGAGCAGTCCAAACGGTTTATGTACTTTCATGACCTGCTCTCTGTATCCGATGTAGTCTCCATCAACTGTCCGCTCACGGATGAGACCCGGGGGATGTTCAATGAAAAAGCATTTATGCGGATGAAAAACGGCAGTATATTGATCAACACAGCACGCGGTGAGATCGTTGACCAGAAACAAATGATCCGGTTTCTGAAAAACGGGAAACTTTATGGCGCCGGAATTGATGTATTTCCAAACAACAGCAGCGTTGATCCGGAATTATTTACGCTTCCCAACGTCATCATCACACCTCATATCGGGACCAATACTTTTGAAACGCGTCAGGAAATGTCTGCGCGAATTGTTTCAATTGTAAAAGCTGTCTGCGATAATGAAGCTGTTCTTAGAGGAAATCTTGTAAACGGGCACAATCTGAAGTCGAAGAAAAGCTGAAATGAAATATTTGCTCAGGATCGTTTTTATTATTTCATTTCTATTTATTACAGCTTTTGCTTCAGCTCAATACAATGATATTACGATGATGGAGGAAGTATCCCCTCTATATGAGTTGGATAATTCCATCAGCAGCAAAGTAATTTCTTCGGATAATGAAGAAATCACGGTTCATATCGACAATATCGTTGTCGAAAAAGACCGTATCCTGGTCCGAATCCTTTTCAAAGACCTTAATTCGGACTGGAAGAATAAAATCACAGATGAAAACCGATTATATGGCTCCTACCTTCCTGTTGCAGAAACGGTTTTAGATGGCGGAGACATCCTGACACCTTCCTCTGCATCCAAATTCAGCTACCTTGAATATAATAATCAATGCATCATAGGCGGGCTGCTGGTTTTCAACACTGATAAAACCCCGCAGACATTTTATCTGAATATCAACCAGATACCGTTTGACACGAAACCTTTATCAGAAGGCCTCAGTTTGGCCGTGGTATTACATAATTCAAATAAACAGCCGGAGACCGGACAAATAAAAAATAAAGACAGCCGTAATAGTGATATTGAGTTTTCTCTGACCGCCACAGCACAGACAGGTTCACTGACAATGCTCCAACCATGTGTCCGCATGAACAGGCCTGATGAAATACTTTCCAAATTCGGCTGGATAACCATTTCCAATACAAATACAGGGAAAAGATACGCGGTAACACGCGGAAATCTTTATGGATTCAACCTCACGGATGATACCGAATATTCTCCGGCACATTCCTATACATTTGATGCGCTGCATACTCAGGACGTTCTGGAAATAACTATGGATCACGCCTATATTGTCCGCAATATAGTGCCTGCTCAAAAAAACGTACTCGATCTCAATTCTCAGACAAGAACCGTCCTCCTGGATACAAAAGATTTTCACCTTGAAGTATATGAGCTAAATTATGTGCCTGAAGAAGACAGGATCCGCATTTACATAGATTCCGGAGAGAAACAAGTTGCTGATATATCTTTCATTTTCGACAACAAAACGAATGTTTTCAATCCATCCGTAAATTGCGGCTTTGCTCCGGAAACAGATAGATTTGCCTGTGATTTTTACTTCAATGATATCAGTTTTCCCGTAAACCAGATAGATATTGAAATCGATGCTGTCGAATATTTATCAATGGGACCCTGGACGATTACCTGGACCCCGGTCCCGACAGACCCAGAAGAAAGCAGCACTATGCATGAAAGCTCCCCACTCTTTCTTAATCAATATGGTGTACCGGACAGAAAAAAACAACCGGAAGAAATCAGAATTATTGAGGAAAGCATTGATAAGCGAAATCAGGAATTAACAAAATCTGCCGGTTGGTTACACGAAAGTTACGAGACAAATTACCAGTTCGGTGATTCATTTCATCAGGAATTGATACCGATGGATCAATACCGGTATTATTACACGCATTATATTTCCGACATATGGCATTATATTGACGATAATCATATAATAAGCAAAATGATATCAATTGTAAGGGATCCTGAAACCGGGCAAATTCTTTCAGCTCAATTGCAAACTGACGGAAGAACCCTGGACCTGATCCACGCACTTCTGGCTGAAACGAAGCAGCCTCTGAGCCAAAATTATACTTGTTTCCCGGATTTCCGGCAGTTAATTGATTCTTCCGCAGTTTTTATGTCAGATACCGCGTGTGATGAGACCGGAAATGGTCAGCATTGCCTCAATTTTTACCAGTCTCTTAATGGAATGCCGGATAGTGCCAATTCACAGCGTATCACATTTCGTTTTGATAAAGAGAATGAATTTCTCCTTTCAGAGTCAATTTCATATAATATCGGCGCGCTTGAACTGCAAAAAGATACTTTGATACTGGAAAATGCGGATAAATTACCGGAAGATCTTGTAGCTCTTATAGATTCGATCCAATGAGAACATATTCCGCTTCTTATAATTTTCCACCTGGCTTTTTATGGGGAACCTCCAAAACCGCCCGATCCCTTTTGGATAAAGAGAACTATTTTTATTTATACCAATTGAATGATAATGCGATCAATTCGGCTGCAATAATCTTGAATTGGGCTGATTATGAGCCGTTGAAAAATAATTATGAAGAATCGCTGATAGAATCAACCCGTAATCTGCTTTCAAGGTTTCACAGTTCAAATATTGAGCCTTTCGTCATACTGGATTCCGGAGAAATTCCTCAATGGCAGAATCTGGAAAGAACAAACAAATACGAAATATTTCTTGACGCAAAATACAATTTTCTGATACATCTTGCCGAATCTATTGTCCCGTATACAAATATCATCGGCATCAAATTCCCATATAAAAGCTTTTTTTCCGGCAAACTCCTTAACAGCGAAACAGAAACCTTTCAAAACGCGCGGAAATACATACAGTCGTTATCATCACAGGTAAAAACCGGTCCAATAATTCCAACAGAAGTTTTCCGTGAGAAGGGGGAACGGTTTTCTTTATTTCAGAAAAGAGCTGATTTCAATGCATTAATTAACTCAGAGATGGATTTTTTAGGAATTGATGCCGATACATCGGCAATTGATACCATTACAAAAGCTTTTCACAAAAACAGATGCGCTTTACTGATCTGGTCAGACAACCTCAGCTCCGTATCTCCTGAAATGAAAAATGATGAGGTTATCAATAAAGTTTATAATATATGGCGCTGCTATCAACAGGGGTGGAAAATAACCGGATACTTTTCGGAAATAAATCTTGACTCCGAATCACCGGAAAAAGCAGCTTTTACAAATATATGCAGAAATAACAGTCTCGAATTGTCGACAGAAAATGAATATCTTCCGGAAAAATGGATCCGTTTCCTGAAGGATTAGTTTTCAGCGATTATCATAATATATATGGAATATTCTGTTGTAAAGTCCGAGCAAAAACTTTTTTATCACAGGATTATCATAAATCGTTTTCCTTGATGTTGTATGCTGGATTTCCTTTTCAGCCGAATTATCCAATGTGTTGCTCATATTCATCGCACATGGGGTATCTGTCATAAGACGTAAATAACCTTTTTCATTCATACGCATATCAAGCTGCCGCACCTGACCCATCGGACGATCCATATGGAAAGGAAGAAATTCCTGCAAACGCTCTTTAAATGCAGTGAATTGCCAGTGAGAAGCCCCTGCCATTGCCCTGACACCATTATATGTCAGTCTATGATCTGTGGTTGAATCATAATGAGCTTTGATTTCTTCTTCAGACTGGCCAAGGCTTAGATCGAATTCTCTGAATACTTCATAAGGGATCAGATTCCCCTGTTCATGCTGCACCTCAGCATTCTTATCTGCCCAATCTAAAGTCGAGGTATACAGATCCGCATTTGTCCTGAAAGGACGGGCCGTGACCATGCCTGTATTCGGAAAGGTTTCAAGAATAGATATTGATTTTGACAGCCAATCCGGGGTGAACAGACAATCGTTATCGGTATAAGCTAAAATCGCTCCCGGAGCAGATTCAAAAATAATATTCCAGGCACCGCCTTTTCCAAGGTTCTTTTCGGAAATTATCAGGTATTGAATGCGTCCTTCAGACTGTTCTTTTAATAAGTACTGTTTGATTTCTTCGCAGCTGCCATTATCAAAAACAAGAATATCGAATTCTTCATCAAGCTTCGTGTTGTAAATAGAATTCAGACAGGCCTTTAAGACACCATCCATCTCAGCATAGAAACCGCTGAGGAAGGGGATATAATTCAGCACCGCAACCGTGATTCTGGCAGGTTTGGCGACATTTTTCACAAATTTTGCCGGGTTTTGACCGATCCTTGTCATGATTTGCTCCTGT
>CACYHU010000041.1 GCA_902774215.1 uncultured Chloroflexota bacterium
TCGGCTTCAGGTTCGATGATCTGATCTGCCGTGTTTTTGATCATGTCCGATATGTTCATCTCAGCTCTCCTCCTTTGTTTAGTCTTCCGGCGGGTCCAGTACCCTTTCCCACGGCTTCGTGCAGCTGTGAAGCTGACGGTATTTAGTGGGGACGGGCCCCTGCGGGGACCGTCCCCGGGTGTCATTGATAAATACAGTATACAGAAATTTTTAAAAAAGAAAACCGCCAATATTGGCCGTTGACAAATGTTCGATTTTGTGGTAAAGCTGGAGCATACAGAGGGAAAGGGACGGGGCAAAATTTTCTTCCGCTGTTTTTTCGGAAAGCAGAGAACTATAAACGAAAAAGCACGATCAAAATTCAAATGACATAATCGATGCTCCTGTATTATGATATACTATCTTATAAGAAACTATCTCATAAGATAGTTTCTTATAAGATAATACTACAAAAGGAAGTGTGAGATGTTTCTGTGCCGGGAAAAAGAATTGAAGAAAATGAATGTCCGATATCAAAATAAGGGACTTGAATGTATCATTATATACGGCAGAAGACGCGTTGGGAAAACAGCTCTGATCAATGAATTTGTAAAGAACAAACCGACGATTTATTTTCCTGCACTGGATACAAATGCCAGGGGAAATCTTTCCGCCCTTTCATGTGCGATCCATAACTATCAGCATCCGCATTCCCAAGAGGCTCCGGTTTACAACACCTTTGATGCCGCGTTTGATGAGATCACTCAAATCGCAAAAAATTCAGATCGGGTTGTTTTTGTCATTGATGAATATCCATATCTTGCCAAAGCGGACAATGCTGTTCCTTCAAAACTTCAGCATCTTTTAGATCATGATTGGGCTGAAACAAATCTATATCTGATATTGTGCGGTTCTTCGATGAGTTTCATGGAAGACCATGTCCTAAGTCAGAAAAGTCCTCTTTTCGGCAGACGCACTGCACAGTTTAAAATTAAACCGCTGACATACCTTGAATCAGCCCGGTTTCATCCGGAATTAAGCCCGGAAGAGAATGCATTAATTTATGGAATAACCGGCGGAATACCGCATTACATTCGTAAATTAGATGTACGGACATCGATTAAAGACGCTCTGCTTGAAAACCTGTTTGACAGTTCATCTTATCTTTTCGAGGAACCTGCAAATCTTTTAAAACAAGAACTTCGGGAACCAGCAGTCTATAATGCCGTAATAACCGCAAATGCCAACGGTTCAGCCAGACTGAATGAAATCTCCTCAAAAGTGGGAATTGATAATGCTGTTTGTTCAAAATATCTGCGGGGTTTGTCTGAGCTTGAGATTATTCGAAAAACAGAACCTGTTGTTGATAAAACGAAAAAGAAGACACTTTATCGTATAACCGACAACTTTTTCAGGTTCTGGTATCGCTTTGTACCTAATAACATGATGGCAGTCAATTCCGGGCGGATGGAAGAAATATATGATAAAACCGTCGAAAGATATCTTCCGGAATATATGGGACCGGTTTTCGAAGAAATCTGTACTCAATATCTTGTCCATTACGCAAAGAACCTTCCGTTTTACATTACAGAAATCGGTGAGTGGTGGGGAACCCATCCAATCAGAAAAAAAGAAGCACAACTGGATATCGTTGCTTTGGGAACAGAAGACAATGAACGTAATCTTCTGATCGGCTCCTGTAAATACAGAAATGAAAAAATTGGATGTGAAGAATTGGATTTGATCCGGGATTATGCATCCGCGATAGCAAAGGCAAGAGATAAATGTTATTTTAAGATTTTTTCAAAATCAGGATTTACAGATGCTTTATACGAAAAGGAAAAAGCCGGAGATGTATCTCTCGTCTCTATTGAAGAATTATACAATGTAAGGACACGATAAACCTGCGGGATCGGTCCATGTTCCAAGGGAAATGTGCATCGGCAATGATACGGTATCTGTTCGCTTTCATAAATAAAAATACTGTCAATTCATACCTCTCTCCGGCGAAATTTCGATCTCAGAGGAAGCAGTATATAAGATAGCATATAAGATAGCATATAAGATAATATTTCGATTATAATCAAATCAAGGTTCAGTGAAAAGATGGAGACTTATCAGCCGCCTTTCAATGTTAATAATCAAATGCTGATGATGGCAGCGGAAATATCTGAAAAAACAGGGCAAATCAGCAGCTTTCATATGTTTGCATCCAAGCCTTATCTGCGTCATATCAACCGCATTCGTTCAGTTCATGCCTCCGTTGCTATCGAAGCTAATTCTTTATCACTGAATGAAGTGCACAGCGTTATTGACGGAAAAACCGTCAGCGGGCCATGGAATGAAATTCAGGAAGTTAAAAATGCCTACAATGCTTATGAATTAATTGGAGAATTTGATCCTTTCTCGCTTGAAGAATTAAAGAAGCTCCATGGTATCATGACCGACAGTCTGATCAGTTCAGCCGGAAAATTCAGGAATCATGACGAAGGCGTTTTTCAAGGAGATGTTTGTATTTTTATCGCTCCGCCGCCGCGTCTGATTCCTGTTCATATGCGAAATCTATTTATCTGGCTCAATAATACTCATAATTCGATCCACCCTCTGATCTATTCCTCTGTATATCATTACGAATTTGTGTTTATTCACCCGTTTTCTGATGGAAACGGACGCATGGCACGACTCTGGCAGACTGCTCTTTTGTCAAAGTGGAATCCTGTGTTCCAGTATTTACCGCTTGAAAGTCATATTCACAAATATCAGGACGATTATTATAATGCGATTTCAGAAAGTCATATTGCAGGAAATTCCGACCCGTTTATTTTGTTTATGCTTGAAAAAATCAATCAGACATTGGACCAGGCCCTGCAGCAAATAAGGAAAGAGTCTGCCTTTCGTTCAAGATACGTTCAGAAGCTTTTAGATGTCATGGAATATGATGTACCATATACGGGAGAACAATTACTGACATTTCTCGGACTGAAATCCAAAGCGAACCTGAGAAAGAATTATCTGATACCGGCGCTTGCAGAAGGGCTTATTGTAATGGGAATTCCTGACAAGCCCACCAGCCGTAATCAAACCTACATCAAAAAATAAATATAGACCGATACCGATACCGCGGTATTTTGATTTTTTTTGAAGTTCTTGACAAACAAGAGCCTTATGCATAAAATAACAAATCATATAAACTGTTGATGCGGAAATAAAGGCGGTAAAAGCCCTTACAGAGAGCCCGCGATGCTGAGAATCGGGCAGGAAACCAATCGTCAAATGGACCGCGGAGGGCGCATTCAAAGGCTGAAAAGCTGAGTATTCTGCGACGTTAGGGCATACGTCAGTTGCCGGGGATATGTTGGTATCCCGCTAAGTGCATGGTCCAAAGCCATGAATCAGGGTGGCACCGCGAAACAAAATTCGTCCCTGACAGATCTAACTTCTGTCAGGGTTTTTTTATTTCCAGACAGAAGAAAAATAAAAAAGGATGCAATCATGATTAAAGAAGCCATTGTCAAAATCGTCTCCAAAGGCGACCTCACCTACGATGAAGCCTATACCGTAATGAATGAGATCATGAGCGGAGAAACCACCGCTACTCAAAACGCCGCATTCCTTGCAGCGCTTTCCACCAAGTCCGCCAAGGCAGAAACCAAGGATGAAATCGCCGGCTGTGCGGCAGCCATGCGGGATCATGCCACGAAAGTCGAAACTGATCTGCCGGTCCTGGAGATCGTCGGCACCGGCGGTGATAACGCTCAGAGTTTCAACATCTCCACCACCTCCGCCCTGATCGCAGCCGCCGGCGGCGCCAAAGTCGGAAAGCACGGCAACCGGGCTGCCTCATCCAAATGCGGTACAGCGGACTGCCTCGAAGCACTGGGTGTCAACATCGAACAGAGCCCTGAAAAATGTATCGAACTGCTGGAAAAGGTCGGGATATGCTTCTTTTTCGCTCAGAAATATCACACTTCCATGAAATATGTCGGTGCCATCCGCAGGGAGCTGGGATTCCGCACCGTTTTCAACATTCTCGGTCCGCTCACAAATCCCGCCAGCCCGAAAATGCAGCTGCTGGGGGTCTATGATGAATATCTTGCCGAACCGCTGGCGCAGGTCCTGATCGATCTCGGGGTCAAGCGAGGGATGGTGGTTTACGGGCAGGACAAACTGGACGAGATCTCCATGAGCGCCCCGACGACCGTCTGCGAGTTCAAAGACGGCTGGTACAAAAAATACGTCATCACACCGGAAGATTTCGGCCTGACCCGCTGCAGCAAGGCGGAACTGGTCGGCGGAACACCGGAAGAGAACGCTGCCATCACCCGGGCGATCCTGAACAGTGAGGATCATGGCCCCAAACGCAGCGCCGTCCTGATGAATGCGGGAGCAGCCCTTTACATCGCCGGAAAAGCCGAAACGATGGCAGAAGGCATCCGGCTCGCCGGATCCCTGATCGATTCCGGAGCCGCTGCCCTGACACTTGAAAAATTTATCGAGGTCAGCAATCAATGAGCATACTGGATGAACTTGCCGCATATGCCCGGCAGCGGACCGCAGCAGATATGGAAAAAATCCCGCCGGAGGCGATGAAAGACCTGGCTGCCGCGACAGGAAGCGGGCAGGGAAAAGCTTTCACTGAGGCACTAGAACGTCCCGGTCTCTCCTTCATCTGTGAGGTGAAGAAAGCCTCCCCATCCAAAGGGCTGATCGCGCCGGACTTTCCCTATGTTTCAATCGCCAGGGATTATGAGGCGGCAGGAGCGGACTGCATCTCCTGTCTCACGGAACCAAAATGGTTCCTCGGGTCTGATCAGATCTTTCGTGAGATCCGGTCTGCGGTAAAAACACCGATGCTCCGCAAGGATTTCACCGTCAGTGAATACCAGATCTATCAGGCAAAGGCGATGGGGGCCAATGCGGTGCTGCTGATCTGCGCGATCCTCAGCCCGGCTGAACTCGCCGGATATCTGACGCTTTGCGATACACTCGGTCTGGCAGCGCTGACTGAAGCACACAATGAGCAGGAGATCGCAATGGCTCTTGACGCAGGAGCAAGGATCATCGGTGTCAACAACCGTAACCTTAAAGATTTCTCTGTGGACTTTAACAATGCCGCCAGGCTGAGAGACTGTATCCCGTCTGACCGTATTTATGTTGCAGAAAGCGGCGTAAAGGGACCGGATGATGTAACTATCTTAAAGAAAATCGGAGCAGATGCCGCACTGATCGGTGAAGCTCTGATGCGATCAGACAATAAAACAGCCATGCTGAAAACACTGCGGGAGGCAGCAAAATGACAAAAATCAAGCTCTGCGGGATGAAACGCGTGATCGATGTTCAGACAGCCAATGCACTGAAAGCAGATTATATCGGCTTTGTTTTCTGGCAAAAAAGCAAACGCTTCATAAGCGAGGAAGATGCCGCTGCCCTGAAAGCCATCCTTGCCCCGGAAATCGCCGCGGTCGGTGTATTTGTGGATGAGGAACCGGAAACCATAGCCGGAATGCTGAACCGCGGCATTATCGATATCGCCCAGCTGCACGGAAATGAGGACGAAGACTACATCCGGCAGCTGCGTTCGCTGACGGACAAGCCGCTCATCAAAGCATTTCGCATCCGGGAAGCAAAAGACCTGGAAGCAGCATCCATCTGCAGTGCGGAATCTGTTCTGCTGGATGCGGGGAAAGGCGAAGGTATCGCGTTTGACTGGAAGCTGATCAGGGATTTTTCCCGTCCTTATTTTCTGGCCGGCGGGCTGAACCCTGAAAACGTTTCTGAAGCGATCGTCCAACTGCACCCCTTCGCGGTCGATGTAAGCTCCGGTATTGAAAGCAGCGGGCTGAAAGACGCAGAAAAAATGGCCGCATTTGTGAAAGCTGTAAGAAAGGAAACGCTATGACAAACCCCAAAGGACGCTTTGGTATATACGGCGGTCAGTATATTCCGGAAACCCTGATGAACGCCGTAATTGAACTGGAAGCGGCATACGAACATTATAAAAACGACCCGGAATTTCAGGCAGAGCTTTCGGCATTATTCAACGACTATGCCGGACGGCCTTCCCGGCTGTATTATGCCGAAAAAATGACAAAGGATCTGGGCGGTGCGAAAATTTACCTCAAACGGGAGGATCTCAATCACACAGGTGCCCACAAAATCAACAACGTCCTTGGTCAGGCACTGCTTGCCAAAAAGATGGGCAAGACCCGCCTGATCGCGGAGACCGGAGCCGGACAGCATGGGGTAGCCACCGCGACAGCAGCCGCGCTGATGGGGATGGAATGCGTCGTCTTCATGGGAGAAGAGGACACTAAGCGCCAGGCACTCAATGTTTACCGCATGCGCCTGCTGGGTGCGGATGTGATCCCGGTCAAAAGCGGGACCGCGACACTGAAAGATGCCGTTTCGGAAGCCATGCGGGAATGGACCAGCCGCATTGACGATACCCATTACTGCCTGGGTTCTGTTATGGGACCGCACCCCTTCCCGACCATCGTCCGGGATTTCCAGGCTGTCATATCCCGGGAGATCAAAGAACAGATGCTGGAAAAGGAAGGACGCCTTCCGGACGCGGTGCTGGCCTGTGTAGGCGGCGGCAGTAATGCCATCGGCAGCTTTTACCATTTCATCAACGATCCGGAAGTGCGCCTGATCGGCTGTGAAGCAGCCGGACGCGGGATCAAGACCTTTGAGACCGCTGCCACGATCAACACCGGCCGGGTCGGCATCTTCCACGGTATGAAAAGCTACTTCTGCCAGGATGATTACGGACAAATTGCCCCCGTTTATTCGATTTCTGCCGGGCTGGATTACCCCGGCATCGGTCCCGAACATGCCTGGCTGCATGATACCGGACGGGCGGAATATGCAGCTGTAACGGATGAGGAAGCCGTCTGCGCGTTTGAATATCTGGCAAAAATGGAAGGCATCATCCCTGCTATCGAATCAGCCCACGCGGTCGCGCACGCACTGAAAATTGCCCCGAAAATGGAAAGAAACCGGATCATGGTCATCACCATTTCCGGACGGGGAGACAAGGACTGCGCGGCTATCGCCCGTTACAGGGGGGAGGATATTAATGAATAAAATCGCATCCGCTTTTGCATCCGGCAAGGCTTTCATCCCCTTCATCACCTGCGGAGATCCGGACCTTGAAACCACCAAAGCCTGCATCCGCGAAATGGTCAGCAACGGTGCCGGCCTCATCGAACTGGGAATTCCCTTTTCCGACCCCACCGCGGAAGGCCCGGTGATCCAGGGAGCAAACATCCGCGCACTGGCCAGCGGGACAACCACCGATAAGATTTTTGAAATGGTCACAGAGCTGCGGAAGGAGATCAACACTCCGATGGTCTTCATGACTTATGCCAATGTGGTTTATTCCTATGGTTCAGAGCGCTTTCTGGCAGCGTGTGCACGGGTCGGGATCGACGGGCTTATCCTGCCTGACCTGCCTTATGAGGAGAAGGAAGAATTTTTACCGGTTTGCCG
The DNA here is from genome assembly GCA_902774215.1 of uncultured Chloroflexota bacterium. GTDB lineage: Bacteria > Chloroflexota > Anaerolineae > Anaerolineales > Anaerolineaceae > Flexilinea. The sequence continues at coordinate 7,471 of CACYHU010000041.1, forward strand.
AAAATACGGAGTCAATCTGATCTCCCTGATCGCCCCGACCTCCGCGGGACGGATCGCACAGATCGCAAAGGAGGCGGAAGGCTTTATCTATCTCGTCTCCAGCCTGGGCGTCACCGGTACCCGCAGTGAAATCACGACCGACCTGGGATCGATCGTGAAGGTGGTACGGGAAAACAGCGCTGTCCCCTGTGCCATCGGTTTCGGCATTTCCACGCCCGAACAGGCTGCCAAAATGGCTGCGATCTCCGACGGCGCCATCGTCGGTTCCGCGATCATCAAGATCCTGGCCCGATACGGGACGGATGCCCCGCCGTATGTAGGGCAATTTGTGAAGAGTATGAAGCAAGCGATCAATGGTTTGCACCTGCCGGCTGCCGGTTAAACCGGCACAAAGAATAAACTTGAACAGCTGCCCCGGTTAGGCAGACCGGGGCGGCTGTTCATATATTATAAAGGTCAGTTCTTTTTTACAATGACAAATTTTCTTCTGCCTCTTTATCAGCATATAATTTTTCTCTGTCATTTTCTATCAACAATAAAAGAAATTATATATAAAATATAAATATAAATTGGTATAACAGATAGTAAACAGGAGTATAAATTATGTCTGAAACTGTCAGTGTAAATTTCAAACTGGATGCCGAAACAAAAAAAGGTATGGAAAATGTCTGTTCTGAACTTGGTTTATCCCTGACAGCAGCATTTACAATTTTTGCAAAAGCTGTAACCAGAGAAAGAAGGATCCCTTTTGATTTAGCATTAAATCCGGATCCGTTTTACAATGAATCAAATATACGTTATCTGGAAAAAAAGATGCAGGATTATAAAGCGGGAAAACTTCGGCTTGTTGAACATGAATTGATAGAGGATTGATTCTATGCCGAAAAGGAATATTCAATGGGATTATGATGCATGGCAGGATTATCTTTATTGGCAAGCAGGTGACAAAACCATCATAAAGAAAATCAATTCTTTAATAGAAGCAATTTTGCGTGATCCATTTGACGGAATTGGACAGCCGGAAGGATTGAAAGGTAATCTATCCGGATTCTGGAGTCGACGTATCAACGGTGAACACAGACTCGTGTATGCTGTTGAAGAAACAACAATCATAATAATTTCGTGTAAAGGACATTACAATTAGAATAGAGACATTGATGAACGGTATGCTGCCCGAAGATTATGCGATAAATTAAATCTTGAAATTTAAGTAAAGCGGGATTCCGTGATGCATTAGAAAAATATCCGGAGGAACAACTGCATGATTCCATTTCTGATGCTGTTGATGAGATCCTTTTTGTTGCTGCAGCTGCGTAAGAACCGAAACAGGGCAGGCTTTTGAGCCTGCCCTGTTTCATACAATGTCCCGCGGTGATTTACGAATTCTTCATAATGACGGACTCGACAGAATTCGCGAGGTCTTCGATGTCATCCATCACGGTCTCAAGACAGGCATAGATCTCCTTCTTCGCCATCAGAATCCTGGGGTCTTTTTCATTGACAAAGAGGTTATGCATCGCTTCACGGTAGATCCGGTCGCCCTCTTCCTCGTGTTTATTGATCTCAATGATAATTGAATTCAGCGTATTTTCTTTCTTGAAATTCTCGAACTTTCTCAAAAGATCCTGCAGCAGACCGCAGCTGACCTCGATCAGGTCCATATATTTCAGCATCACATCGTCGATCTGTTTGACATCATATTCATAGCAGGTGATCATGATGTCCTCGATGTTGTCGGTCAGATCATCCAGCTCTTTGGCGATCAGGACGATATCCTCCCGTTCCAGCGGAGCGATGAATTCCTTGATCAAATGCTCCATGATGTCATGCTGGACCTGATCCGCCGCGTGTTCGATGCCGTGCAGTTCGATCAGATTGTCTTTGACCTCGTCATATTTAAAATTCCGCAGCAGCTCTCCGGTCCGTTTTGATAATTCACAGCTAAACTGACACTGGTTCACAAAGCTGTCAAAATAATAAGCATCCCGTTTATTTTTACCGAACATATTTATCCTTCCTGTTCCTGCAAAACCCTATATTCTAAAAAATATGCATAAAGGCTTTCGCCATCAAATATCCGATCAATCCCGCGCCCGGGAAGGTGAGGACCCAGGTCAGGATCATCTCTTTGACGATCCCCCAGTTCACCGAAGACAGCCGCTTGGCAGCCCCGACGCCCATCACAGCCGTCGTTTTACACTGTGTGGTGCTGACCGGCAGGCTGAGCAGCGTGGAGATCAGCAGGCAGATCGCACCGGAGCTGTCGGCACAGAAGCCCTGATAAGGCTCCAGCTTGACCATATCCATCCCGACCGCTTTGATGATGCGGTAACCGCCGATGGAAGTACCGAGCCCCATGGTGATCGAGCATAGCAGCATCAGCCACAGGGGGATGGTAAAGCTTTCCACATTCGGGTTCCCCTTCGCCAGGAAAGCACCCAGCATAAAGACGCCGATAAACTTCTGACCGTCCTGTGCGCCATGCATAAAAGCCATCGCCGCACCGCCGCAAATCTGGGCATTCTTAAAGAAAGTCTGCGTTTTCGGGCGCTCGATCCCGCGGCAAATCTCGGTGACAATTTTCGCGACCACGTAACCGATCCCGAAACCAAGCACCGAAGAAAGAACCAGACCGTAGAGAACCTTCACCCATTCCGAACCGTTAATCGCACGGAAGCTCCCGTGCAGAGCAATAGCAGCCCCGGAAATACCGGCGATCAGCGCGTGGCTCTCACTGGTCGGGATCCCGAAAAACCATGCAGCCACAGCCCAGGTGACGATGGCCACCATCGCAGCACAAAGGGCGATCAATGCCTCATGGGCATCCCCGCCGAAATCCACCATGTTATAGATGGTTTCAGCCACCTTGGCATTGAAGGCTGTCATGACTACCACGCCCAGAAAGTCAAAAACCGCAGCCATCAGAATAGCTTTGCGCGGATGCATTGCCCTCGTTGCCACACAGGAGGCAATTGCATTCGGCGAGTCCGTCCAACCGTTGACGAAAATAACACCCAGTGTCAGTATCACTGTGATCGTGAACGGCAGGTTGGTCGTAAATTGCGTTATGAAATCGGAAAATGTTATTGTCATATAATGCTCACATAAATTTTACTTATATATGTATAAATAATTTTCTATTATAATTAATACTTACTTTAATAAACCAATATTTATTACAAGCTTCAGATAATTTTTATCTTGAAACTCCCAAGTCATCACCATTACAGTGATTTTACGGTACAATAAGCGTTATGAAAAAAGTGTTTTTACTGATGATCTTAATAGCACTCACTGCAGCCGCCTGCAATACACCCGGTTCGAACAAGGATGATGACCGTCTGGCAACGGAAGTGGCAATGATCTCCACATCGATCCACAGTACTGTTGAGGCAGATTGGACCGAAACACCGCTGCCAACAGCTATTCCGACAGAGATACCGACCTTTACGCCGACTACTTCTTTGTTTTATGATCCTGTCAGCACACCGGATGCGGCAGCGGATCCCGAATTGATCATCCTGCCTGAAAACACCGCCACACCTGAAATAACGGATACCCCGGTCCCGGTGGAGGTCCGGAAGATTGGACATTTCGTCACCCGCACACCTTTACCGGGTTACCCGACGCCGGACAACCGTCCTCTCGCCTCACAATGGCGGCAATGGCCGGTAGTACCCGCGATCTCAGATACAGCCGCCGATATTTACTGGTACGGCGTTCAGGAATTGGGGACCGACCCGCATTACGTCTCCCGCATAGGCGACTGTCATTCGGAATCCGGTGTTTTCATGGGGATCTACGATACGGAATATTACAGCCTGGCTGACGAGGACAAATACCTGACCGCAGCCATTGATTTCTTCAAGGGATCATTTGATACCATCAGCTATTCTGTCCACGCGGGGCTGAGCGTCTCTTCCGCCATGACGACGATCTGGGCGGACCCGAATGCCTGCGAAAGCGGTGAATCCGCTCTTGACTGCGAGATCCGCATCCATAATCCGTCCATCATGTTCGTCAATCTGGGCTCCAACTGGATCCCGGGTGTCAGCATGGATGTTTATTATGAATATCTTTCCGAGATCGTCCGCAGCCTTTTGGATCACGGCATCCTGCCGATCCTTTCTTCCAAAGCCGATAACGTGGAAGGGGACAACAGTATTAATGAAACCACTGCCCAGGTTGCCCGGGATTTTGACATTCCTTTCTATAATTTCTGGGCGATCTCACAATACCTGCCGAACCAGGGGCTGGATCCAACCCGGGATGAGGTTCATCTTTCCGTGGAAGCCTGGAACTGGCGCAATTATTACGCCCTGAAGACGCTTTATGAAGTCGGGAAAAAGCTGAATCTTTTCTGAGCAGGCAGCGATCAGTGCTTCGATTTGAATCAACACAGATGCAAAAGCAAAAAAAATGAACAGCGAATCAATCGTATTACCCGAACCGAACCCATATATTATTGACCTGCACCGACTTGGAAAGATCGCTTTATTCATCCTGCTGGCAGTTATTCTGCTGTCACTGGTGCTGAAGATCATTCTGGACCTTCGAAAATATCATTACAAGGATTAGAAACTGTAACCCTATGGACATGGACCGATTTTTTGATGCCATCCGTGCGCAGCGTGAGAAGAAAGAAGAAACAGCAGCCGGAGAAATGTACCTGATCGCCGGATTGGGAAATCCCGGCCGGGAATACAGGGAAAGCCGGCATAATTTCGGTTTTATGGTGCTGGACCGCCTGGCTGAAAAACTGGACACGCGTTTTGAAAAAGAACAGCAGAAAGCGCTGATTGCCGTCGTGCCTTACGAAGGGCGGAAGCTGCTGCTTGCCAAACCGATCACCTATATGAATGAATCCGGCAAAGCGGTCGTCCCGCTGATGCACTATTACAAGATCCCGCAGGAAAGGCTTTTCGTTGTGCATGACGACATGGACCTGCCTTTCGGAACGCTGCGGGTGCGTCCTGACGGAAGCAACGGCGGGCAGAAAGGCATGGGCTCCATCATCACACAGCTTGGGAGCCAGAAATTCTGCCGTCTCCGCTGCGGGATCGGCCATCCGCCGGGCCAGATGGAAGTAGTGGATTTTGTTCTTAATAAATTTTCGAAAGAGGACAGCGAAATACTGCCCGCGGTTCTGGACAAAGCTTCGTCCTGCGCACTTGATTTTGTGACACAGGGATATACCTGGTGCATGAACCATTATAACGGCCGCGTGGAGGGCTGAAATGCTGGAGCAGATCCGCAGACTGAGCGAATTTCAGTCTCTTTGCGAACGCGTCCGGTCGAAGGAATCTTCTGCTTTTGGCTCTCTGGGGCTGCTCCGTTCCGCCCGTTTTCTGACAGCCGCGGCATTTTACGAAGAACTGCAGCGCCCGGTCCTTTACCTGACAGACCGTCCGGAGCAATCTCTTCTGGCTCTGGATGAGATCGGCTTCTGGCACCCGAAATCCGACCGCTTTCACTTTTCCGCGCCGGAACCCTTTTTTTATGAGAATGCCTCCTGGAGTATGTCAGTCCGGCATGACCGCATCCAGACACTCACACAGCTGGTACGGATGCTGCTGCCCGGGACGGATAAACCGGAAAAGCAGCCGCTGATCGCCGCCCCGATACGGGCGGTCATGCAGCGTACACTGAGCCGGCAGGAATTCATTCATGAACTCAAAACACTGCGTGTCGGGCAGGAGATCTCTTCCACAGGATTGCTGCGCACCTGGAACCGCTCCGGTTATGAAGCCACGGAGGCAGTCCTGGAACCAGGCCAATATTCCCGGCGCGGTGAGCTGCTGGACGTCTGGCCGCACTCGGAAGCCTACCCGATCCGCATTGACTTTTTCGGGGATGAGATCGATTCCATCCACCGTTTTGACCCGGCCAGCCAGCGAAATATTGTTCCGCTGAAAAAGGCTGTTATTCCTCCTGCCGGCGAAGTGATTTTCCCCGAAAATCCGGATGTTGAGATCCAGCCGGATTCACCGCGGGATTTTTATTTGCCGCTGATCCACAAAACACCGGCGTCACTGCTGGATTATCTGAGCCCCGATACAATTATCCTTTGCGACGATCTTGAAGCGCTGCGGTCCCAGGCGGAGGATCTGGAGGAGGAAGCAGAGGTTCTGCGCAATGACAGCATCAGGATGGGAACTCTGGACGCGGATTATCCGGAACCTTACATCAGTTTTTCAGAACTAAATGACCGCATGGAGGATTTCCCGCTCATCGACCTGGGACGCTCAGATGTGCCGGACAGTTCTTATTTATCCGATTCCTTCACCCCGGCAGACCGTTTCGGCGGCCATCTGGAGACCTTTCTCAATTTCCTGCAGGCCAGGTCCCGCGCAAACGAACCGGTCACCATCGTCAGCCGTCAGGCTGAACGCATTGAAGACCTGTGGAAAAAAGGTGAAGCTTCACGAAGCGATGGAGACGGGAAAGCTCCGGTTTTCTGTGAGGATTCGCTCTCAGAGGGCTTTATCCTCACCGAAATGGATGGCACTAAAAATCATGTACTGACCGACAGTGAGATATTCGGCTGGGAACGTCCCGTCCCACGCAAAGCGCCGCGAAAGAACATCGACGCACCGGAAAAATTCTTCGCTGACCTGAAAGAAGGCGATTATGTGGTCCATGTCGACTTCGGCATCGGAATATATGACGGGCTGGTCACCCGAACCATCGACGGGGTCAAAAAGGATTTTCTGCGCATCAATTATGCCGAAGGGGATCAGCTTTTTGTCCCGGTCCACCAGGCTGACCGGCTGTCGAATTATGTCGGACCGAACGGCAGAACGCCGGAGATCACCCGCCTCGGCACAAAAGACTGGCTCAATTCCAAAAACTTCGTGAAAGAGAAGGTGCTGGAAATTGCCAATGACCTGCTGGACCTTTATGCTAAACGCCAGGTGACCCCCGGCTTCGCCTTCTCCAAAGACAGTATCTGGATGAAAGATCTGGAAGGGGCTTTCCCCTTTGAGGAGACCGAAGATCAGAAAATTGCTATACGCAAGGTAAAAGAGGACATGGAAAGCCCGCGGCCGATGGACCGGCTGATCTGCGGCGATGTTGGGTACGGAAAAACCGAGATCGCCCTGCGGGCAGCTTTCAAAGCTGCCTGTGACAGCAAACAGGTCGCTATCCTCGTGCCCACCACGGTGCTGGCACAGCAGCACTACGAGACCTTCAGAAAGCGCTTTGCCGCCTATCCCGTGAATGTGGAAATGCTATCCCGTTTCCGCTCCGCAAAGGAACAGACACAAATCTTAAAAAAACTTGAAAGCGGAGAGATCGACATCATTATCGGAACACATCGTCTGGTTTCCAAAGATGTAAAATTCAAAGATCTGGGGCTGGTTGTCATCGACGAAGAACAGCGGTTCGGCGTCCGTCAGAAAGAATATCTGAAAAAACTCCGCGCACACGTGGACGTCCTGACACTTACCGCCACACCGATCCCCCGTACACTTTACATGGCACTGACCGGTGTCCGTGACATTTCAAATATCAACACGCCGCCCTACGAGCGTGTTCCCATCACCACGTATGTCGGTCCTTATTCCGAAAAAATCATCCGTCAGGCCATCAGCCGGGAAATGGAACGGAACGGGCAGACATTTTTCCTCCATAACCGCGTTCAATCGATCTACGCCATGAATGACTATCTCCACAGGCTGGTACCAGAGGCACGAATCGGTGTCGCTCACGGACAAATGGCGGAAAAACAGCTTTCCGCGGTGATGGATCAGTTTTACAAAGGGGAACTTGACGTTCTTCTCTGCACCTCCATCATTGAATCAGGGCTTGATGTACCCAACGCCAACACGCTGATTGTCAGCAGGGCGGATACCTTCGGTCTGGCGCAGCTTTACCAGATCCGCGGACGGGTAGGCCGTTCATCACAGAGGGCATATGCTTACTTTTTCCGTCAGAAAGGCAAGCCCACCGAAGCGGGCATTGAACGGCTGGAAGTGATCGCCGAAAACACCCAGTTCGGTGCCGGATATACCATCGCCATGCGCGACCTGGAAATGCGCGGAGCCGGGGAAATTCTCGGGAGCCGTCAGCATGGAGCCATTGCATCTGTCGGGTTTCATTTATATACCCGCATGCTGGCACAGGCTGTCCGCAATGTCCGGGATATCAAAGGCGTAGAAGTTTCCGATGAAGACCTGGGTATAACCCGGGAAATGGCATACCTGTTCAATCCCATCACAGTTGAACTGCCGCTCAATATCGGTATCCCGGAAGATTACATAGAAGACGACCAGACGCGCATCAAGCTTTACCGGCGCATGGCTTCCGTCAGCAAAGAAGAGGAGCTTGACGCACTGGACGCGGAATTCACAGACCGCTTCGGTCCGCTTCCGGCAGAGATCCGCAATCTGATCTTCCAGATCAGAGTCAAGATCTTCGCTGAAAAGATCGGCCTCAGCGCTGTTGTGAAAGAAGGGAACGATATTGTACTGAAGTTTCCGGCATTACCGGCAAATGTTGATCACCGTGATCTGCCGCTTGTCAGCAAGCGCCTGCGCATCGGGAAAAATAACTACCGTTTCGTCGGGATCGACTGGAACTCGGATGAATGGCAGGATGAACTGCCGGGAATTCTCTCAATTATGGCATTGAAACTGCACCATAGTTAATTTACGCATCCTGTTGATTATTTGCAGCAGATATGCGCACAGTTTAACATCAATCGTTCAGCCCCTGGTTCGGAGCCGGTTGATCAGGTTTTGTTGGAGGAAAACATGAAAAAATCATCCCTTATTGTATTGCTGTTTACACTTGTCGTCTGTCTCACCGGCTGCAGCCAAAAGAAAATCGATGAATTGACTGCCACGTTCAATGCCGAAAAGGAAGCCCTTCAGGCTCAAATCAATGAAGCTCAAAATTCCCTTGCTGCCACAATTGAAGAAAAAGACGGCCTGATTGCCGAAGCTCAGAAAAGCCTTGAGGAACTGAAACAGCAAAAAGACGAAGAACTGGCTAAACTGGCTGAGACCAAGGATGCTTTGATCGCAGAAGCTGAAACCAATATCAAAGCGCTGGAAGCTGAAAAAGATGACATGAAAACAGCAGCCGAAGAAAATCTGAAATCAGTGACCGAAGCGAAGGACGCACTGCTTGCCGAAGCACAGGAAAAATATGAAGCCTTGACCGCTGAAATGGACAAAGCTGTCGCTGAAGTCCAGGAAAAATATGACGCTTTGGTTGTTGAAAAGGACAAAGCTGTCGCCGAAGCTCAGAAAAAATATGACGCTTTAGTTGCTGAAAAGGACAAAGCTGTCGCCGAAGCTCAGAAAAAAATCGATGACCTGATCGCTGAAATGGAAAAAGCTGCTGCTGAGGCTCAGGAAAAATGTGATGCATTAGTCGCTGAAAAGGACAAAGCTGTCGCCGAAGCTCAGAAAAAAATCGATGACATGACCGCCGATATGGAAAAGGCTGCTGCTGAAGCTCAGAAAAAAATCGATGACCTGACTGCTGAAAAACAGCCAAGGATGCCGAAATCGCTGAAATCAATGAAAAACTTGAAGCAGCTGAAACAGAGAGACTCAAGATTTCAGCCTCTTATGAAGCACTTCTCGAAGAAAAGAATGATTTCCAAAAAGCCTACGAAAACTTGCAGGATGAGATCAATGTCCAACTGGCTCTGATGGAAAAAGAGGAAGAACAGAACACTGAAACAGAAACCGGTTTTGAATTACCGCCCGAGCCTGAAGAAATTACTGATCTTGAGGATGCAAACGCAGCGCTCCGCGAATTATACGATCAGCTCGAAAAGCTCCATGACGCCAACATGTCTCTTCAGATCGAAAATTCGCTGCTGCGCGAAACAATCGAAGAATTTGCAAAATAAAAAATCGCCATTGACTTCTTCAGCGGTCTTCCGGACAGCGGGAGACCGCTGTCTGTTGATGCAGACCTTTTGACAAAGAAGCCGGTGACGTATTATAATTTGAAACATGAATGCAGAACTTGACCCGAAAACCGTTCATATTGTCAATGACACTGAGACTTTGAACGAATGTATTGAAAAATTAAAAAATACCCGTGAAGTGGCTGTCGATACTGAATCTGACAGTTTATTTGTCTATTTTGAAAAAGTATGCCTGATCCAAATCAGCGCGGACGGGCAGAGTTACGTGATCGATCCGCTGGAAACAGGCGACCTTTCCGCATTGAATGACATTTTTTCAAATCCGGAAGTACTGAAGATCTTTCATGCAGCCGAATATGACCTGATGTGCCTCAAACGCGATTTCGGCTTTGAGTTTGCCAACCTTTTTGACACGATGATCGCTGCGCGTATGCTGGGACGAAAAGAAATCGGGCTCGGCTCCCTGCTGGAAAGTGAATTTGATATTCATCTGGATAAACATTACCAGAAAGCCAACTGGGGCGTCCGTCCGCTGAGCCGGGAAATGCTTCAATATGCCGTCTCGGACACCCGTTTTCTGAGTATGCTGAAAGACAAGCTTGCAGCGGAACTGAAGCAGCGTAATATGGAAGACATGGCACAGGAGGATTTCGACCGGCTCTGCACCATCCATCCGGCGCCTTCCGAGCCTCATGAACCGGTCTGGTGGAAGGTCAGCGGCGGTACGGAGCTGACCCCCGCCGAGCAGGGAGCGCTGCAGGGGCTGTGCGAATTTCGGGATCAGGAAGCCCGGATCCGCGACCTGCCTCCGTTTAAGATTCTCTCAAATAATGCCCTGGTAAATATTGCTCTGGAGAACCCTTCCAGCGAAAAAGTTCTTTCCCGGATCAAAGGTGTTAACAACGCGGTAGTCCGCCGTTATGGAAGGAACATTATCAATATTAACAAAACCTGGCGGAGAAAAAAACGTATTCCCCAGCCGGTGAGCACTTCAAGGCCCTGTAACGGTATACTCAGCCGCCGTGACCGTTTGAAATTATGGCGGAAAAATACCGGACTGGAACTGGATGTTCCCTCTGATGTGATCCTTCCCCGCGACACTTTGGAAATCATCTCGGAAGTCGGTCCAAAAAACGAAAATGAGCTGAAAGAACTTATGCAGGATCTCCCTGCGCGTTATCAGCGGTTCGGGAAGGAAATACTGGAAATTTCGCTGAACGAAAGCGGTTCCGGGTCATAAAATCAGAAAGGATCCAGATGCTCTCACGTGTTTATTCCTGCGCTTTGACCGGTCTGAACGGGACGATCATTGAAGTTGAGGTGGATTTTTCCGGACTGGAAGAACCGAAAACCATTGTAGTCGGTCTCCCTGATACTGCCGTACAGGAAAGCAGGGAAAGGATCCGCAGTGCCATCAAAAATTCCGGGCTGAAAAGCATGCGGCGCCGCATCACGGTAAATCTGGCTCCGGCGGATCTCCGCAAGGAAGGTCCCTGTTTTGACCTGCCTATCGCCATCGGTGAACTTGCCGCCCGGGATGAAACATGGATACCGGAACTGGATGACACCATGATCATCGGAGAGCTTTCCCTGGACGGCTCTGTCCGTCATGTCCGGGGTGTTCTTCTAATCGCGGCCAAGGCAAAGGAAATGGGATTCAAACGGATCTGTGTTCCGGCCTGCGATGCTCCCGAAGCTGCCCTGATCCCGGAAATCGAGGTACTGCCGGTACATTCCCTTCTGGAGCTTTACGACCACTTTACCGGTATAAAACAGATCGAACCGCAGCAGCCCTGTGAGCTAACGGAAACCAGTGTTGTTGTCAGGACTGATTTCAGCGAGATCAAGGGGCAGGAGCATGTCAAACGCGCTCTTGAAATTGCAGCCGCCGGATCGCATAACGTACTGATGAGCGGTTCCCCCGGTACCGGAAAGACACTGCTGGCACGGGCACTTCCATCCATCCTGCCGCGTATGACGCTGGAAGAAAGTCTGGATGTCACCCGGATCTATTCCATTGAGGATATGCTGCCGGCAGATACACCGCTGATCCAGAGCCGCCCCTTCCGGGCACCGCACCATACCGTCAGCTATGCCGGGCTGGTCGGCGGCGGGAATATTCCCCGTCCCGGCGAGATCTCCCTTGCACACCGCGGCGTCCTGTTCCTCGATGAATTTCCGGAATTTGATCCCCGTGTCCTGGAAGTGCTGCGCCAGCCGCTGGAAGACAAGGTCGTCACTATCTCCCGCGCTACCGGAGCTTACAGCTTTCCTGCGAATTTTATGCTCGTGGCTGCCATGAATCCCTGTCCCTGCGGATATTACGGTGACCCGACACACAACTGCACCTGTTCAGAATTTTCGATCCAGCGTTACCAGAAACGCATTTCCGGACCGCTGTTGGACCGCATCGACATCCAGATCAACGTTCCGCGAGTCGATTACGAAAAACTATCAGCCAATTCAGTGGGAGAAAGCTCCGCATCCATCCGCGAACGGGTCGAAGCTGCCCGGGAACGGCAGCGGAACCGTTTCAAAGATAATCCGAATGTCACCTGCAATTCCGAAATGGGTCCCGCAGAGATCCGTCAATACTGCCGTCTGGATGCGGAAAGCGAAAAACTGGTCAAGGGACTGATGACGCATTACAACATTTCAGCCCGCGCTTATCACCGCCTGCTGAAGCTCGCGCGGACGATCGCGGACCTGGACGCTTCCCCTGATATCCGCACTCCTCACATCGCCGAAGCCATTCAGTACCGTCCGCGGAATAACGGATAAAAACGCGATATAATAATGAGACAATCAGCTTAAATGCTGAATATTATGCTGAAATTGCAGAAAGACTGAAATACGGCTGAAAAGCCTTCACTGACTATGGAACCCGGAAGTAATCTTCCGTCCCTTGCGGACAATTTATTACTGCTCATTCTGATCATTTTTGCCGTGCTGGACCTCCTGGCGGCAGTTATCCTCCACGTTTATCGTTACCTGCTTGAAGAAAATATCGTCATTCCCGGAGGGGAAGACAAAAGCGACAGCCGCCCTATCAGCGCGCGGCTGCTGGATGACAAAGCTCTGGTTGACAAACTGAACATCGCAGCCCGCTTTCTGAACGGCATGACCGGCGGATTTGCTGTGGTTTACGCTATCCGCGTGATCCCATATCAGCTTACGGCCGCATTGCTGAGCCTATATGTGCTCTGTGTTGTCCTGATCCTCATTCTCCTGGAATCCGTTGTGACAGCCATCACCGCGAAAAACCCGCAAAAGACCGCGGACAGCCTTGCCGGGATATGTGTTTTTCTCAGCAGATTATTCACCCCGCTTTATCTGCTGGTCCACCGCATCATCCCGAAACCGGTCGTCGTGACCCCTCCGGATATCGAAAAGGAAGAAAGCCATCTGAAGGATTGGGTGGAAAATATACCGGAAAACACGATCCTGGAGCAGGATGAGAAGAAGATGATACGCTCCATCGTCCATTTTTCCAATACCATGATCCGTGAGATCATGATCCCCCGGGTGGAAATCGATGCCCTTGAGCTTGAAACTCCCCTGGATGAAGCAGCCCGGCTGATCCAGGAATCCGGACATTCCCGGCTGCCGATTTATGATGATGAGATCGACCGCATCGTCGGTGTTCTCTATGCGAAAGACCTGCTGCAGGCTTATGTGGAGCAGCGACACGTAACACTCAGGGACCTGATGCGCCAGGCATTGTTTGTGCCTGAATCTAAAATGGCAGGAGATCTGCTCAACGAGATGAAATCTTCCGGGATCCATATGGCTGTCGTGGTCGATGAATACGGCGGTACTTCCGGGATCGTCTCCATGGAAGATATTGTGGAAGAGATCGTCGGTGAGATCCGCGATGAATATGATGACCGGGAAGAAGAACTGGTCAGGGAACTCGGTCCGGATGAATATTCCTTCCTTGGACGAATCGATCTGGAGGATGTCAACGAATATCTGGGAACTCACCTGACCCGTGAATCAGCAGACACACTGGCAGGTTTCCTCTATTCACAAATCGGAAAAATTCCCGTGATCCACGAGAAAGTGGAAGCGGAAGGCTGGGTTTTTGAGATTCAGGAACTTTCGGGCAGAAGGATCCAGCGGGTGAAGGCATCCCGCGTTCCGGAAACACCACAAACAGAAGAAGAGGTAAAAGATGATAAGCAATGAGCAAAAACAGGAACTTGGTAAAATTGCCGCCGAAATGCGGAACCTGAGTTACATTCCCTACTCCCATTATGCTGTCGGCGCCGCGCTGCTGACAAAAAGCGGAAAGATCTTCACCGGCTGCAACATTGAAAATGCAGCCTTCCCGGTGACGATCTGTGCGGAACGCACCGCAATTTTCAAAGCAATTTCCGAGGGCGAAAAAGAATTTGAAGCCATCGCCATCGCCACCGAAGACGGGCAGGGATATCCCTGCGGCTCATGCCGGCAGGTGATGGTGGAATTTTCCCTGGATATGGAAGTCATGCTTGCCGATGCGGAAGGAAAGATCACCGCAGATTTGAATATCTCCGAGCTGCTGCCGGGTGCTTTTACGCCGGATAAGCTGCACTGACAGCGGATCCGTGGAGCGCTCTGTACATTTCCGGGCAATCGTTGTCCGGCATACAAACTATGATGAAGCGGACCGCTTTATCACTTTCCTGACGCCCTTTCAGGGACGGGTCTCCGCGCTGGCAAAGGGAGTCAGGAAGATGAGCTCACGCAAAGCTGGACATCTGCAGCCCTTCACCTACGTGGATGTCCAGCTGTCAAAAGGCCGCGGTGCCTCATGGCTGGTGACACAGGTTTCTACCATTGAAGCATATCCGGATATTCTGGCATCTCTCGACAAAACCGTACGCACCTCCTGCGTGCTGGAACTGGCGGAACGTTTTTCACTGGACGATGTTGAAAATGTTCCGCTCTTTCAGCTGACATTGGACACCCTGCGCCGCATCGCGATCCTTGAAGACATATTTCCGGTCCAGCGCTATTTTGACCTGCAGCTGCTGAACGTCACCGGATACCGGCCGCAGCTTTTTGAATGTGTGCGCTGCCATAAAAAGATCCTGCCTGAAGATCAGTATTTTCACTACGGAATGGGCGGCGTCCTCTGCCCTGACTGCGGATCCGTTACTGCCGGCGCCAGGAAAATCACCATGAAAACGCTGAAATATCTCCGCTACTATCAGACACACTCCTTTCCCGAAGCCGCTGCTGCCGGCTGGCCTCAGGATATCCGCCTCGAATCGGAAAACCTTCTCACCGGATATCAAAGCTATCTGCTGGAGCGGAAGACCAACAGCCAGGAATTTCTGGAAAAATTATAGATCCGGAATTTGAGAGATTTTTTGAAATTTGTATCTGTCTTTTGAAAGAATAAATATATACACCACATGTTATAATCGATGGAAAGGAATGGAACGATGACGCAAGAAATCAAAGCAGGGATTATCGGATGCGGGAAGGTTGGTCCCTTCCATGCAGCGGCTTACCGGAAAATCGAAAACTGTGAGCTCTGCGCGGTCTATGACGTACAGGAAGAACGGGCGGAAGCTTTTGCACAAAAATACGGAGCCAAAGCTTATACCTCAATCGAAGCCATGGTGAAAGAAAACGGGCTGGATGTGGTCAGCGTCTGCACTCCGCATCCTGTTCACAGACAGGCAGCAGTGGAAGCGCTTAAAGCCGGAGCCAACATCGCCATTGAAAAACCGCTTGCCTCTTCGCTGGAAGACTGTGATGCCATCCTGCAGGCAGCCGAAGAAAACAACGCGGTCGGTACCGCCATCTGTCAGCGCCGTTTTTTCCCGCCTTCCATGCGTATCCGCAAAGCAATTGACGAGGGAAAGATCGGTAAACCGATCCTCGGCACCGTTAACATGTATGGCTGGCGGGATGCCGCCTATTATGCCAGTGATCCCTGGCGCGGCACCTGGAAAGGTGAAGGCGGCGGTGTGTTGGTAAACCAGGCACCCCATCAGCTGGATCTGCTGCTGTGGTATATGGGGGAGATTGAAGAACTGTATGGCATGTGGGACACGCTCAACCATCCGGGGCTTGAAGTGGAAGACACCGCTCTGGCAGTCATCCGCTTCAAAAACGGCGGTTTGGGCAATATCGTTGTCAGCAATTCCCAAAATCCGGCCCTTTACGGCAAAGTCCACGTCCACGGGAGCAACGGCGCATCCATTGGCGTTCAGACCGACGGTGGAGCCATGTTCATCGCCGGTGTTTCCTCCATCACAGAAGCACCCTACAACGACCTCTGGACCATTCCCGGAGAAGAAGACAAAAAGGATCTGTGGAAAGCCGAAGATGAAGCTTATTTCCGGACCATTGACGCCACCACCCATTTCCACTACGTCCAGCTCAAAGACTTTACCGACGCACTTCGTGAAGGGCGCAGACCGCTGATCTCACTCTATGATGCCCGTCAGACTGTCGAACTCTTCACTGCCATTTACCGCTCACAGAGAGATAAAAAGCCTGTCCGCTTCCCTCTCATGCCTGAATTCGGGACTGATTTTGATGGAAGGATCATGTGATTTTTTTTAGCAATTTATGACTTATGAAAACAAACCTTCCGGAAATAAGTCACAAAACACTGCAATCAAACCGGGACAATCAGGGGACTGATAAAATCAGTAAAAAGGTTGCTTACAAATTATTATGATTAGTATAATAAAAGTTAGTTTGCAGTGGAAAGGAATATAATAATGGCATTGATCGTAACCAATAATCGTGAAATGATCGATTTCAAACCAAAGAAAGAATTCTTTGTCGGGATCGATTCCGATGGCTGTGTATTTGACGCTATGGAAATCAAACACAAGGAATGTTTCATTCCCAACACCGTCAATGCCTGGCGTCTGCAGACCGTTTCACGATATGCGCGGGAAACACATGAATTTGTCAATCTCTACTCCAAATGGCGCGGGCTCAATCGCTGGCGCAATATTATCCGCACCATGGATATGCTGCGGGAGCATCCCGGCGTCAAACGCTGCGGTTTTGAAGTAATGCAGCTGGACGGCATCCGCGGATTTGTCGAAAGCGGCACCAAGCTCAGCGACGCGGGACTGTTTGCCTACATGCGGACCCACCACGAACCTGATCTGCAGATCGGTGTCCAGTGGTCTTCTGATGTCAACGCTGCCATCGAACGCATTGTTCATGGCATGATGCCGTTCGCTCCGGTCAAACCGAGTTTCAAAGCTCTGGCTCCTGAAGCCGATTTGGCATGTGTTTCTGCTACACGCAACGTAGATCTTGCCCGCGAATGGACTTTTGCCGGAATTCTTGACGATGTGGAGCTGCTCTGCGGGCAGGAGGTCGGAAACAAAGAACAGATCCTGCACATGACAGCGGAAGGGAAATATCCAAAAAACCACATTCTGATGATGGGCGACGCACCGGGTGACATGGAAGCCGCTCACGCAACAGGAGCTTTATTCTATCCCATCAATCCGGGATATGAAGCCGACTCCTGGGACCGCTTTTACAGCGAAGCATATAAAAAATTTCTCGATGAGACCTATGCCGGAGAATATGAAGCAAAGCTCATCCGTGAATTTGAAAGCCTTCTGCCGGAAGTTCCCCCATGGCAGAAATAAATCGTTTTTGTTTTATCTATTAATTATCAGCAAGACCGGATCATATATCCGGCGGAGGTGCCAATATGAAAATTCTTGAATCAGCCGAAGATTATCTGGAAATGATCCTGGTCATTAAACGGAAAAAGGGGTCTGTCCGTTCAATTGATATCGCTCATGAAATGAATTTCTCCAAACCAAGCGTCAGCATCGCGATGAAAAAGCTCCGTGAAGAGAATCTGATCACCATCAACCAAAGCCATGAGATCGATCTGACGCCCAGAGGGAAAGAAATTGCTGAAAGGATCTACGAAAGGCATATAGTGCTCAGCAAGATCCTGATGAAGCTTGGCGTGGAAGAAACAACCGCCGTCAAAGAAGCCTGCCGCATCGAACATGTCATCAGTCAGGATTCCTTTGAAAAGCTTAAAACAGCTGTCAGCCAGAGAAACTACATCGATTAACCTTCTGATCCCGTTAAAAAAAGACGGATATTTTGCGATAATACCGTAAAATATCCGTCTTTTTGCATTATGCGGTAATTCAGGATAATTCTGATAGAGGGTATTTCCATGTTTACGGCGATCAAACACATCTCCATTCAACTGCCTGAGCCTCATCCGGCGAAGGAAGCACCGTCATTTCAAGCATCTTATTTACAGCTGATTCGGGAACGGCGTTATCCCTTCCCAAATTCCGTTCGGCACGCTTATTCCAGTCTGTTTCCAGATAAATGATCCGGACACGTGCCTTATACTGCTCAAAGAACCTGACCAGTTTCTGCCTCAGATCCTTCGTCAGATCAGTGGCATTCCATATGAATGGCTGTTTCTTACGGAGAAAAATTCTTGCCTGTTCCTGAGAGGTCCGGATCACTGCTCCCTGAGGATCCCCATGGCCGATACACATTTTTTTCCGAATGTCATCCAGAGAAATCACCGGCATCTCTGAATTATGCTGCCGAATCCAGGTATCCTTTCCTGTACCGGGTAAACCGGAGATCATGATCACCTCTCCCCAGGTATCATCAAACAGAATCTGATCAGCAGCGACATTGCGGCCGGAGAGATAAGCATACCCGGTAAAGCTGTCTTTAAATGGATAAGGACAGTGAAAACACTCCGCATCCTCAGCTGCCAGTTCAGCAAGCCGAATCTGTTCAAGAGCATTTTCAATATTATCAGAGATCCGCCCTTTTACATCGGCTTTTGAGAGCATACACAAAAGGTACCAGGAAAAATCAGCTGCCAGTTCAGCAGCAGCCGCAGTCTCCCGCGCAATTTTTTCCGGGTCATTACGATCGATCAGGTTTACAGGCAGCATATGATATCGAACCAAGGAGCAGACAGTTTCACGGAAAACGATATTTTCCATGGTACCGCAAAGTCCGCAGTCCCGCCAGAGGAACGTTCGCACGATCTGACTCCCGGTCAAAGAATGATGCGGCGAACTCCATACGCTATTTTCAAGCCTCGTCGTTTTTACCTTCCCGATATCATGAAGGAGTGCTGCCAGGAAGAGTTCCTCTTTATGTCGGTCAGATAATGTATAAAAGTCCGGATCCGCCGCAAGTTCCCGGCAAACCATCTGCATATGGGTATACACATCACCTTCGCCGTGATAGACCGGATTTTGGGGAGTGTCCTTCATGGCTGAAAAACAAATCCCGGAAAACAGCGGATCGATTTTGTCCCATTGAATATCCGCTGACGAAGAGCAAGGGATCAGGTCATAAAGCTGCTCTGTAAATTTCACAATTATCTCCCATCTGAATCAGGGAAACAGTCAAGGTTGATTATACAGGCTATCGATCGGCACTGCCAGCTGATTGGGAATGATCGGCTTGTCGATCCAATGCATTTCGGAAAAATCCACGCATTGCAGAAATGCTGCGCGTACAAACTTCATCCGGTCAACGACCCGCCCGTTTTCCTCGACTTTGATGTAAAGCCCTTCCATCAGCCCGGAAAGGTCCGTCTCATTACAGGCTCTTTCCGGATCCAGCCCCAATTGGACAGCAGCATCAGACAAATTTTCATGCTGATTTCCGCTTATAAAGCTGGATCGTCCCAAAAGTTTCAGCATATCATTTTTGGTTTGATATACGCCGCTTCCAAGGACCGGAACTGATACAACAGGTATATCTTTCAGCATCTGATGTCTGGCAGGCGTATCCAGAAAGCTGCCGGTTTCACGATCAAGAATGTCAAATTCAAGAAAATAATGCGGCAGTGCATCGTAGAAGATCGTATGCTTGGCATACACCCATTCACCGTACATGATGAATCTTGTTCCCAGGAGACTGAAAAAAGCATCTCGGAAGGTCGTCGCCCACTGTTTCATCAGGTTGAAATGGCGCTCCCGGTAACCGCCGGTCAGATAGTGTCCCCGGCTCTGCAGCAGCAGCTCTCCCTCATCATCGAATGAAATGGCAGAATTCGCGCCATCACATTTCTCCTCGATCACCAGATAACGGTTTTTTATCGTCTCAAAAAGTATCTGACGAAGGTCCTCATCACCGGGCTGCAGCCGGGATCCTTCAATATGCGGTGTGCGCGGATATTTTCGGATCGTAATCTGCTCCATTAATCTTTTCCTGTCCTGCACGTAATGTTTTTATTTTACGGCAACCATAAACAAATGGCCCTCAACACCGTCAAAATGCAGCCGCATGCAGCCGGCTTTCGTGAACAAAGCTGTCAGTTTTTCTTTTGTCAGGAGATGGACATGATCCGGATTGTTATCCGGTTTTGAAGGTACGCTGACCACAATATACTGTCTCGCCATCCGTACCGCTGAAGAGATCGCTTTCTCAACCTCGATGATATGTTCCAGTACCTCCAGCATGCAAACCACATCAAAGCTGTCATCCGGGAAAGGCTGGCTGCAGAGATCTTTCTGTTCCGCATGAAGCTGCGGAAATCCGCCGTCCGCAAGTTCATTCAAAAAAACCACTCGTTTTTCCAGCAAGTCTAAACCGGTTACTTTCACCCATGGGAATTCTTTCAGAAACGGGATCAAAAAAACGCCGCGTCCGCTGCCGACATCCAGCATTGTTGTGAATGAAACGGAATGGAGAAAACCGAGCGTTCTTTTCGTACGCGGCAATATCTGAGTTCCGGATTTAAATGGATACAGTGTCAGCTCTGCGTTTTTTCCTGCTTCAATGATTTCAAGCAGCTCCTCATCCGTACAGTCATCAGCAGTTTTCAACAATATTTCTTTCCGGAGCGAAGGAATCCCTGTACGTCTGGCATGCCCAAGGATCCATGCCGCAGCAGTTTTTATATCATATCTCCGGAAATATTCATTATTTTCCACTGTCTTTTTACATCTTCATTTTTTCCGAATAGCTTTTATTCGGTTATTCTCTTATGTTCGATAGTTTTTTCTGCTTTTTTTATGTAAAAAATCATAATTTATGGCAGTTTTCTTCCTAAAGCAGATGAGATTGGCTCTGAACAGATACATCTTATTTGTTGAAAGTCCGGCCGCTGCTGCTGCACAGCTCATCATCGCCAAGATAATTCATACAAATCGCATACGTCTGGAACACAACATATTCTTTTTGCCCATCGGGACCGATCGAATAAGCGCCAATAGCATCCTCCGGCAAAATATGCTGGCCCTCTTCAGACGTATAATCCAATTCCCGAGTCCAGAGCAGATTTACCTGAATAGTACCGGTGTTGTCGATCCATGTTTCATCGGTTAAATAATATTTATTTTTATATGACTGATCATAACCTTCCGGCGATCCGCTGCCATAAGCAATTTCCGGAAGTCCCTGGATCTGAGCACTGTATTTTCCCCCTGTCATGTCAGGCAGACCTTCGCTGAACATTATTTTGAATGAAAGCGGTTTTTTCAGTGTGAAATAGCTTGTATCGATACTGAAAGGCTCTGAAATAAACTCTTCATCATTACCCTTTAATGCCACATTCAGCTGAAGTGCCTGCGGTACCACATCCGCCGGTGCTCCTTCTTCGCCCTTATATTGCTGACTGGTAAAGAGAATACTCAAAGCTGCCTCCGCACCGGGAGTGACTTCAAGATAGCCGTCAGTCACTTTAAATGTCACCTTATTAAATTTGGGGCTTATATTCACAAAATCATTTTCACTG
Source organism: uncultured Chloroflexota bacterium (assembly GCA_902774215.1). Lineage (GTDB taxonomy): Bacteria > Chloroflexota > Anaerolineae > Anaerolineales > Anaerolineaceae > Flexilinea. Next base: position 29,085 of record CACYHU010000041.1, read on the forward strand.
AGTCCCATATAACCGGTCCCGACATCAGTCCGCTTTATTTCATCTGTGCCGAGAAAGTCGAAAAAGGATTCTTTATACAGCGGATTGCTGATACTCACATCATATCCCTTGACTCTGTGTTCTCTGCCGTCAAAAGTCACAATATTGCTGTGGCCCGTGATCCTGACAATAACCTCTTCGACAGCCGTGATTTCCTGAAACCCATCGGTAATTTTGAAAACCGCATTGAAATTCGGGTTGATATTTGAAAACCGGTCTGATGTCAATCCCATTTCGGAAATACCGACCGGAACCCGTGATACAGAAGCTGTCCCGCTGAAAACAAAATCATCATCTGTATACAGATCACTGCTGAATGAAGCGCTGAACCCCTCAACACTGTGCCTTTTTCCATCATATATGTCTGAGCTGTGCTCACCAACGATATTAACAACAACATCAAGCGGCAAAACGGTAAGAGTTCCCTCCTCATATACCGCATCATACCCGGCCTTTTCAGCTTTTGCACGATAATTGATCGTTCCGGCATCCGTAATTGAAGGTTTTACATCTGTCCAGGTCCTGCCATCATCAAAGCTGTAAGTTATACGCACATCAGGATCCGATGACACAGCACCGCCCTCATGCGTTTGACCGTCATAGACTCCTTCATACGGGACCAAAGAAAGTGCTGATTCAGCAGCCTGTCCATCAGCTGATCCCTGAGTATAAGGGCCGGCATACACAACATGCGCCATCAGCAGCAGGCTGAAAATCAATATTATTCCTGATATCTTTTTCATATAGTTTTTACACCCGGTATTGGTCTTTTACCCAACAGCCTGTCCTTTCCTGAATTGATAATCTTATCTTAAAATAAAATCAAATAAAAATCAAGCGAATCCATCGGATTACAGACTTTAATCCACAATTTCAGGATAACGATCCCAATCTGCCGACTGCGCAATAGGCATTTTGGAGTAATTATCCACAAAATACTGAATGATCCGGCGCATTGGCGGGAAAACCCTGTCCATGGGAATATTCCATGGTGCAAAAAAACGGATCTCGGATCCATCTTTCGGTTTCTCCCTCAAAGAACCGCGGATCCTTTTCGGGAAAAATAACATATAGACAGGTGAAATATGAGCCGAATCCTCACTGAGGTAGTTCAGATCCGTACCTGAAAACACCTTCAGCAGCGAGCAGCTTTCCAAAAGGATCGAGCAATTATTCAGGACCGATCGCTGCAGACATTCGCGGATCGTTTCATCCGGGCTGAGCCAGCCGCCCAGCAAATGCCAATAGACATCATCCTGATCACGGACCAGCATCAGATTACCCTGAGGATCAGTCAGCAGTGCCACCGGGCTGATCTCTATCAGCGGGAATCCCCGTGCAATATCGTGCAGATTCTTCCTGTAGTCGATCATGAAAAGTAATCCTTCAGTTGGCGGCTTGATCCCGGATGGCGAAGCTTACGCAGGGCTTTGGCCTCAATCTGCCGGATCCGCTCTTTTGTCAGTCCAAAGACCTTCGCTACTTCTTCAAGCGTCAGTTCATTTCCGTCGATCAGCCCGTAACGATACTCCAGGACCTTGCGTTCCCTTTCATTGAGCTGATGGCTCATGGCCTCCTCGATGCGTTCCCTGAGCATCAGTTTTTCCGCTTCGGCACTGGGCTGAAGCGCGCTCTCATCCTCCGGCATGTTATCCTGAACCGTCTCCTCACCATCGTCATTCTCCGGAGTTTCCAGGGAGATAGGGTCTTCGATCGTCCGCAGCAGATCCTGAACCTTTTTCGCAGCGTCCTGAACACGGGTACTCAAAGCCAGACCCGGCTGGATCCCTTTTTCACGGCAGTCTTTCAAGGCAGCCTCATCCGCTGATTCCAACATTCCGGCTTCGATCGCCAATTCTTCCATGGTTGGATTCCGTTCCAAACGCTGTTCCAGTTCACGCTTGATACGCTGCAGCTTCATAACTGTTTCAAAGGTATGGGCAGGGATCCGGATAAGGCGGGATTGTTCAGCCAAAGACCGGGTGATCGCCTGACGGATCCACCAGGTAGAATAGGTGGAAAAGCGGAAACCGAGTTTCGGGTCGTATTTTTCAACAGCATGCAGCAGGCCAAGATTTCCTTCCTGGATAAGGTCGGAAAAGGATGCACCTCTCCCCTGATATTTTTTTGCGACACTGAAAACCAGTTTCAGATTCGAGCGGATAAATATCTGGGAAGCAGAACCCGCTTCACTCTGTATCTTCCGGAAACGGTTCTGGGTCTTCTCATAAGAAAATATATCAGCAGGAAGATCAGCAGCAGCCGGAAGCACGCCATGCTCTGTATAATAAGTACCGACAGCCCTGTTTTGCTCATCTGTCAGCAGACAAAGCGAAAGAAAAGCATCAAAAAGCGGAGAATAGGCTTTCCGCCACTTCTTATCCTGTGCCCGCGGATCCATTGACGGATTTCCAAGGTACATATAATCATATAACGCAAGCCGGGCACCCTGTGCCTCGGCCGGGGAAATAGTCAGTGCATCTGAAAGCAGCCGGCACAGGTCCATGACAGGAACAGGGTCCGCCGCAGCCGCATTAAAATCCTCAAGCGCCTTCAGATATTTATTCCAGAGCTCGGCAAATTCCTCCAGAACTTCGATGCCGGTTTCATCAATATCATTTTCGAGATAACGGTCAGCTGCTTTACCGGCCTGGATCAGTACAGCCAGGCGGAATTCATCCTCTGCAGTGAGGATCTCAATACTGCCGATCTCACGCAGATACAGCAGCACCGGGTCATCCGCATTTTCCACCATGGAATGATCGCTGACCGGTTCGTCCGGTTCAAAAAAATCATCCTGTATATCAAAATAATCCAGATCCTGTTGACTCATTTTCACTTTCCATTTCTGAAATCGATCATATTGATGTTATCGATCAAAATATCCAGCAGCCGTCTGCGCTGAAGCGTCCGGTCGAGCATCGTTTCAAAATTACGCGTATCCTCACTGCCGGGTTCACTTCCTTCCAGCAGCGACTGCAGCTCGGATTTATCATATTCACACTTTTCCTGCCGCATGAAAGCAACGGACCTCAAAATCTCTTCATCCAATTCCAGTGTCTCATTCAGTTTTTCTGTCCGCTTGTTTTTCAACGCAAAAAAAGTATCCTGTACAGATTCAGGAATGTTTTTTTCAATAAACGCCTTTGTGTCCAGCTCTTCATCCTGATCCAGCGCACGAAAATATACCGAAGCAATTTCATGCAGATCGGTCTGGTTGAAGTCCATCGGACTCATCGCTTCCAGATGGAATTTTCTCAGTTTACGGTCGATGGCAGCCAGGGATCCGGGATTATCATAATAACGGTATAGACAGCGCAGGATCTCGTTTTCTTTGTTATAAAAGCTGTCCTTCGGGTCAAAAACCATGCCGTCCGCGGTAGTCTTCAGCCTGGGTTTGGCAGGAAAAGCCCGTTTGCTGCCGCTGCCGGGACTGACTGTTGAACCGGTATACGTCAGCAGGGATTCATCAATATCCAGAAAGCGTGCCAGCTGCTGCCTGTATGTCTCCCGCTCGATGGCATTCGGCACCTCGCGGATCAGCGGCATGATCTTTGCCGCAATTTCAGATTTTGTCTTGGCATCCCCGAGATCACGTCCTTTTGCCAGCGTTTCCATCATGTGGATAACGATCGGTTTCGCGGCTTTGATGATCTCATTCCAGATTTCCGGGTTTTCAAGCACAACCTCATCCGGGTCCAGTCCTTCGGGAATGGTGACGATCCGGATATCCACATTCAGCCGGTTTTCCTGCCGCAGCAGATTTTTTGTATCACCCGGTGTTTCTGACGCGGATGCTTCCCGGATAATATCAATGTCCTTGACTGCCGCATGATAGCCTGCAGCATCTCCATCCAGCGCAAGTACGATATGTTTCGTCTGCCGGGTCAGCTGCTTAGCCTGAAAATCCGTCAATGCGGTACCCATCGGACAGACAGTATTGGAAAAACCCTCCTGGTGAAGCACGATCACATCCATATAGCCTTCCACCAGAACCACCTGATCCTTCTCACGGATCGCGCTGCGCGCCTCGTTCAGCGCAAAAAGGGTCTTCCCCTTGTCAAAGAGAACCGTCTGAGGGGAATTCAGGAATTTCGGGGTATCATTCGGATCAAGGATACGGGCTCCAAAAGCAATTGGATTTCCGCGGGAATCGTTGATCGGAATCATAACCCGGTTGCGGAACCGGTCATAAATACGGCCGTTCGGGATCAATTCGCCTTTATCATCCCGCTGTTCACTGACCACACCGGTGTCGATCAGATCCTGACGGGTATAACCTTTTCCCAGCAGATGCTGTGTAAGCCCATCCCAGGAAGCGAGCGCATAGCCCAGACGGAATTTTTCGATCGTCTCCGGTTTCAGTCCACGTTTACCGGTCAGGAACTCAAGAGCCGGCTTACCGGCAGGATGCTGCGTCAGATTATTATGAAAATAATCAACAGCTTCATTCATCAGGTCATAAAGACGCTGCTTTTCTTCCTTCTGCTTCTCATCACCCCGATTGTAAGGTGTCAGTTCCACACCCGCTTTTTTCGCAAGCAGCTCCAGTGCGGTCTGGAAATCGCAGCCATCCCGCTTCATTACATAACTGAAGACATCACCGCCTTCGGCACATTGTCCGAAGCAGCGCCAGGTTCCCGAATCCGGAAAAACCACAAAAGAAGGGGTACGGGTATTTTCGTGAAAAGGACAGAAACCGATGTAGTTCTTCCCCGTACGCCTGAGGTTTACATTTTCGGAAACGAGATCTACGATATCGATCTGGTTTTTGACATCTTCAGCAGCAGACATAAGGATCCCTCAGTCTTCCAGTTCCCGGCGCAGGCTTTCGACTTCATCACGGATCCCGTTCAGTGAATCCAGCTGTTTCTGTCCGGATTCGATGGAAGCTTCCACAAAACGTTCAAACGGACGAATCGCATTATTGATCTGGGATATCTGATCCTCCACTTCCTGTGTAAACTCGCTCTGAAGAGCAGCGACCAGTTTGTCTTCGATATCCGATATTTTTTCGTCAAATTCCCGCTGTGCCTTTTTCTTGTAATAAGGCAGCACGAGAAAGCCGGCTATACCGACCCAGAAGGCCGCAACGATGCCGAGCAGGTCTGCTGCCACCGTCGTAGCGATGGTTGTCAGCGCTGCGCCGATCCCGATAGCGGAAACTTCAATCGCAAGTCCTGCCGTAACCGCGTTCTGGGCATGCTTCATCCCGATATTCAAGGCAATATCAGATTCAATTTTTTCAAGGATCGAGTCAATGGAATTCTGCATGCGTTTCATCAGTTCCGAACGCTGGTCCAGGATCTCCTTAGGCAGATCCGCTCCCGGGAACTGACTGTTGCGGTTTTCGATCTGCAAACGGACCATCTGAACCATGCGCTGCTGCTGGACCCCGAGATTTTCCACCAGTTCAGCGGTCTTCCTTTCAACCTCGGTTGGCATATTCTGAAGCACATTTTCCTGGAAAAGAATGCGGTTCTTGTCCTTTTTGAGAATATTCGGCAGATTTTTCAGTACAAACAAGTCCTCAAAATACTGATTACCACGGATTTTTACATCTGAAAAAATCGCATGGATCTCTTTCATGGAGCGGTTGATCTCTTTGATCATATCATCATGATAAAGATCGACCTCTCCGCGAATGGTTTCCGTCAGCTTCCGGTCTTCATTATAAAAGTTCAGTTCATTCTGTACCCGGTCCGCGGCATCTTCCTCAACTCTGGAAGCGATCCCAAGAGCGGAAAGCATCTTCATTTTAAAACGGGCTTTTTCATCCATTTTGTCCTGAATGAACTGTTCCAAATCCTCAAAACCGCTTTCCTTCCATAGCTCCTGTGACATGGAAGCACGGGCTTTTTTGGCCAGACGGGAAGAGACAGGGATCACCGGGATATCCACCTTCAGAGCTTTTTCCGCGCTGCTGCGGACAAAGTTGATCACCTGATCCCGTTCTTCCTGCGTTTCCAACAGGTCGATTTTATTCAGGATCAGGACAGTCTTTTTACCCCAGTCACGGATGCTTTGCAGAAACCGGTTTTCACTTTCGGAAAAAGGCCTGTCCGCGGAGCTCAGAAAGATCACCATATCAGCACGCGGCAGGAACCAGCGGGTAAGGACCTCATGTTCCTGAATGACTGCATTTGTCCCGGGCGTATCCACAAAACTGACAGACTCCAGCAGGTCCACAGGCAGCCTGATCATCTGGCCCCAATTTTCGATCGGAGTGATGGATTCAGTTTCTCCATAACGGATCAGGTTGATCTGTGCTGTGGTTGGAGTTACACCTTCAGCCAGCTTGTCCGTGTTCAGGAGAGCATTGATAAAGGAGCTCTTTCCCGCATTGAATTCACCGACAACGACCACGAGAAAGCTGTCTTCAAGTGCCTGCAGCGTTTCCTTTAGCATTTCGATCTGCTCAGGTGGTGTATTGGCTGAAGAAACGCATGAAAGCAGTTCGGTCAGCACATCCCGAACCTTTTGCGTGGTTTCTTTTTGTTGCTTAGAATAATTTATCTGCATAGTAAGTTAATCCCCGAACGTGTTACAACTTTATTGCTTCTGTTTCATTGTATTGTCTCAGCAGCAGGTTTTTTATTTTCTGATCAGAAAAGCCTGTAAAGGCTCCGGTAATCAGGATCCTCATATGACAGCACGGAAGTGAGGCCGTGCCGGATGCACAGCATAGGACATTCTCCGCGCGTTATTTTCTTTCACGGTAATAATCCACCTGATATCATTTTAACACAAATATTACCACTTTCCGAAAGATACAACCCTGATATCACAGCCAAAATACAAAAAACAATTTTTCGATTATACTTATAATTACTATAATAAGGACATTAATTAAGAATATCGAACAGGGTCCGTAAGATTTTAGAAGGAGAAGGAATGGCGATTTCAAATACAAAACATACATCCCACAATAAAGCCGTTACTGCCCTTATACATATGATAGAAGGACTTACTCAAACAAATCAAATTCAAAATCAGCAGAAACCGGCTGCAAGGGAGGCAGCTCCGGCCGGCAACTCACAAAACACGAAAAAAAAGATTTCTGCCAATAAAGCTGTGATCCCTGTCATCATCGTCCTGGCAATTCTCCATATTATCATCATTGCGCTGATCATGCTCATCAGCAAATCGAGCAACGCACTTGCCGCGAACCAACGCAACGCAGGGATATATACCTCTGAAGCCACGGCGATCACGACCAACACAATGCAGCTTTCGGAAACATCAAGTGCCTATATTCTCATGCCCGTTAGAGAAAACGGTGAAATCAATTTTCAGCCGCTGCAGACCTATGCGGGTGCTTTTTTCTCCGATAACCGAAGTAAAAATGTACTGGAAAGGTTCAGGGGCTATGATGTCAGTGAGCCGGTTCGGGAGGTGCTTGCTGAAGCCTCCGAAAGTTCGGAATTCATGGTCGCGTCCCAGCTTCACGCACTTTCGCTGATGAACAGTATCTACCCGCTGCCAGACGTTGAACCTGTCAACCGGATCCCGCTGACAGAACTTACTGATGATGAGAAAAACATGTCCAATGAGCAGAAAATATTGCTTGCTGAATCATTAATGTTCGGGACTGAATATACAAGCAGCAGGGGCATTGTTAATAGTAAAGTGAATCAGGCGATCGGTATGATCCAGGGTGTATCCCAGGCAAGGACAGCAGAAATGGCTCAGCTCGTTGACAGACTCCGCACGATCATGTGGTGGACAACATCCTCCATTGTAGTTATCCTGACACTCACTTTTGTTATGCTTTACAAATGGATCCTGAATCCCCTGGGAGAGTTTACCGAAACGATCCCGACCGGTAATTTACTGGATGAAGAAAAAGGTTTTAAAGAAGTCACAGTTCTTGCTACTGCTTATAACGATGTTTTGAAACGCAGGAACGCACTGGACGCCATTCTGCGCTCAGCAGCCGAAACAGACGCGCTGACGAATCTTCAGAACCGGTACAGCTTTGAACAATATATTCTGGAGTTGGAAAACAGCAGCTCCTCCATGGCTGTCTTCCTGTTTGATGTAAACTACCTGAAAAAGACGAATGATACACTCGGACATCTTGCCGGTGATCAGCTGATCTGCGCCGCTGCCAAATGTATTTCCGAAAACTTCGGGGAAAAATGCTACCGCTTCGGCGGAGATGAATTTGCCGCGATCGTTGAAAACTGCACACCTTCATCCCTGCAGGAAATGATCCGGAACTTCCTGAAAGCGGAAAAGGAGAATAACGTCAGTATTTCGTACGGTTATGCATATACGCCTGAACTGAGCAGGACGAATTTCAAAAACCTGCTCGATGAAGCGGACCGAAACATGTACGCTCAAAAACGGGAAACCCACAAGGAACACAATCCGGAATAGAACCCGGAATACAACCTGACTGATAATAAAGCCCCCGGGGATTTCCGGGAGCTTTTCATATCAATATCATGGATCCTTAATTCCCGAACATAGATTTCAGCTGTCCCTCCTTCACATCGGGATAAAGCTTACACATCCATTCATAAATCTCCGCACCGGCACGGGAAGAGGGCACACGGTAGGATTCATTCACAAAGGCTTCGCCCCAGACCTCTTCCGGGCGGGAATAGACCGAGACCTCCCAGCCGTAATCTAAACCGAATTTATTTTTCTTCTGCCGAAAATCACTGATGACCACAAAAAGCATGTTCTGCAGTGATGTCATTGTTCCTTCAAAATTTTTCTCTCCGCCTTTGCCGAATCCGGCGTCACGCCTGATCTGCCAGCCGGGCATTTCCGACACACCTGACAGACAGTCCATGACCTTTTTCTGACGGAACTGAACCTGTCCGGCATACCACAAATCCTCGAAATCACAGCCATTCCTGCGGAAGGAAAGAAAGGTCTGCAGCCAGTCGAGCGAGATCATACCTGCCTTGCCGCCGAAAAATTTTCCGTAAGCCATTTCTCTGCTGCGGGCAGCTTCCTTCCGCCATTCCCAGGGATCGCGCTCAGGATCGCCGGTCCACCAGTAATGCGGCGCCGCATATTCCTCAACGGAAAAGCCTTCGATCTCGTTCCGAAACAAAGGCAAAAAACCGACCCGGCTGATCAGGGCGGCCATTTCATCAAAATTGTGGATACATTCCGGATCATCTTCGGGCAGACCGTACATGATCCAGGTACCGGATTCATTTCCCATGAAGCTATTATAACATGGGCGAAATAATGGTCAAAGTTCAAAGTTCAAAGTTCGAAAAAACATTATCTGCCATACCCGGACATTGAATTTTATTTCGGCATATTTTTAATATTTTAATAAACGAATTTATAATTTCAAACTATTATAATCATTATTATTTTAATATTTTAAAATTTATACAATAATTATAAATATTTTATTATATTAATAAATTTTAAGTTTTATGTATATTAAAAAAAGAATATCATGATTCTGTACATGATATTCTTTAATGTTTTGCAAATAGCCAATAGGGGAGCAGAGCGGCACGCTTAAGATGCTGCCTGCTGACCGCGAATCACTTATTTGGAAAGCAGCTTCACAACATCACCGACGGTCTTGATATCCTTGGCATCATCGTCGGAAATGGTGATGTTGAATTTTTCACTGAAGCCATCGATCAGGAAGAACTGATCCATAGAATCTGCCTTCAAATCTTCAATGAAACGGGTTTCCGGCGTAATGTTCGCGCCGTCAATTTTCAAAACATCAACAATAACACTCTTTACATCTTCAAAAACTGAATCCATAATTACCTCCGGTTCAATATTTTTTCACCTTATGCTGATATTCTAACATAGAATTTCGGCATTTGAACTTTGATCCCTGAACTTTTTTATGGCAGCATAAACTTATTGATACGGTTGTTTTCCGTATCCGCCACCCAGATGCTGCCGTCTGGGCCCATAGTGATACCCGTCGGCATGCTGAAATGATCAATATCGCCGCCATCTGCATTCCAGGTACGCACCAGTTTTCCGCTCATATCATACTGGTGGATCAGGCTGCCTTCCGGATCTGTCACAAAAATGGCATTTGCGGCCGAAGAACCGGTGATATAGGGTTTGTTGTTCAGCGATTGTGTATACCAGGCATTGACATCAAAGACCAGCGTCACACCGTCCTTCAGTCCCTTCCCGGAAACATCAAAAACCTGTACGCGCTGATTCCAGGTATCCGCGACAGCCAGATGGTCATCATCCAGCAGCGCGATCCCGACCGGCTCATCCATTTCCCCCATGCCCATACCGGAAACACCGAATTTACGGATAAAAGTGCCATTCTCATCATAAATCATGATGCGTTTATATCCGGTATCGCAGACATAAACAATGTTTTTCGAACTTATGGCAATCGCACGCGGACCATAGAAGCTGCCGCCCGGAGCGGAGGGATCATTCGCCCGCCACTCGGTGATGAAAGCACCGTCAGGATCAAATTTGACGATGCGGTTATTCCAGGTATCAGCCACATAGACATTGCCCTTCGTATCAACAGCGATCCCCCAGGGTTCGGAGAACCGGATACCGTTGGCACCGCCCCACTGTCCGAGATAAAGCCCGGTCTGGTCATAATACTGGATACGGTTATTGCCGGAGTCGCAGACATAGACCCGGGATCCGTCAGGAGAGACAGCGACATTGCGCGGACGCTGCAGCTGACCGTCTCCTGTCCCGCTGTAACCGATGGAAAGCACCGGGCTCAGCTGTGTAAACAGCTTTTCTTCATCATCGATCTTGATCTCAGCAGGCGATGAAATCATCTGTCCGTCGCCAAGCGTCCAGATACGGTTCATCATATCTTTGCGGATATACATCACCATACGGGAGCTGGGTTCCCATGTTTCCCGGTACAGAGTAGATTTTCCGGTCACCTTTGCATACTCGGAATAATCACGGTCCAGCCAGATCTTGAAAAGGGCTGAGCGCATCTGCGGATCGGTAAAAGCATTGATAATCCGCTGCGGTGTCAGGTTGAAATAATCCTGATTCGGCCACCAGAGCCGGATAAATTCATAACGATAATAATTACCTTTGACGATCGGCTCCAGCCGGGAATCCTTTGCAGTATTGGCAGTGATCACATCATAATTGCGCAGGTCACGGGTCGGATTATCCTCACCAAAATATTTCTTGTTGGTATAATCCCGAAAGTACCACCAGTAAGGATAATTCGTATCGTTGTCATAGGCAACGCTGATATTTTTTCCGACTCCTGTCTTTTTGCCGAGATCCTCGATCATCTCAAAAGCAACCTTGGAGCCCGGACCGCCATGCGCATAAACCAGCAGCTCATTGGCGTAATCATAATTAACAAAGCTGGAAACAAAAGCAGTGCGCGTCTGCAGTGTGATCAGAACTGCCATGACACAGAGAGAAAGGACCTCCAGAACAGCCCTGCCGCGCCAATGTCGCCAGAAGTGCCGGACCATCAGCAGTCCCGCCAGCAGGAACAAAACAACAGTCACAAAGCGGAAGGTCGCACGGAGCTGCACCAGATCCTTACCGGCAAAAGGCTGCGGAATACTGTTGAATACCGCAGCTAATCCGCACCCGGCGAAAACAGCGATAACCATTCCCGTCAGCCCGAGCAGACCGTCTTTAGAGAAAAGCCTCTTCCATGGCAGGACCAGCGGTATGGCAATATGGACTGTCAGCCACGGCATCTTCTCTCCCGCTGCCGAATACGCTGCCAGGGAAGTGATCCCCCAGTAGAGCAGGAACAAAAGTACCGGAAGCCGCTTATCCTCCTGCTGAGGTTCAGTGATCAAGTCAGGTACCATTTCTACGGCGTCGGGCTGTTCCGGAAACACGGACTCGTAATCACCCGCTTCCGTAATTTCATCCGGAACAGATTCGGAAATTACGGTATCAGCAGCGGACACCTTAACCTCATCTGCAGATCCTTCAGGTTCCGCTGTATCCTGTAATTCCGCCTCATCAGACAGGACGATCACTTCATCATCAGGCTCATAAGATAGAATATCACCGGGTACTGTCCAGAATTTACGTTTTTTGATCGCGATAACCAGTGCCAGGATCTCATAAACAGGCAGCTGGATCAGCGCATAGTAATAGAGAGGCTGTCCGCCGCGCTGGACAGATTGCTGTGAAATCCAGTAACCGAGTCCTCCAATGATCCCGGTAAAGAAACCGTGGATATTGGTGAAAACGGTGGTATAGAAAAACACAAAAATCATATAAAAAGCTGCCGCGCTCTTTAGAAAAACCGGGCGGTTCCACCAGATCCCTATGGCAAAAGACAACACGATAAAGACCACAAGAACAATGCCTGTATGCATTATCCCGGATGCGGAATAATCAAGCGGATCCCAACCGATCAGATGGACCGGATAAGCTGTAAGCTGGGGCAGGATCAAAGCACCCAGAAAAACGATGATGTTAAATGAAGGCGAAGTGCGGATGGTCTTCCAGCCAAGAGAACGGACAGTATAAATGATCATCCACAAAACAGCCACGATCCCGATGCCGCCAAGGATCAGCGGCAAAACAGGCAGTCCGGAACCGCCGGGCAGCATTGCTGCCAGCAGCGCGCCCAGCACAAACAAAACACCCACCAGGAAATATGTAGCAGCATTTGCACGTTTTTTTGTGGTTTCCCAGGGCATTTTCCACAGATCGCGCAAAAACAGGAGACCGCAGAAAAACAGCAGCTGGGCACAATAAAAATAAGCCACTTCCTTAGTCGTGAACTGGAGAGCAGTCGTTACAGCGAGCAGATAAAGCGACCTGTTGTCCCTTTTTTCGTAATAATGATAAAAAGCGTAAAACGTCAGAACAGCAAAGAGCTCTATAAAAGCCTCGTTCCTGGTGTACCGTCCGTAATAAAGGATGTAAGGCGAAACCAGAAAAAACAGTCCTCCAAGCAGAGTCCCCACTCTGCCCAGATACCGGCGGAAGGCGTACAGGACAAAAATCACTGCAGCCAGGCTGAAAGCAGCTGCCGGGACCCGGGATGAAAAATCGCTGTCACCCAGTAAAAAATACGAAAGTGCCAGCATATGAAACTGGAACGGTCCGTGAGTCACCGGGCTGTGTGAATACCCTTTTCCCTGGTATAAACTATAGGCGGGAGTGACATGGTTGATCTCATCATGAGACATCACACGGGAGCCGATCAGGATAAAGCGGCTCAGTACAGCCAATATAATAATTACCGTCAGGATCAGCTTTTCCCACGAAAAAAGCGGGAAGGCTTTCATTACCGGTTTTTCCAGCCATTCGATTTTTGTATTGTTCGCTTCGTTCATAAATTTATTTTCCTTAAATATATTTTTAGCTGCTAATTGCTCTGATTGAAATACTGATAAACCGCATTCGAGATCTGTGAGGCCATCAGGTTCGTCGGATCAAATACCAGCTGATCCGGATGATAGAAAAACATCACAAAAACATAGGTCGCTTTCGGAGAATACACGATCCCAGCGTCACTGATGTTATGGATCAGTCCGTCCCGTTCCAGGATCCAGCCATGCTTATGAGCCACCCGCACCGTCTCCGGAATACCGGCTTCCAGCAGCACCGCCGTCTTGTTTTTTGAAAGTTCTTCAAGCATCGTCGTGCATTCCTGCTGTGTAAGACGGTCCCGGTAATATTCCTTCAGCGCTCCTCCGTTGTAGATCGAACACAGGTAAATATCATCAAGCATCATGCCCATATCGACCGCTGTCGTCTGGTTATACGCATCCGGATCGGTAAAAACATCCGTACGGGAATTCGCCGCCGTGGTATGCCGAACCAGCAGAGGAGCTCCGTTATAAAACAAGCCTCCAAGGAAGGTATTCGTATACCCCAGGTTACGCAGATCCTCGGTAAACATATTCGGTGCCATGTTGCCGCTGATCGCCTGAAGCAGATCGTCAGCCGGTGAATTCTCTGAAATTTCGATCATCAGCTCCAGACTGCGCTGCATATTTGGCGGCAGGGGCAGATCCCTGTTGGCAAAAGTATAGACCATGATCGGGACCTTGATCGTTGAAGCCGCTGTGAATGAAATACCGGTCGGAACAGACTGCATTTCATTAAAGGCAATATTGATCTCATTCCTGCGGTCGAGATCCAGAATATAAAATTCAGCCGCACCGTCAAACTCATTCTGCTGCAGGATCTGCCGGATCATATATTCCAGGCTGAGAGCGGAGGCCTGCGGCGGGGTCGTACGGTTATACGGCAGGATCACACGCCGCTCATTGGAAGAGCGCAAAGCCTGCTGGATCAGCGTAATCGAGCGGTTGATATCCAGTTCCCGTCCGGATTCCCCTTGTGAAAAACCGACAGAGCCCTGGACCGGGATCGGTGCCTTGGCTGTCAAATCATACCGGGGAACAATTTCATTTATCAGGTAGTCACGGAGACGTTCTTCAGAAATGGAAGCGGAAAGCGGAACAGGCTGGGGTTTCGGCAGTGAGTTCCAGATATAGTTCCAGAAATCTTCCCAGAAACCGCGCCGTGTACGCTGCAGATCAGCCGCCGCAAGCATCGTTTCAAGATTCAGCGAAAAACCAATGGAGGTCGGACTGACCTGAATAACAGAATCGCCGTAAACCATCTCAATGGGAATACCGTAAGCACGAATCAGCCGCTCCGCTGCCTGTGTAGAATTCAGGCCGCCTACAGGAATGTTCCCAATCGTCAGGTCGAGCGGATAATTGGAACGCATCTGACTGTAGCGGATCAGCTGAAAGCCTGTCAGCACAAATGACAGGAAAATCAGCCCCAAAGAGACCCAGGATAAAATGGCGAGTGTGTTTCTGCTTCTCATAATCGATCAAAAAGCGAATGATATTATTCGCATTATAAACATGACAAAACTAATTTTACCATTCCGGAGAAAAAAACTATAATTTCATATGTACTTTTGACATTTTACAAAAGCTATTATAATATTATAGATGTCAGACAATACCGGACAATTTTATCAAAGTTTTTTATTTATTATGCTGTCCGGCGTCGGAATAGAATAACTCTCTATTATATGAGAAAGGACGGTACATGTACAATAGCAGCGCGGTTACAAACCAGTTTATCAATGCTGACTCTACTTTTCCTGTCGTAATCCGTGCATGGGAAGGATATCTGAGCGATCAGAATAAATCCATTTATACTATCAAGGCGTTCAAAGGGGATATTCAACTGTTAGCTTCCTATTTTTCTCCGGATAAAACTGTCGGATCAGTCTCAACAAAGGATCTCACCAATTTTTTAGATTGGATGAACAATGAGCGGAAGGTTCCCTGCAGTCCCAAAACAAATTCACGCAGGATCACTTCCATCAAATCTTTTTTCAAATGGCTGAAGACTTTCGGCATAATTGAAGAAGATCCGGCAGCCGCCATTGACCAGAAACCGGTAGAGTCACCGCTCCCGGAGATCCTGACAAAGGATGAGGTCGACCGCGTTATCGCTGCAGCGAATGCCTACCGTACACAGAAGAAACCGGATGCCCGGAACCTCCTTCTGCTTGAGCTTCTGCTCGCGACCGGTATAAAAAAGAGCGAGACACTGGGAATTTCCAGGAACCATATTGAACGGGATGATCCCGAAAAACCCAGGCTGCATGTCCGCTATGCCAATACAGGCAGCCGTGCAAAGGAACGCACGATAGATCTCCCTGCTTCATGGCTGGAGATTTACGATGAGTATCTGGCACAGTACCGCCCGACGGATAAGATTTTCCCCTGGTCTCCCCGCCGTCTTGAATATTTACTGGAAGATATCGGCCGGGACGCGGGGCTGACAAAACATTTGTCTTTTGCCATGTGCCGCTGGACCTGCTTTGTTAGGGATTTTGTTGAAAAAGTTCCACTGGAAGTCATCCGTTCCAAGATGGGTGTTTCACAGGTACAATGGCGGGATATTTTCAATAAACTTAAAGTGCTTGCAGATACCTATAACGGTACCGCAGAGCCTGCCGAATAATCAGAAACTTCAGAAACATTAAAATAACAGGGTCGGAATTCCGACCCTGTTTTTCTCATAATCTTAAAGAAATTATTTTGTGATCCGTGTGCCGGTTTCGCCATGGATGGCACGAAGGATATTCTCAGGATTGGTGATGATGGCTTCCTTGCCGCCTGCTTCCAGGAAATTGATGACAGCCTGGATCTTCGGAGCCATGGAACCCTTCTTGAAGTGAACACCATCTTCCATGTATTTCTTTGCTTCATCAAGCGTCATGTGATCCAGCCACTTCTGATCCGGGTTGCCATAGTTAATAGCCACCTTTTCGACTGCGGTTGAGATCACCAGTACATCCGCGTTCAGCTTCTGTGCCAGAAGCGAATTGCCGAAGTCCTTGTCGATAACTGCCGCGATCCCTTCCAATGTACCATCTTCCCGTTCGATCACGGGAATACCGCCTCCGCCGATGGAAACAACAATGATACCGGCACGGAAGCGGTGAAGGCACAACACGGCGCCAGCCGCGTCCGGCATCTTCAACCACATTCCAGCCAAGTTCCCGTTCCTTGATCCGTGCTTCTTCTTCGGTCATGAAACCACCGATCGGTTTGGAGGGATTCTGGAAAGCCGGATCGTTTTTGTTTACTACAGTCTGTTCGATCACACAGGCGGCAGCTTTGTTGACGCCGGCTTTTTTCATCTCATTCTGGAGACATTGAACCAGCTGATAACCGATCTGCCCCTGACTTTGGGCACCACAGACCTCCAGCGGAGCCATGGCAAGATTTGCGACCTTTTCCGCAATTTCCGCTTTCTGAAGCAGGAAACCGACCTGCGGACCGTTTCCGTGACCGATGACGACATCCCAGCCCTCTTTGATCATTTCCACGATGTGTTTCGCGGTTTCATCTGCGGCAAAATATTGTTCCTGAACAGACTGATGTGCTTTATCTTTGATCAGCGAATTCCCGCCGATAGCGATGACTGCAACTTTTTTTGACATTATTTCCTCACACATTTCTTCCGGATGATCCGGACATCAATTATGCGGAGATACTGCCGTATACCCCGGCATCTCCATACAAATGCCAATTCCGTTCAGCCCATAAACCGCCATTCGGGAGAATTCCGCAGCCGGTCACTGGCAACTGATAACTGGCAACTATTTATTTTTTGATCAGCGGCAGCAGCAGTGCAAACGCCGCTTCCAGTTCCTCCGGAGTCAAACCGCAGAACGGTACACGCAGGAATCGTTTCCCGTCGTCCGGGTTCAGATAAAAACCGCGCCCGTCTGTGATAAGCACACCGGCTTCTTTTGCAGCGGGAATCAGTTCAGCCATATCGTTGCCCTCTGGCAGCGTTACACCGATAAAGAACCCGCCTTCCGGACGCGGGAAGACCGCACCCGGCAATTCTTTTTCAAGGATCTCAATCGCCTTTTCCATACGGGGACGGTAAAGATCCTTCAATTTCACCAGATTGGGTTCATAATAACCCATCTTTATAAACTGATAAAGCAGTGCCTGCGTGGGGCTGACCGGACCGATATAGCTGTTGCCGGCCCAGGTCTTTACACGGGCGATGAAATCTGCCGGACCGTTCAGGTATCCAAGGCGCATACCCGGTGCCAGTGTCTTGGAGAAAGAGCTCATCTTCACAACATGTTCCGGATCCATGGAATACATGGTCGGAAGATCTTCACCGCTGTAACGAAGTTCACGATAGGGAACATCTTCCAGGATCATGAAATTATATTTTCCTGCCAGCTCAACGATTCTTTTCCGTTTTTCCAAAGAAACAGTCACACCCATCGGATTCTGGAAATCATCCACGGTATAGAAGAACTTCGGAGCACCTTTCTTCAGTTCATCTTCGAAGCAGTTCATGTCTACACCATCGATTTCCAAAGGAATACCGACCGCATTCAGGCCGCGGCGGCGGAAAAGAAGGTTGACACGATCATAGGAAGGAGATTCCGCGAAAACCCTTTCTCCCGGTTCAGCTTCTGTCATGGTGATGAACTGGATAAACTCCAGTGAACTGTTGCCGATCAGGATATGGTCCGGAGAAACGCCTTCACGCTCCGCGATGAGCTCGATCAGAGGCATATAGCCGGGAGACGCGACATAGCCAAGCGCCTTGCGACCGTCCTCCCGCATTGCCTTTTCAAACGCGGGAATTATTTCATCAATTGGAAAGGATTCCGGAGCAGGAACCCCACGAGTCATAGCTATCATAAATAATACCTGCCAGTCTTCATAAGAATATTTATGACAATTATATATATTCTTTCAAAGGCAAACATCTTTTGAGTGACAATATGCAGGTATCGGGTTTCAGGTATCAGGTTTCAGCAATTTGGGTAATACGCCGCCTGACACCTGATACCCGGTTCCTGATCCCTATTTTATCCACCCTCTGAAGCGCATGGCATCAGCAACGCGTTTGATGGAAACCATGTAAGCGGCATCACGCATGTAGGCTTTCTTATCAACGGCCATTTCATAGACCGAGTTGAAAGCGGTCGACATCTTGTAATCCAGTTTTTCGAGGACCTCTTCGACAGACCAGTAGTAATTCTGATCATTCTGCACCGACTCGAAGTAGGAACAGGTCACACCGCCGGCGTTGCAGAGAAAATCCGGAATAACGAACATGCCGCGTTCCCGCAGGACCGCGTCAGCTTCAAGCGTGGTCGGTCCGTTAGCTGCCTCAGCCAGGATCTTTACATTCCTGCTGATAAAGCCGACATTTTCCGCCGTGATCTGTTTTTCCAGCGCCGCCGGGATCAGGACATCCACATCCTGTTTGATCCATTCTCCGCCATCCAGCACCTGATAACCCGCTTCGGCAGCCTTCTCATTGGAGACAGTACCGTAGCCATCGGTTATGCTCATCAGGAAGTAAGGATCGATACCGTCTTCCTTGAGGAAGGTGAAGGATTTCTTCTCATCGCGGTTCCAGCAGGAAACGCACTTCACTTTCCCGCCAAGCATCTTTATAAAATGGATCGCGGCATACTGTGCCACATTGCCGAAGCCCTGAATGGCCGCGGTAGTTTTCGCGGAGTCAATGCCAAGCTGCTTCATGGCTTCCCGTACACAGATGATCACACCCAGACCGGTGGCTTCATTGCGGCCCAGGGAACCGCCGCCGCCCACCGGCTTACCGGTAACAGTACCCGGGGTATACTGGCCGCCCAGCATGGAATATTCATCCATAAACCAACACATATCCTGGGCATTCGTGCCCATGTCCGGTGCAGGGACGTCATTGCGGGGTCCAAAGGCAGGGAAAAGTGCACGGACATAACCGCGCACCAGGCGCTCACGCTCACCAACAGAAAGGTCGCGCGGATCGACCACTACGCCGCCTTTTCCGCCGCCCAGCGGAATGTTGGCAACAGAGCATTTCCAGGTCATCTTCATCGCAAGCATACGGACAGTATCGATCGTCTCGTTCGCCGCAAAACGCAGCCCGCCTTTGTTCGGGCCCAGCGCGTCATTGTGCTGTACACGATAGCCGTCAAAAATCTTCAATGAACCGTCATCCATCCGCACAGGGATCCGGACATGATATTCTTTCTTCGGGTCACGGAGAAAGGTTCGTGCTTCCTCATCCAGGTCAAGCATGTCAGCGACATGGTCAAATTCCTGCCGGGCGATTTCATAAGCGTTGTTTACAGACATTTTTTTCTCCTTGGTTGTTGAGCAGCCGTTGATTGTGTGGCCTCCCGCACAGCATCGAACAGCAGTTTTCTATATTTTGATTTTATCCTGAATTGTCTGACAATATAATTGACGTTTGTAACCATTATTTTCAGATAATGTAATATCTTGGGTATCAACTGTCATTTTCTTTGATTTCCACTGGTTTTGCTATTAACTTTTCTTTGATTTCTGTTATTTTTGCTATTGGCTTTTCTTTGATTTCTGTATAGAATTTACCATGTAATAATTGATTCGTGAGGTGGCTGCCGGATGAAACGTAAGATTTATGATCGTCTCCTTCGCTGGAAAAGTGAAGATTGCGGCAAAAGCTGTCTTTTAGTGCAGGGTGCACGCCGTGTAGGGAAAAGTTATATTGTCGAAGAATTCGCGAAGAATGAATATAAAAGTTATATCCTAATCGATTTCAATCGTACCTCTGCGGAAATCGGCAATCTCTTTCTCAACGATCTTGATGACCTGGATACCTTCTTTCTGAAACTCAAAGCAGCTTACAACGTACCGCTGTATGATCGTGAATCTTTGATCATTCTGGATGACGTTCAGCTGTTTCCAAGGGCTCGAAGCGCAGTGAAATACCTGGTTGCAGACGGCAGGTATGACTATATTGAAACCGGATCTCTCATTTCCATCAGAAACAATGTTAAAGACATCCTGATCCCTTCCGAAGAAGAACCAATTAACATGTACCCAATGGATTTTGAGGAATTCTTATGGGCCCTTGGAAACGATACCTTATATCCGCTGATTCGATCCTGTTTTGAAAAAAAAAGGCCATTGGGACAAGTTTTGCATCGTAAAGCCATGGATTTATTCCGACAGTATATGATTGTAGGAGGCATGCCTCAGGCTGTGGAACAATTTGTCATCACAAAAGATTTTTCAGCAGCAGACAGAGTCAAGCGCAGGATCCTGAACCTGTATCGGGATGACATCCAAAAACATGCTGCCAGAGATCGCCTGAAAGTAGAGGCCATTTTTGATGAAATTCCAAATCAGCTTCAAAATCAGAACCGGCATTTTAAACTATCCTCTTTGGAAAACAATGCCCGCTTTGAGAAATATGATGAACCGCTCTTTTGGCTTTCAGATGCCATGATCGTAAATAACTGCTATAACACCACTGAACCAACCATTGGACTTAAAATGAATCAGAACCGCCGTCTGCTTAAATGTTATATGAGTGACACAGGTCTGCTTATCAGTCATGCTTTTGATGAAAACACCATCGTATCAGATGAAATCTACAGAAAGCTGCTGTTAGGCAAACTGGAAACAGATATGGGTATGATCTTTGAAAATATGGCAGCACAAATGCTTGTATCCGGTGGGCATAAGCTATATTTCTATGCAAACAATGACCGGGAACATAATGAAAATCGGATGGAAATCGACTTTCTGATTGCCAAGAAGACCGTCACCAACCGGCACAATATCTCACCAATTGAAGTAAAGTCCAGTAAAAGATATACACTTGCCTCTATACGAAAGTTTATGGCTAAATACGCTGAGCAGCTGCACACTGCCTATGTTCTTCACCCGGGAGATATGAGTGAAGAGAACGGCATCATATTTCTGCCGATCTATATGACATCTTTCCTGTAAAGAAAAAGCCGGTTTCCCCCGGAGACTCAGAAAAATATAAACAAATCAGGAAGCCGGAGCTTCAGATTGGTCTGGTATTTATTAAGATTTCAGAATCTTAATATTTCTTTTTCTGAAACAAAACATTAAAATATCCTAAGATATGCATTTTTTACAAAAGAATTGAGAAATAAATATTTATGAACAAATATTAAGCTTTATCAACAGGTTATAAACAAATTTATCAACAATATTTTAAGAATTATCAACAGAATTATTAAGGTTATCAACAGTTCCGGACTGTTTATCAACAGACTTATCCACAAAAGAGGGAAAGTTATCCACAGAAAAGCAATTTATATCTGTGTCATTGATCTAATGTCTGTTCAAATTCATCATGAGTCATGAGCCGGACGGAATTTTTACCGTAGTAATTGCTTACGGATCTATTCGGCCATTCATCCGGGTCTTCAGATATATCCAGAACATACAAAAGCCATGGTTTTTTCGGAAAATCACGGAGCGCGGCATCGGGAATCTCATTATCATTCAATATCTCCAGACGCTGACGTGCCACATGTTTATAAAGACCTGCTTCCCCGCTGCGATAGGATTGGAACGCAGCTATGGATGTGACC
Source organism: uncultured Chloroflexota bacterium (assembly GCA_902774215.1). Lineage (GTDB taxonomy): Bacteria > Chloroflexota > Anaerolineae > Anaerolineales > Anaerolineaceae > Flexilinea. The sequence goes on from CACYHU010000041.1 coordinate 50,998, forward strand.
GGATAATCTTTTTCCGATAAAACCGCTCCTCCTGCAAAAAGCAAAACCACTCCCAGCAGAAATGAAAGCTTCAGCCCCGATGTCTGAGGGGCACCATTCACCTTCAGCTGCCGTGCGATCCAGCCCTCCCAGTAAAACAGATTGATGATGATCATAATAATCATAGCATGGAAGCGAATATCCTCGATCCGCCCGGGGCCCGGATCTGCATAAGCAAAATAGGTAGGGGCATTCATCGCAGCCTGCAGACAGAAACAGTATAATGAAACAAGCCAGGGCAAACGAAAACCATAACCTGATTCCGAAGCAATTTTCCACAACACCGGGATAAGAAAAATATACAATGCCAAAACCGGGATCGTATTCCACTGATACAGCTGCGTAACAGCATATTGAAACGAAAGCCAGACCGTGCCAAACAAACCGGGACGCTGATCAAACTCTTCCTGCCGAGCAGAAAAACCGGGGGCAGTCACATTGATATAGAAACAGGCTCCAAAAATAATGAGCGGCAAAATGAAGTATTTCCAGTTTCTGTTTTTGTTGAAAAGCAGAAGGACAAAAGCAGAAACAAGAATGATCAAAGTCGTCAGGGTAGTGATCAGATTACTGAAAGCGATCAGGATACACAGAAGAATAATGCCGAATTGAAGCAAAATTTTCTTATCATGCTCTTCCTTCACCGCAAGCCTGATCAGCATTCCGTAAAGGATAAGGGACAGACCGAAGAAGAAAGTATAATAAACCGCACCGTTGTACCAGTAAAAGCCCTGCACCGGGGAAGGTAAAAACTGGGTACAGAGGATGATGATCACACAGGCTGTGATTGCCCATGATACTGACTTCTGTGATTTTTTGCCGATAAAAAGGCTGAAAAAGGATTTGCTGAAAATTAATATACCGGAGAGCAGCGAAAGGAGCATGATCCAGGGAACAATAGCATAATAATCCTCTCCGAAAACTGCCGGCTGTAATGTAAACAAAAACACGGCGCTGAAGGTTCCCTGCGTTGCGTAATAGGAACGGAACATATGATCCCAGGCAATTTTCAGTACAGCAGAGAATGGTTCTCCATTCACAACAGCCCTGTGCGTATTCAAACCAAAGTCAAAATCGTCAGCCGAAGGAATATCATATTTTCCAATCAGCAGCATGGGAAACAACAGTCCGCATATCCCGATGATCAAAAGAATCAGGAGAATATTGGAAGAAAATCGATAATTTAAGATTTTTTTTATTTTGTTCATATCAACAATTATTCCGCTGAATTAATTATACACGCTATCACACCGGAATGTCTGACCGGACATCCACTTAATATATTTTCTCATACTGGTTCTGATTTTGTCATAATTTTCGCAATTTGGATTAAAATATATATTATGGATAAAAGAATCATCATTTACGGAGCGGGAGGACATGCAAAAACCGTGATTTCCCTTCTGCGTCTGCTTGAATGGGAAATCATCGGCATCATAGATGACGGTGTACCCGCGGGAACGATGGTTTCCGGCGTCAGGGTGCTGGGAAACGCCGCACTTCTGGCGGATCTGCGCTCGCAGGGATTCGAAAACGCGGTCAACGCGGTCGGCGGCATCGGTAATTATACGATCCGCTGGAACATCTTCCGCCGTCTGCAGGAACAAGGATTTCACTTTCCCACGCTTATCCACCCCGCCGCCTTCGTTGAAGATTCTGTCACGCTTGCGGATGGGATCCAGGTACTGGCGCAAAGCTACATCAGCTCCGAAAGCAGCGTAGACTTCGGAACGCTCATCAATGCCGGCGTGATCATTTCCCATGACGGAAAAATCGGTAAATGCGTCAACCTGTCACCGGGTGCGATGCTGGCCGGTGAAGTGACAGTGGAAGATTTCGCCCAGATCGGAATGGGCGCCACCATCAACCTGGGTGTAAAAATCGGAAGTGCCGCCAGGGTCGGAAACAGTGCTGTTGTCAAGGATAACGTCCCGCTCAACGGCAGAGTCTACGCGGGAACCGTATGGCCTCCTGTTTCAGGAAAATCCAGGCAGCTTCCGGCTGACCCGCATTACAGAAAAATCGCATAAAGAGTGGATCATGTTCAGACGGCAGAATAATAACAATAATAACAATTCATCCGGACAAACCGGAACTGCCGCTATTGAACGCGTGACCTCGGTACTGGGACCCGGGATCAACTGGCGCGGCAGTCTGCGCGGCGCCGGCGGGGTGCGCATTGAAGGCACCTTTGAAGGCGATATGCAGATCCGGGGTATGATCGTTGTGGGTGAAACAGGGCGCGTGACCTGCATGAATATGCGGGCAAATACGATTGTGGTGGAAGGAACTGTCCGCGGCAACATCACAGCGGAAAAACTTGAGATCCGCTCCACAGGCCGTGTCTGGGGAGACGTAAGTGTCATCAGCTTCTCCACCGAAGACGGCGCCTTTCTGCGGGGACAGGTACGTATGGAAGAAAAGGTCGTCATTGAACAGCAGACCGACGGGATGATGCCTAACCCGCAGCAGCAGCCTCCGATTTCTCAGCAGCCGGGATATTTCAGAGGACAGTAACCAACAATTATCAGCAGACCGAAAACATGATACAGGCTGAATATTTTTGGTATCGGATTAAAAAACAGGGGATAAGAGAAAATGGATTATTTACAGAAAATCAGTGTGCCGATGTCCCTTCCGGACATCACTGATAAAGAACGGGAAGCCGTCGCCAAAGTCATGGCAACGAATTATCTGAGCATGGGGCCGTATGTACTATCCTTTGAACAGGCTTTCCGGGAGTTCACAGGTGCGAAACATGCCATTGCCGTGAACTCTGGAACCGCAGGCCTTCATCTTTGTGTGAGAGCTGCCGGCTGGAGCGACGGAGACCGCGTGATCACTACACCGTTTTCTTTTGTCTCTTCAACAAATGTATTGTTATACGAAAGGATCACACCGATATTTGTAGACGCGGAACCGCTGACCGGCAATATCGATCCCGTTCAGCTCAAGGCAGCTGTTGAAGACCTGAACAGCTCCGAAAAAGCCGCAGCCAAATGGCTTCCGCCAAAGGGAGATACCGGCGGAAAGCTGAAAGGGATACTGGCAGTGGATGTATTCGGTCAGCCGGCTGATTATGACAGCATCAGGGAAACTGCTGCCCCTTATGGACTGCCGATAATAGAAGATTCCTGTGAAGCCCTCGGTGCCATGTATAAAGACCGCCCAGCCGGATTGCTTGGCGATATGGGAGTCTTTGCCTTTTATCCCAACAAACAGATCACCACCGCGGAAGGCGGCCTGGTGGTCACAAATGACGACCGCGCAGCCGCTATGATCCGTTCCCAACGAAATCAGGGACGGGCTGAGGGCGACACCTGGCTTGCCCATACCTATCTTGGCTTCAATTACCGTATGGATGAATTAAGCGCCGCACTCGGGGCTGTACAGATGAGCCGTATTGATGAACTGATCCGTAAACGCAGCCGGGCAGCTGAATGGTACCGTGAAGAGCTGAGCGATATTGACGAAATCGAGCTTCCTCACACTGCCGCGACAACGACCCGCAGCAGCTGGTTTGTTTATGTGATCCGGGTCAAAGATGCTGACCGGCGTGATGAAGTCAGTCAGAAGCTTAAAGCGCTGGGTATCCCGGTACGTCCTTACTTCTCCCCGATCCACCTCCAACCCTACATGCAGGAAAAATTCGGATATGAACCGGGCCGGTTCCCGGTCACGGAGGATCTGGGCAGACGGGGGCTGGCAATACCTTTCTCCGGAATGATCACCCGGGAACAGATCGCGGCAGTCGGGTCCGCGCTGCGTCAGGTATTCTGATTTTTTTCACAGCTGTAAGATGGCAAAAGAAAGAGCTTTCGTTTATGCGCCTTCCCGCGGTAAAGGTATTTTGTTCCTCGTACCGCTCTGCGCGGGATTGATCGCACTGGAAGTGTATCTGCTGCGCCATTTCGACGTCACCGAGGTCGGGCTCCAGTTTTTTCTGCTGCTCATTGCCCTCATTCTGATCGCGATCCCGCTTGTTTTTCTGCTCTACCGTCTGTACAGTCTGCTGTTTTCGTCATACCGGCTGGAACGGGACGGACTGCATATCCAATGGGGTTTGCGCACCGAGGTGATCCCGCTAAATGCCATCGAATGGATCCGCTCTCCGCAGGAAATGACGGAAGACGTTCCCTGGTCCGTGCTGCCAATGCCCGGAGCATACCTGGGAACTGTGACTGTGGATGACCGTCTCACTTACGAATTTTTGGCGTCGGACACAGCAACCATGCTTTTTGTGGGAACGCCGCGGAGCATATACGCAATTTCCCCTCAAAACCCTGCTGCGTTTCTGAACGGATTTGAACGGATCCTGCAGATGGGCGCGCTTACCAATGTGAACTGGGAGTCAACACGGCCGGGCAGCTGGCTGCTGGAGGCCTGGCAGGATAAGCCCGGCCGGTATTCCGCGATCCTTTCACTGATCATCCTGATTTCTCTCTATATTTTTGTCGGGATGCGCTTCCGGGTGAATGACACGATCTCCCTTACATTTTCCCCACTGGGGGAACCGCTGGATGAGCTTCCTTCCACAAATATGCTGGTGATCCCAATGGCTGCAACCATCATTTGGGGGATCGGTATGGTTCTGGGTCTGCTGTTATTTCAAAAGGAAGAAAACCGTCGGATCTCTGAACTGATATGGGGAGCGGTACCCTTCGCGGTGCTGCAGTGCCTGGCAGCGGCAGTCATGATTTTCTGACAGGTGTCAGGTATCAGATATTAGGTGTCAGGTATCAGGTGTTAGGTTATAGGTTATAGGTTTGAAGGGGAATATGAAGCGGCTTCGCCGCATTATAGAGGATAGGTTTGTGAACATCTGTCCACAGACCACAGACCACTGACCACTTAAATAATTATGAAGAATCGAAAGCAAACAAAAAAACTCTCTTATTTCCTTACCCTGATCCCGCTGGGACTTTTTGTGCTGTTCTCTTACGGACTGCTGCTGAATAAGCTGGGGTTTTACTGGGATGACTGGCCGTATGTTTGGACACGGCTTGAGCTTGGCTATCATGGACTGCTGCGCCATTTCAGTTTCAGCCGTCCTGTTGCCGGGCAGATCCATAACCTGGCGATCCTCATCACAAACGGCTCTCCCCTTTCGACACAGATCTGGGGACTCTGCGCACAGGTGTTCGGCAGCTTCTGTGCCGGGCTGCTCGTCCGTGAAGTATGGCCGAAAAAAAGCTTCGCTGCTGTTCTTTCCGCACTTCTCTTTCTTGCCTACCCCGGTTTTACCATGCGTCCCATCGCCATCAATTTCAGCTTCTCATACTTTCTGATGGGGATGCTGTTCCTTTCCTTCATCATGTCGGTAAAAGCAGCCCGGGGAGAAAAACACAGACTGATTTTCATCATCTCCGCCTGCCTGATCAGCCTGCTGAACCTTTTTGCCTCAGAATATTTCTTTCTCCTGGAGCTGCTGCGGCCATGCTTCCTTTACGCAGCTTTTGAGGAAAATACTGACAGTCTGAAAAAGCGCTGCACCCGGGTCATCAGGCACTGCCTGCCTAATCTTGCGGTATTCGCGGCCGGGCTTGCCTACCGGATGTTTTTCAACCGCACCCAAACGCTCCATTATGAATTCAAACTGCTGAGCGATTTCAAGACAGCACCACTGCAAACCCTCGGTGCTTACCTGCTGCAGATGGGGAAAGACTGTCTCCGCGTCATCTTTGAAGCCTGGGGAACGGTATTTGAATTTCCAAACAGTGCCGATTTCGGATCCCGTTCAACGCTGATGTACGGTCTGATCTGCACTGCGGTGTTCTTAGTCAGCGCTGTGTTCCTCTTCCTCTTTTCCGAAAAAAACAAAGGCGAAGAAAAGGGCAGCCTTACTATGCTCCTGATCGGGATCGCGGCGCTTTTGCTGGCAGGGCAGCCCTTCTGGCTGACGGAAAGCGCGATCCATTTTGTCTTCCAGAACTGCCGTTATACCCTGCCGTTCATGCTGGGTGTCAGCCTGATTTTGACCGCAATTTTGGAACAGCTGCGCAGTGTCAGGATACTTCCTGTCCTGATCGCGTCTGTTTTTGCAGGTCTGGCTGCGGGCCATCTTTTTGCAGTTGGAAATGAGTACCGGCGTGACTGGACGTTGACGAAGGATTTTTTCTCTCAGCTGAAATGGCGTGTACCCGGTATCGAGGATAATACTGCAGTCGTTACCAATGTACTGCCGATCCGCTTCAGCACCGATAACTCGCTCACCGCTCCGCTGAACTGGGTCTATGCGGATGATTATGAAACAGATCGCATCCCTTACATGCTTTACACCAATACAAAACGGGAAGCCACACTCTCCGGGCTGGAATCAGGCAATGAGATCTTTCAGGAATACCTGTCCGCACAGTTTTTCGGCAGTACCGATAACATGATCAGCCTCTACTACAATGCACCCGGCTGTGTCCATGTGCTTGACCCGGATGTCGATTCCTACAACCAGATGATCCCGACCATTGACCGGGATGCCGCGCTCCTTAATAATTACAGCCGAATCCGTACTGAAGATCCGGAGAAACCGCTGCCCGGAAAACTTTTCGGAACTGAAAATTCACAGGGATGGTGCTGGTACTATGAAAAGGCAGATCTGGAACGGCAGCGCGGAAATTGGGAAAAAGCGGCAGAACTGGGAGATGAAGCATTCGGTAAGGCCGATCATCCGAACGATCCCATGGAGCGGATTCCCTTTATTGAGGCATATGCTCATACCGGACGCTGGACAGATGCGCTGGCTCAAACAGAAGCCGCAATGACCGTTACTCCGGTGATGAATGACCCGCTCTGTGCCTTATGGCGGCGCATAGAAAGGGACTGCGGGAACGCTCCGGTGAAACCGGAACTTGAAAGCCTCCTGGACTGCAGCTTCCTTGCCGGAGATAAATAAAAAAAGACGCAAGTCTTTTCAAGGTATAAAGGATAGAAAATGGAAAAACAGCCGCGTATTTTACTCATCTGTCTGACCCGCCGGGGCGGTCTGCTGCATTTTAATGACTGTCTGGCTGAAAGCCTGAGCAGGATATGTGATGTGACACTGCTGTGCGCGGAAAATGCCGAACACGCTGAACGGAGCCTTCAGCATGTCCCCGTCCGGAAGCTCAACACAGGTAAAGGAATGAAAGGAACGCTGCTGAAACTGTTTTCTCCTGATACCTGGAAGACTATCCGCAAGATTTCAGACGAATTTGATCCCGATTTGATCCATATAACCAGCGCCCAGGAATGGAACCCTGCGCTCGGCCTTTTTATACGGCACAAACTGCATAAACCACTGATTTATACCATCCATGATGTGGTCCATCATGAAGGGACGCCTTTTTACTTCAAAATTACAGAGGGAGCTTTCCGCGGTATGCCGGATGGTTTTGTTGTCCTGACCGATCAGGCAAAACAGCTGATGGTACAAAAGGGTATTCCCGCGGGAAAAATACTGGCCGCTCCCCATGGTGTTTATGATTTCTTTACCAAATACAGCAAAGGACTTTCTGAGCAGAAAGAGATCCTGTTCTTTGGCCGCATAGAACCGTACAAAGGACACCTTACAGGGAATTTCTTGCCCACCCGCAGATCAGACTGACAAACCGTTTTTTGAGCGATGAAGAAGTGGCGGAATTTATGGAACGGTGCGCGATCACTGCGCTCCCTTATCTTTCCGCCAGCCAGTCAGGTGTGATCCCTACAGCCTTCGCTTTCGGGAAACCGGTCGTCGCCACTGCCGTCGGCGGGATCCCGGATATGGTCCGGGACCGGATAACCGGTCTGCTGGTTCCGCCAAACGATCCGGAGTCCTTACGCGCGGCGCTGAAAGAACTGATGCATGATCCCGGCTTGCGGAAAAAACTCGGTCAGGCGGGAAAAGAATTTGCTGCCGCTGAACTTTCATGGGATTCCATAGCCCGGAAACATGTTGATTTCTACCGCCATTTTATCGGGGAAAATAAGCAATGACGCTGTTTGTTTCTCTGCTGATCAGCTTTATCACGGTTCGGGGATTCCGCTTTACCATCACAGAAAACAGGCTGACCATGCAGAACACGCTGTCCTTTATCTGGCTGCCTGTGCTGCTTTTTCTTGTGCATGTTCTTTCGCTGAGCCTGAAGGAAAGAAACAGCAGGCTGAAAATATTTGCTGTCCTGTTTGCCGTAATAACCGGTGTATGTTTCATCGCCGGAGCCGGAATGGAAAAGATGAAGGGTATTTCATGGGTCTGGAGAGATCCTGATGTTTCGGTGAATGTACTCAATCTGTTTTTTTCTCATGCAGTGCTGTATTATTGTGCGGCTTTTTCAGGATTCAAATACCTTGAACAGGATCGCCGGAACGCAGCGGAGACCGGAATATTTTCTTTCAGGCGGGTATTAATTTACTGGTTTATCCTGCTCATCCTTTATCTTCCCTGGTATATGCACTTTTATCCCGGCATCGTGACCCAGGACACCGCGGATCAGATCAATGATGCCATCACCCTGGATGGCATCCGGGACCATCATTCTGCTTTCCTGACACTGATGATGCGGCTCGTGATATTTCCTTTACGGAACATGACCGGATCACTGCAAAACGGTGTGGCTGTCACAACGCTTTTGCAAATGCTGATCGTCACTTTTATTTTTGCACTTACCTGCGTATGGGTTCGTAAATATCTGACAAATACGCTGTCCCGTGTCTTTGTTTTCCTTTGGTATGCCATCTTTCCGGTCAACAATATTTACAGCGTCACTTTATGGAAGGATGTCCTGTTTTCTGTTTGTTTTCTTGCACTTCTGCTGTGTCTCGACGCTGCCGCGGAGGATGAAGAGAATTACTTCAGCAGCCGGATGAAAAGGCTCGCTCTGCTTCTGACGCTTGTCCTTCTTCCCCTGATGAGACATAACGGGATCCTGATCAGCGTGGCAATGTGCATTTTCCTGCCGCTGCGGTTCAGGCACCACAGAAGACAGACCGGGTTGATCTGCTGCGGTGCGCTGCTGGTTTTCGGCTTGTGGAAGCTTCTCGTACTGCCTGTACTTCACGTGACTGAAATTCCCGCAGGGCAGGCACTTTCAGTGCTCGAGCAGCAGATGGCCAGGGCGATGAACGTACACCATGAAGAGCTCTCCCCTGACCCGGTAAAAAGACATTTCCGGGATGACCTGTACCGGGCGGATCCGGCCGGTTTCTTTTCGTCCTGGGCAAAACTGGGCAGGCGATATCCTGTGGATTACTTCGAGGCTCTGCTGGCAAATAATTACGGATACTGGTTTCCGGAAACACATTATTGGGTCGTTTCCTCCGGTGTTGATGCAGGAAAATGGGATATTGAAGATGTGCACGCAGCTCCGTTATTTTCCTCCGGAGTACTGACAAAGGTTTTTGATTATATCAGCGGTGATCAGTTTTTGAAACTCCCGCTGCTGCCGCTGCTCTTCAGCCGCGGTGCGTGTTTCTGGATCTGGATCTTCTGCGGATGCTTCTGCCTGTTTGACAACCGGAAAAAGTTTATCCTTTTCTTTTGCGGTCTTTCCCTCTGGACAGGAATTCTGATTTCACCGGTGTATAATGAATACAGATATGTATACGGTCTGTTTATCGGACTTCCGCTGATGATGGCCGCAGCCTTTGGGAGAAGAGAACCAGATATCGGAGATCACAGCCGGTAAAATATTGTTCAGGAGTAAATTATGGTATTGGCATTGTCTTTGTTGCTTGCATTTATCGCTGTCTGTGGATTCCGGATGGAATTAACCACAAATTATCTGGTCCTGGGCAATACCGAATCATTCACCTGGCTGCTTGTTTTCTTATTCTTCACCTGGGTCATTTATCAAAGTATCCGCGAAAAAGACAAAAAGCTAAAGCTCTGTGCGGCACTTTTTGCTGTGACCGCAGCACTTTTCTATGTGCTCGGGCTCAGCCTGTCAAAAATGTACCGTCTTTCCTGGATCTGGGAGACCCGTTCCTACCTGATCAACACGCTGAATCTTTTCTTTGGTCATACAGTTTTATACTATTCCTTTGCCTTTCTCTCCTTCCACATGCTGAGGAACGCACCGGCTTCAGCCAAAAGTTCACAAGGATACACCTTCTCTATAAAAAGGGTTTTGTTATACTGGATAATTCTCCTTGTGTTTTACATTCCCTGGTATCTGCTTTACTATCCCGGCCTTCTGTCACCGGATTCGCTGAACCAGATCATGGATGCCATCAGCCTTGATTCCCTCAGCAATCACCATTCCGCAATACTGAACCTCGTGATAAGAGGAATATTGCTCACGGTACACCGGTTTACCGGATCATACCAGACCGGGGTCGGGATCTGCACCCTTTTGCAGATGCTGATCATCACATTCATTTTTGCCTTCTGCTATGAATGGATCCGGCGGTATATGCACAATAAGCTGATCTCGGTGATCGTTTTTCTGTGGTTTGCGCTGTATCCGATCCATCAGCTGTTCAGCGTCACATTATGGAAGGATATTCTGTTCTCCGTCTTTTTCCTGATCATGCTGCTTTGCATTGATTCCGCCGCTAATGATGAAAGTGCCTTTTTCAGCAGCGGGAAAAAGGTATTTCTTTTGTTCCTGTGTCTCCTTCTGCTGCCGCTGATGAGACACAACGGCATCACAGTTACCATTGTTCTCCCGATATACTTTTTATTCCGCTTTAAAAATTTTCGAAAACAGATACTCCTCGGTTTTGCCGGTGTTCTGCTGGTATTTTTCAGCTGGAAGCTGATCCTGATCCCGGCACTGAACATAACCGATATCCAGCCGGCACATGTTTACACCTTCATGGAACAGCAGATCGTCCGGACAATGGATGAACACCGGGATGAAATGACGGAAGAGGAGCTGAAAGAGCTGCAGAATTATTTCTATGTACCCGAAATCTGGACGCTTTACAATCCCCGTATCGCAGACCCGGTCAAAGACCAGTTCAGGAACGAGCTGTTTCATGAAAATCCCTTCAAATTTTTCTCACTTTGGGTCAAAACCGGGCTGAAATTCCCTCTGGCTTACATAGAGGCTTTTTTGCTGAATGACTACGGTTTCTGGTTCCCTGAAGTCAACCAATGGATATCTGATTATTCCATGTACGACGGCACAAAGGTCGAGGACATTCATCCCGCACCGATCATCAGGCTCGGATATGTTGAAAAAATTATCAATTGGCTGAAACAGTATCAGTTTACCAAAACGCCGGTGCTTTTCCTTCTGTTCAGTCCGGGAGCATACTGGTGGCTGTGGGTATACTGCGGCTGTTATTGTCTGTACCGCAACCGGAAGAAATTTGCACTGTTTATGACCGGATTCGCGCTTTGGCTCGGGATCCTTCTGGTTCCGATCACAAATGACTTCCGCTACGGTTACGGCCTGCTGGTCGGATTCCCGCTGGTTCTTTTTGCAAGCCTGAGCCGTAGATCAAACGACCTCAAAACAGCCGGGAAACCGGCTTCCGGCAGATAAAACATAATATGACACTTGCCGCAGCGATCCTGATAAGTTTTCTGGCAGTCCGGGGGTTCCGCTTTGATGTAACCACCGATGGTTTTTCACTGAATGATCCGGAATCCTTTTTCTGGCTGATCCTGATGCTCTTCTTCATATGGGGCATCACCATCAGCAGAAAGGAAACGGACAAACGACTGAAAATTTATTCATTATCATTTTCGGTCATAACTGCGCTTTTTTTCTGTTTCGGCATCAGTTTTGAAAAAAGGGAATCGCTGAAGTGGATATGGGAAAGCCGCAGCCAGCTTCTGAATTACCTGAATCTGCTTTTTTCCCATATTGTTTTGTATTACTGCTCATCTTTTCTGCTTTTCCGGTTCCTGCGGAACGCACAGATCGGGGACGGAACTGGTATACCAGGGAAATTCTCAGTTAAAAAGGTCCTGCTGATCTGGGCACTTTTTCTTATTGCCTATATTCCCTGGTACCTCTATTGTTATCCGGCAAATATGACCTATGACTCAGCAGCGCAGGTTTATGATGCCATACACACTGAAAAGCTCAGCAATCATCATTCGGCTTTTTTGGACCTGCTTCTGCGCTGCATCCTGCTGCCCATTGAAAAATTCACAGGATCACTCCAGATCGGCATCGGAGTCACTTCATTTTTGCAAATGGCTCTGATGACATTGATTTTTGCCTTATGCTTTGAACGGATCACCCATTACATCAAAAACAGGCTTCTCTGCGGATTGATCTTTGCCTGGTTCGCACTTTATCCTGTACATACGCTTTACAGCGTTACGCTCTGGAAGGATATTCCCTTTTCCATTTGTTTTCTGGGACTGCTGCTTTGCGTGGACGCCGCTTCTGAAAATGAAGATAAATTTTTCCAAAGGAAAACCAGCCTGTTTTGGCTGACAGCAACCATGGTCCTGCTGCCGCTGACCCGGCATAACGGCATATTGATAACCATTTTTCTTCCGCTTTTTTTCCTGCTGCGTTTCCCGGCTTTCAAAAGACAGATTTTGGCAGCGGCAGGGATCACCTGGGGGATCCTTTGTGTCTGGAACTTTCTGCTATCGCCTTTGCTGAACGTGGAAAAAGTGGAATCGGGTCTGATCCTTTCTCTCCCCCAGCAGCAGATGGCCAGAGTGATTTCCGAACACTATGAGGAGATCGACCGCAGGGATCTGGAGCTTTATGACAGCTGGTATGACGTTCCGGAAGTCTGGCGGGAATACAACGGCACATTCGCGGATCCGGTGAAGGTCCACTTCCGCATGGATCAATATCATCGGGATCCCAAAGCATTTTTCTCACTGTGGCTGAAATTTATCGTAAGATATCCTGTCACCTGTCTGGAAGCTTTTCTTCACAACAACTACGGATACTGGTTCCCGGAAACGCAGTACTGGACCACATTTTACGGTGTCGTATTGGGCCAGCCTTTAGGCGATATCCATTCAGAGCCGCTGTTTACAGCCTCAATTATTGACAGAATATACAAATGGCATGCCTATCATCAGGATCTGAAGCTGCCGCTGCTGCCGCTTCTCACCAGCCGCGGCGCATGTTGGTGGCTGTGGCTTTTCTGTGGTTTCTGGTGCCTGTATCAGAACCGGAAAAAATTTATTCTCTTCCTGCAGGGGCTGCTCCTGTGGCTGAGCATTCTCCCTTCACCGGTTTATAATGAATTCCGTTATGTTTATGGCTTGTTTATCGGACTGCCGCTGCTGATGGCAGCTGTCCTGACGTCCGGCAGCCGGGAATGACCGAAAAGCGGTCTCACCGCAGATAGCTGTAGAATTCTTCGACGATAGCTTCATCTTTCTTAATATAGAAATCTCCGGAAGGATGACCCCAGTCCGCATTATGTGGCACGCCGGTTATGTCGCTTCCGATTTCCAAAGTCCTGTACCGGTAATCATTTTTCCAGTCTTTCGTTTTATCCAGATCGATCCGCGAAACAAAGATGCAGACGCATAAGGCACAAAGCACAGCTGCAATATATTTCCCGAATATCACGGGAATTCCCTTCCCGTTGACCAACGGCAGACTGTACGCGGTTTGAAAGATCTCATTGACAGCAAGAACCATAAACGCGTAAAAAGGCAGCAGAACCCGGGTCGCGATGTACCCCTTCGGTGCCGTCAGCGGATGAATGATAAGATTCGTGAGAATAAACAGGAACATCATCACACCGAAGTCCAGTTCTTTCATCCCTTTATTGATCCGGAGAACCGCAAGTAGCACCAGTGCGGTCACCGCGATCGATATGATCGTGAGCATAGGTTCCCCAGGTACGAACATTTCGATATATCCTTTGACAAAGTTATCAAAGAAATTATGCCCGCCGGTATAAAGCATCTTTCCCGGTGCGGATATATTGAAATGATAGATCACCATCAAAACAGTCACCGCGAGAAAACCGGCAAATACGATTGAACAATTTTTCAGAAAATTACGGAACTGTTTTTTTGAAATCAGTCTGTACAGACAAAGAATACCGACCGCCGGATAAAGCAGCAAAACGATCGTATTTGACAAAACAGCAAAAACCGCCCAGATCATGGCAAAATTCAGATATCTCATCCGGCTGAAATCCGACTGTTTCCAGTTCATATAGCTGAGGCAGAAGAGAAAAACAAAGGTATTTGCCATGCCATACCCTCTGGCGAGCCCGTAAAATTCATGCAGGTAATAATTCCCGACGAGCAGGATCAAAACAGGGAAAGAAATCACCTTCTTCTTATACGACCGGCAGACCGCGAACAGGTAAACCGCATACAACACCAGGATCGGTAACCGGACCATAAACTCGCTGAATCTGATGCCGGTTATCCTCCCGAGGATCCAGATCAGAAATGAGTTCAGCCAGTGATTGTTGGCGATGCACCCGGGACCGGAAAAATACCAGTATAAAACATCCCGGGCAAAAAAATCTTCCTGATAATAACGCAGATATGTGGAGGCTTCATCATATGTGACCGCCGTGACCGCCGCCCGGATCAGAGACAGAGTAAAGGTAAATACGCAGAAAGAAACAGCGAAAACAAACAATATCTGTTCCCTGTTCTTCCCGAATTTTTCAAAAATCTGATTTTGGCTCGATTTGAGGTTCATTCGTATTCCTCCCCGGTGATAATCTCTATTTTCCATGGTGAGATCCTTGAATAAAATTCATATCCCCGCTCAATGATCGTTTCCCCGTCGACCTGGCTGAAAAGTCCTTTTTTGTCCGGATCAAGATGGACATGGATCGAAGAAGCCTTCATGGATAGAATTCCCGGACAATTCAGATCACCGGAGGAGAGGTGCGGGATCGTCAGAAACAGCCGGGGAACAGGAACATTGCCGCCGACCAGACAGATATCAAGCAGGCCGTCATCCAGACGGTAATCCGGTGCCAGACGGAACCCGCCGCCTTCCTGCCTCCCGTTCATCGCGGCGAGCAGAACAAAAGGATAATGCATTGTTTTCCCGTCAAGATCAAAATCCGCCTCCTGCACAAGCAAATCGGTAAAAACGGATCGAACGATCCCGTAAATATAAGAAAGTTTACCTGAAATTATGGACCGGTCAGCATAATAATTGATGGCAGATTCAATGCCGAACCCGGAACCATTGATAAAGTAATGCTCAAAGGTACCGTCTCCGGCTGCACCGATGTCGCAGCGGATGCGGTGATCCCGCCGGAGAATTTCAATGATTTCATGCAGCTTGCCCGGAATGCCAAGCGCATCGCAAAAGTCATTTCCACGTCCGGTAGGGATAAAACCAAGCGCTGTACCGGTAAATCCCTGTTTTTGTGCATTGACCAGCCCGTTCACCGCTTCATTGATGGACCCGTCTCCCCCGGTAATAAACACACGGTCCGCGCCGTCTTTTGCGGCAGCCTCCGCGAGCTCCGCGGCATGTCCGGGCCGTTCAGTTTTGATCAGCTGCGGGGTAAGCCCGGCAGCAGAAAAAGCTTCCATGACCTTTTTCTCTTTGAAGCGCTTCATTCCTTTGGAAGCGTGCGGGTTATATATCAGTACATCTTTCATGACCGGTATCCTGTTTTTTGCCTACGGTTTTTGTTTTGGAACAAGGATGTCTTTCTGTTTTTGCCGCTTTGCCGGATCTTTTTCAACAAAAATCGGCTCGTCATGGAAAGGATCTGTCTCCGTTACATACATCAGTGTGGACCAGGTGGAAGGAGTCGGCGTAAAGATCTGGGTCTGTTCAGGCGTCATATGCAGCTTTTCATCAGCGAACCTGCGCAGATACTGCATATCCGTCAGCGTGCAGCCCGGATGAGCAGCTATAAAATAATAGGTCAGGAACTGTTTATGCGGCGCATTTTTATTGAGCCGGTCAAAAAGTGCCCGGAATTCCTGCAGTTTTTCGACGCCGGGTTTTCCCATCAGTGCCAAAACCTTCGGATTATGATGCTCCGGAGCCACTTTCATTTGTCCTGATATATGGTACCGACAGATCTCATCAAGGTAATGCGTTCCCGCACCTGGATCCGCAAGGATCATATCATAACGGATACCGGACGCGGTAAAAATCTGTTTGACCCCGGGGATACGGCGTGCCCGCTGCAGCAGTCCTGTCAGTTTTTCATGATTGATCCCAAGTGAAGGACATGGCTCCGGGAACAGGCAGCGTTTGTTCTTACACCCTCCGAATTTCAGTTTTTTCAGGCACTCGAAACCGTACATATTCGCTGTCGGACCGCCCATGTCGGGAATGATCCCGCGGAACCCCGGCAGTGCGGCAATATGTTTGATCTCATTCATGATCGAATTTTCCGAACGCCATTGAACCGTCCGGCCTTCATGGACCGCGATTGCGCAGAAATTGCACTCTCCGTAACAGCCCCGATGGGTCGTTACGGAAAAACGGATCGTTTCCAATGCCTTAACAGCGCCCTGCTTTTTATAGTAGGGATGAACATCCCGCTCATACGGCAGTGCATAAACAGCATCCAGCTCCGGCTGTGTCATGGTTTTTGACGGAGGATTCTGGATCAGATAACGGTCACCATGCTTCTGGGCAAGGGTTTTTCCATGGATCGGATCGCAATTTTCGTAAAATGTCCGGAACATGGAAATAAACGCCTGTTTGTCATCCCGCACAGCTTCAAAAGGGGGCAGCTCCAAAGCTCCCTCAGGGAGCTCTTTCGCCTTATAAGCCAGACCGCGGATCTTTTCCACCGGCAGCCCCTTGCTGAGCGCGAAGGCAAACTCCAGAACTGCTTTCTCGCCCATCCCGTAAATCAGGTAATCCGCCTTGGCATCAAAAAGGATCGAACCGCGGATCCTGTTGTTCCAGAAATCATAATGCGCGACCCTGCGCAGAGATGCTTCAATGCCGCCGAGCATCACCGGCCTTGTATTTTTGAAATAGCGGCGGATCAGGTTGGTATAAACCATGCAGGCACGATCCGGACGGCGGTTGTTGACTCCGCCGGGTGTGTAGTCATCACTTTTCCGCGGCTTTTTCGAGGCTGTGTAGTTTGCCACCATGGAGTCTACCGACCCGGCAGAAACGCCCCAAAAAAGCTTCGGTTCACCGAGCCTTGTGATATCCGCCGCTGAATTCACATCCGGCTGGGCTATTATCGCGGTACGATAACCGGCATTTAGCAGCACATGACCGATCACCGCGATACCGATATGCGGAGAATCGATATAGGCATCCCCCGTCACCAGGATAACATCCGGAACATCCCAGCCGAGTTTTTCTATTTCAGCTTTTGTTGTTGGCAAAAACATTTTATCACCGCCGGTTACGAATTGCTGACACCCGAATCCTGATCACTGTTTTTCCTGTTTATTATTTTTTCAATGATTCCCGTTGCGAAAACAGCTGCGGAACAGATGCAGATATAGATCACCGTACGCCAGAAAGGATAACGGCGGATCGCATCGCCGCTGTAACGGCTGTAGTACCACTGCGTAAAGAATCCGAGGAAGATGACCTCAATGGCGATCCAGCGAACCAGCCACCAATCCCGGTTCTTCAGCGCGAAATCAATACCCCAGGCTGCCATGAATACCAGCCAGGGAAGGAAAATAACACGGTAACGGGGGTTGTCGATCTGATCACCGCCCGCCCGCAGGGAGCTGATGAACAGCCAGACCACAACAAAAACGGCATTGACGACCATCAGCGCTTTTTCACGCTTATCTTTGATCCGGAGCGTTGAGAAGATGGCATAAAACAGGAAAGGCACCAGGATATACCAGCCGGCAGCGCGGAAAACCCCCGTGACCTTCCAGTAAATCGTCGTACAGGGTCCATGTGCCAGATCACAGGCCGGTGCGACCGGATAAACAGCGATGGCAGGAAGCACGGGCTGGCAAAGGCCATAAATAGCTACAAAAATGGAGCGGAACTGCCCGCCGATCTCTCCGACAACTTTTTC
Source organism: uncultured Chloroflexota bacterium (assembly GCA_902774215.1). Taxonomy (GTDB): domain Bacteria; phylum Chloroflexota; class Anaerolineae; order Anaerolineales; family Anaerolineaceae; genus Flexilinea. The sequence goes on from CACYHU010000041.1 coordinate 68,887, forward strand.
GACCCAGCCGGACGCGATTTCTGTTGTGAAAACATCAAAATGGATCCATTCCTGAAAAACAGGGAGCGCAATAATAACTGCCGCCAGGATACAGAAGGCCATGAGAATTATCCCGCCCCACAGCCATTTTCTGGACCGCGGGATCAGCATCTCAGCCCAGATCCAGAATATCATGATCCCGATGAGGACCACAGCCACCATGGAAGAAAAGGGCAGGCAGCAGACCATGCACACAACCAGAATATCGATCGAATGGATCTTATGCTCCCGATAGGATGAAAGGGCCCAGAAAGCCACGCAGAGTATCCCGTTCAGGAAAGGTTCCCGCATCGGCGCACCGGCAAAAAATATCGCATCCGGATAAAATGCATATGCCCAGCACCCGATCGAAGCGATACGGCTGCCCCAACGGTTCCGGAGTCCCTTCCACAGGAAAGGCAGCCCGAGGGCAGCGATAAAATCACCCAACAGCATAATGACCGTAAAACGGCGCGCATCGGGAGAGAAATATTTATACAGCCAGATCGTCATGGCAGTCAGCCCGCCGTATTGATCATTATGGTAAGAACGGATCAGCGTATCTTTGAAGCTGATATCTTCCTTTTCCACAATAGCCCAGGCTTCCGCGTCCCGCCGCCATGCGTCATCAAAAAGATACCCTTTTTCTTCACGACGCTCATCCGGATGCCCATATATCGGCAGCAGATTAATGGTTGCCAGCCCAAAACCCAGCCGCAGTGCAAACGCAAGGAACATCATTACTGCCAGAGTCTTTCCCTTACCGGCCCATTTCCACGCTACGACAGCAAGGATCAGACAGGGCAGAGAGATTGCGGCAGAAAGCCGGAAGGTGATATCAGGTGAGCCTTCCGTCCAGCGGGCCATGGCCGCAGATATTCCGGCTGTCAGAAGAACGATAATCAGGATGTACCAGAGCAGCGATGAATTTTTACGCATGATGTCTCCCATTCAGATAGATTTCGGCACGTTTCTGCCAGGTATATTGTGCGGAGCGGGCCTTGGCAGCTTTCGCGAGCTTCCGGCGCAAATCCGGATCATCCAAAACCGAACGCAGCCCTTCGGTCCAGGAATCCGGGTTTTCCGGCTCACAAAATACAGCGCAGCTCTCATCGAGGACTTCATGGATCACCGGCAGCCCGGAACTGAGAATACAGCGTTCTTCTGCCATATATTCAAACATCTTCATCGGAGAACAAATCTCCGCCGAATTTCCGCCGCCTGACCCTGCGATCTGTTTATCGTAAGGCATCAGCAGCACGTCGCAGGCTGCCTGAGCAAGCGGCAGACGGTCACGCGGCACAAATCCATGAAAGGTAACGTTATTCAGTCCGTTTTGCCGGATCTCCTCACAGCAATGCTCCACAGCGTCCGGCGTTCCGCCGAACCAGTGAAAATCCGCCTCCGGAAAGCGCGCTGCCAGCTGCAGAAACAGTTCAGAGCCGCGGCCTTCGTAGAGATGTCCGCTGCAGGATACCGCCGTGCGTTCCGGATGAAAGCCCATCTGCCGTTTCGCCTCTGCAAGATCCGGCAAAGATTCATAATCCTCCGGAGAGAAGCCGTTCGGCATGATCAGACAGTCTTTTTCCTTAAGATGCGGAAAGTGTGCCAAAAGACGATTTTTCAATGCTTTGGTAATGCAGATGATTTTTTTCGGAGCCCTTGACCGGGTATACAGATCAAACCAGCGGATCCCGCCGCCGGTCGGCAGGTCATGGATCTCATAAGCGGTCTCCATGCCTTCCAATGCCGCCGCCGCTGCCAGCTGGATCGTCCAGGTATAACAGACCTCTGCGTGGATCCGCCTCATGGCGGCAAGTGCCGAAAGCGTGAAATCCATCCGGTGGAGATGAGGGTCGGATCTCAGATATGTTACAGGGAAAGGCTCGCAGTGCATCCCATAATGAGCCCGGACTTCATCAAAAGAAATATCCCCTGCCCCGGGAACAAACAGCTGGATTTCAGCACCGCAGCGGCGCAGCCCTTCACAAGCCATCACCGCCTGGATCGAATTGGCTGTTTCGGAAAGCAGTTTGGTCGTGGTAGCGCAGGCAATGATCATGAAGGCACCTTATCAGGTACTGCCTGTTCTACCGGATCCGGGTGATCTTTTTCCGCCTTTCGCAGATCAGATAATCCATGCCAGGTCATGATCAGAACGGAAACCGCCAGATAAGCCGAAAGCAGGATCGCTTCGATATAATAAGCCCCTCGCGGCACAAACACGATCGTCATAAACATCTTCGCGAGCATCGTATAAAAACTGACTGTTGTAGCGTAATCCGCCTCGCTGAAAGCCAGCAGAAGGGTCCGGTTCCAGAACAAAATGTTGGCGATCCCATACCCGAACATCAAAATCATAATAATGTCATAGGCAGGCAGAAATTCTTCTTTAAATATTTGAAAAGATAAGCCAAGTATATTCACTTCATGGAAAAGCAGCGGCTTTCCCAAAAACAGCAGTCCGGCAAAAGCCGCGCCTGTCCATACAGCAGAAAGAGCCGTGATCTTACTCAGCAAACGCTTGATCTTGCCCCACTTTTTCTGAATGATCGCCCGGTTCATTTCCGGATAAGATGTATCGATCAGCGGATTAATAGGCGTCAGCACCATATTGATAACAGTCATCGCTGTCTTGTAATAACCGGCATAAAGCGGGCTGAGTAGCGCACCGACCCAAAGCAGCTCGCCGTCACGGGCGATCAGATTGATCGTACTGGAAATATTCGTTGAGACGGTGAAGCGCAGGATATCCTTTTTATCCGTGATCAGTGAAATCGGGGCTTTCCACCAATCCTTTCCGATATTTTTCGGCAGCCACATCCCACAGAGGATCACCGGTGCGATCCCAAGCAGGACCTTCCCGATCATGTAAGCGCTCAGGATCCCCATCAGCCCGAGATTATTGACAGTGGAAAAATATACGATCCCCGCCACGATGACATTCTGGATCAGGCTCACAAGCGCGATGGAGCGGTACCGGTTGATAACACGCAGGACCCCGTTGGCCGTTTCCATGACGAGCCCGCCGATGATAGAGATTCCGTAAAACATCACCAGCCCGTAAAGCTCCGCATCATCCAGGAATATTTGAGCCCCAAGCCGTGATGTTGCAGCCATAAAAATGAAGGCAAACAGGGACGTGACTGCCTCCACCAGCGCGGCAAACTTGATAAGGGCACCGGTTCGGGCATGATCCTGAGTGACATAAGCCTCCCCGACATACCGCACCACGACTTCATTCATGCGGAACGAGAACAGCTTGTTGACATTTGTCACATAGGACGTGATCAGTCCCAAAATACCATAGTTATAGACACCCAGCTTCCGGGTGATAAATATCGTCAGGAATACGCTGATAAGGTTGCTGAGGATCAAATACGTCGAATTGCGCAGCACTCGGCGCAATACACGGTCATTGAACCAGCCATACAGCCTCTGCCAAAACGTCTGCATCAGATCCGAATATCCTTAAGCCAGCCGCGGCCCTGCAGGTACCAGTCAACAGTCCTGCGCAGACCATCATCCAGTTCAACCTCCGGATTCCAGTTCAAAAGCTTCCGTGCTTTGGTAATATCCGCCAGATTGGCCAGCATATCAGCCTTCACAACAGGCCTATGTTCAACGATTGCATCCCTGCCGATCATTTTTTCCAGTTTATGGATCAAATCATTGATGGAAATTGATTCATGTCCGCCAAGGTTCATAATTTCAAACCCGACATTTTGCAGGCCAAGGATGCAGCCTTTGGCAATATCGTCAACATAGGTGAACCCGCGGGTCTGGTTCCCGTCTCCATTGAGCTGGATCGGTTCACCTTCCGCGATCCATTTGATAAAGCGGTAAATCGCCATATCCGGACGCCCCGCCGGTCCGTAAACGGTGAAAAAGCGGAATATCGTCACATCTATGTCATAAAGATAATGATATGCGTGGCACTCCGCCTCCGCGCCTTTTTTACTCGCGGCATATGGCTGCAGCGGACGGTCGGATGAAGCGCTCTCATCCGTCGGGAACGGAGCATTTTCACCATAAATCGAAGAGGTGGAAGCCTGAATGAACTTTTTCACCCCGTGACGACGGCAGCACTCCAGCAGATTGATAACCCCGCCGGTATTGACATTCAGGTACAGCCAGGGATCCTTCATACTCAGCCGTACCCCCGGTATCCCGGCAATATTGATTACCGCGTCATAATGATGCTCCGAAAACAAACGGTCCTGAGCCTCAAAATCAGTGATATCGGTCCGGGAAAAATGGAAACCATCCCGTCCCATAAGTCTGTTGAGCCGGTATTCCTTCAGCCGGACATCATATATGTCATTAAGGATGTCGATACCGGTGACTTCAGCGCCTTCATCCAAAAGCATTTCGCAGATCCTGGATGCAATAAACCCCGCTGCACCGGTCACAAATATATGTCGCATATTGATCAAAACCTTTTTCCGTAATCAGGAGTTTAAAGTTTGTATACTTCCTTTCAGTTTCCTACCCCTGACTTGCAAATACTGAATTTCCTTCAATAATTGTTCGTTTTACGTTATATTCACTGTCAAGAAGGACCAGATCCGCCGCTTTTCCCTTTTCGATGGAACCTGTCTGGCTGTCGATACCGATCAGCCGGGCGGCATTGAGACTGCTGCACCGCCAAGTTTCCTCAAGGGAAGCATTCGCGTTTTCGGTGAAATTCTTCAGTCCGCGTTCCATGGTCAGAGCACTGCCGGCCAGCACACCGCTGGGGATGCGCAGCTCGGTCCCGTTATGGCTGACGATGAATTCACTTCCGTCCGCCTGGGGATAGCGGCCGTCCGGCAGCCCGGAAGGCCGGATCATATCCGTGATCAGTACGATCTTTTCAGCGCCCTTACAGCGCCAGGCGATGTTTTGCGCCCCCGGATGGGAATGGATATTATCACAGATGATCTCACAGGTATAACCATCCATGGAAAGTGCCGCACCCGCCACACCGGGCTCTCGATGGGTAAAGGAACTCATTCCGTTATAAAGATGGGTGACACTGCGGAATCCATGACGGAGCGCCTCGGTCATATCCGCATAAGTGGCATTGGTGTGCCCGGCAGAGATACTGACACCGGCTTCATGGAACAGATCTGCCGCGGCCAGATTCTCCGGGAACTCCGGAGCGATGGCAATACGCTTAATGATACCCGCGTCCAGAAAAGTCTTGCATTCTCCAGCCGTCGCCCGGCGGATATTGGCAGTATCCTGTGCGCCGCATCTCTCAGCGTTGAAGAAAGGCCCCTCCAGATGGACTCCGGGGATCTTTGCGAAATCGCCGCGCTTTCCCACGAAATCCGTCACGCAGCGAATCGCGCGCACCGTAGACTCAGTCGTATCAGTCATCGTGGTCGGCAGAAAAGTCGTCACCCCGTGTGTGACATGGAAGGAAGCGATCTTCAGCAGCTTTTCCGGGTCCGCATCCATCGTGCAGAAGCCCAGACAGCCATGTGTATGGATATCAATAAAACCCGGCAGCAGGTCCTGCCCTGCCGCGTCAATAAATTCATCAGCATTGCGGATAAGCTCTTCAGGAACCGGATTCTCGCGAAAATCAGCGATTTTTCCGTCTTTAATCAGCAGCCAGCCTGTAAAAGATGGCCTGTCCGGCGTATAAATACGCGCATTTTGGATCAGTGTTCTTCTCATAATGATAATCCTTACTGCCAAAACCGCGCTCTCTCCTTCGCGGACCTGGGTGGTCTATATATTATAATGCAATTTTTTGTTAATGCAAAATTCAGTACTCAGCTATCATTCTCCCCCGGATCCCGGGGCAGAAACCCGATAATAACCATTTCATCGCAAATATTGGCAAAACTAAAAAAACTGGTTTATAATCTATTTTGATGTTCGGGCCCGTAGCTCAGCGGTCAGAGCAGGCGGCTCATAACCGCTTGGTCGCTGGTTCGAACCCAGCCGGGCCCACTGACAACCTATACGCAATTTAAGACTTTTCAGAATCTTAAAGAAAAAGAACTTCCGATTTTTCGGAAGTTTTATTTTTTCTAAAGAGATAAATTATGAATATTAACAATATTTAAGAAATACTTTATCATTTTTCCGGTTCTCATCTTCATTCTAAATTGGCATAATTTCTCTCCGATAATCATTCAATAGGTTTTAGTATTATTTCTCAACCGAACATGGCAATAATTTCATGTCTGCCAAATATAGAGGATTACAGATTCAGAAGGCTTGGTTCAGATAGTTTTCTATATCAAATAGCTTTAGTTGTTCATCTTTCTTCAGATAAAGGGGATGATGCGGATGACCTGCTTTTGAACACTCTCCGGCACAAAGCCATGTTGTGTTGCAATCTTTTGATAATGAAGCTATATCTGAAAGACAATTCATCAGATATGGCCGCTTCATGATAATCGTTCCCCAGGCAGCCCAGATATGTGGATTTGCAGTCAGACTCAATACATATTCAAAACTCTTCATATTTTCCTCATGAAGAGCTTTGTTGAACTTTGTATCGAGATCATCCGGAAGTGTTGCACGCTGAGCGATAACATTCATCATTAGAAAAGAATCATATCCGTTTGCGAGGGCGATCCTTTCAACACTTTTCAATGTTGGATCCAATGCACCGGGTTTTGCCGTTGATGGATTGATCCCAATACATATTATGGGATTTTTCCCTTTTGTTCCCAGAATATAACGGTATTCAGTATATGAATTGGGGACATACAGCCATTTATCCGCATCATAATCAACTGATTTATGGAGAGATTTCTGTAAAACATCTTCAAAAGAAATGTTGTCAATCTCCCGAATATCTATTTCCGGTATGTGCCGTGTGATTATATTATTCATATCGGATTTCCCCATCTGATAACCTACTCGATACAAGACTCTTTCTACGGTTTTATGTAGACATTCTTTCCATGAAAAGCTATTCCGATTTTTATGATTTCTTTGATACCGGATTCAGTCATCTCAGCATCATATTTCTTTTCATCGATTTGAGCCAAAGCATCACAAGCGAGTTGATCCAAATCAACATTCTCTTCTTTTGTGTGTTTCAGTTCAAAAATAAAACCCGGCAGATCTTCTGTCAGAGGATAGAGCTGAATATCAAATCGCCCCAGACCTGATTCACGATTTGATTTGACCTGATAGCGATTGTTCAAAATTGCACACAAACCAAGCATCAAGCCTTGATAAAAGGCTTCGCTGCCTGTGTCATAAACGCTGATTGTTTGGATCAGATATTTCTCAATGCTGGCTTTCAGCTTTTCAATATCTTTATCATAAACAGCGCGGCTGATTTCAACGGCAGTGGATTCACTTTCCGGCATGTTTAGACGGCCCAATATCTCTTTTGCATAAACGAATGTGATCTCCTTATTGGGGATACATACTTTGCACATATAGTTACCATCAGGCATCAGCACTGCTTCTGACAATTTCAAATATCCCGCAACCAACAGGAAACTGTAAATACTCTGAGGATTCTTCACGACTTCCGGATAAATAACACCGGTATCAATATAAGCCGAAATCGACTCACCCTGCAGCAGCTTCCGTAAATTTTCCGTGATCTCAGGTGTAGCTTTGGTAAGAATATCACCAATGATCTCATTGCTGCCTGTCGACTGCCAATATGCTCCTGGTTCACATTCATTACTGAAGTAATTGATGACGGACCATGGATTGAATATTTCTGATCTTCCAAAAAGATAACCGTCGTACCATTCACATATTTCGGAAAACTTATCCTTCGCATCATAATAAGCAGTCATGGTTTTTATTTCTTCCTGCGTGAATCCGAAATACTCACTGTACCTTTTTGTCAAGACCGAATTGACGATCAGATTATTCATTCCGCTGAAGATACTTTCTTTGGCAACACGCAGGATCCCCGTCAAAAAACCATAAGCAAGATTTGGGTTATCTTTAAAAGCACCGGAAAACAAATTTCGAATAAAATCGATCGCTTCTTTGTAATATCCGCATTCATATCCCTGCTGAATCGGCGTATCGTACTCATCAATAATGATGACCGATTCGATCCCGTAATGATTCCGCAGCATACCTGAAAGCATATCAAGGCTCCCGGCGAGTTCTACCTCATCCGCTTCACCATTGATCAGTTTTTCATAATAATTTTTTTCAAATGAATTTAGCCGCGAGCTGTTCATCAGCTCATCATGCCGGGCATATTCAAGCCGGATAATATCTGCTATACATTTCTGTGCTGATTGCCAGGAATTAAATTTGACATCCTTGA
>CACYHU010000042.1 GCA_902774215.1 uncultured Chloroflexota bacterium
ATCCAGTTATAAAGTGTCAGGTTATCGGGTCCGTATCCGGCACCGGTACGGATCTGGAAGGTTTCCATTACGAGGATGAACATCGGAACAAACATGGCAAAAATCAGGAATATGCCTAAAAAGACCATAATCGGATAACGGGCAGAGCCCAGTTTCATCATTGTACTGTGCCCGCCTTTACCGCCAATCGTCTCATAAGATTTACGGGTACCAATAAAAGCCTGATTTGCCCAGATTGTACCGGAAGCCATGATGATCAGGAGGATCGCCATACAATAGCCTACCGTAGCGGAGCCCGTATTGATGAAGTCATGCATCTTGGTTGCGAGTGTGTAGTAACTTATACGCAACCCCAGGTTTGCCGCAACGCCATAAGTCCCGATAGACTTGCTCAAAGTCATGATCGCAGATGAGAGAACAGCGGGCATTACTAACGGGAGTGTGATGGAACGAAGAATATACACTTTACTTGCGCCTTGAATTTCCCCCATTTCCTCCAGCTCACTGTTGATGGATCTGAGTGATCCTGAAACCATGATATATGTAAATGCGTAATAATGCAGCACCATACAGAGAATGATCGCTATAGGACCATAAGCAAGCCAGTCCGGAATGTCCAGTCCAAGACCCTGCAGAAAACCGGGAGAGCCGCCCCGATTGTTACGGAATACCGCCAGCCATGCCATTGATTTGCACCATGAAGGGATCATATACGGGATCATAATGCCAAGTGTCAGCCAGCGTTTGCCAGGCAGGTCACTGCGAACCATCAGCCAGGCTAATCCGGCACCCAGAGGTACAGCAAGAATCGTAACAAAGAAAGCAATCGTCAGGGAGTGCAGCAGAGGGGTAAAGAAATTTGCTTTGGCAAGCTTTCCCGTCAGCAGATACTTCCAATAATAAAGGGTAAAATCACCAACCTGTGCATCAGGTGTTGTTTTTTGGACGCGGCGCAGCTCCCCGGCTGCAAGAATAAACGTGGTACGCAGCATACGAATCAACGGAATCGCGATGAGGAAAATCAACAGGACCAGTGAAATAAACACGATCATGTTAAATGGATTCGTAATTATATCCAGAAATTGATTCTTAAGCTTTTTCCACGAGAAAGGCTTTTTATTATCTGACATTACTCACCTCTCAATTCAGGTGTATATTGACATTCCGAAAACGTTTTCGTAATTATTATATTATTTTATTTATTTCCGGTATGTTTGTCAATCCCGTTAACCTGTAAGATTTATGAATTATGGCTTTTGTAATACGAAAAATATGATTTTTTATATGTTTCTATTTACAAATCATATTATCATAAGCCATATTCACTTTTGAATAATTACCGTCTCGATCCAGCGCAATTCCGCGTCCGACGCCATCCGCAACCTGCAGATTCAAACCGCGTGATTCAATCATATCATCTAATTCTTCAAGCAATGCAGGTGCTGACCCCGGCTCCGTGCTCCGTCCGTCAAAAATCACGTGAAGATATACTTTCGGCAGGTCCTTTGCTATTTCAGCAACCGCAAGCGGATAATAAATCGATCCATGTGAAGACTTTTTGGAAAGCAATCCGATCAAATGCAGCGGACACCCTTTTTCTTTAGCTCTTTCTACAGCATTTATAAGCACAGGATTTTTCCTAAAGGAACCATCTAAAATTGCGGTATCCAGACGGATATCGTCCTGCGGAACTACACGTCCCGCCCCGATGTTGCTGTGTCCGGCTTCAGAATTACCGGGTTTGCCATCACCCAATCCCACATAACTGCCGGAAGCGTGCAAAGATGAATGTGACTCATTTTCAAGCAGACTATCCCAGTAAGGTGTTTCACCGAGAAAAATCGCATCATTATCAGTCTTGTCACCTAATCCCCAGCCGTCACAGATGATCAGCAGCATTTTGCGGCCTTTTCCGAAATCATGTCCGCTGTAAAGAACCTCGCCATCCATCACTGCCGGCTGTTTTATTCCCATTACACTCAGGACAGTCGGTGCAATATCTTTAAGTGACCCATCCTTCAGAATGATTGGATCATTCCTTAAAGGGTCGATCATGATGAATGCCACGAGATTGGATGTATGTGCTACATGCGGTTTTCCTTTTTCCGTATGCAGCATTTCGATGTTGCCATGATCAGCTGTAACCGCAATAACATATCCGGCTTTCCGTGCAGCTGTAATGACTTGTTCCAAAGCTTTGCTTACATGACCTGCGGCTTCAATCTTTGCAGCATCATTTGAAGTATGACCGATCACATCTCCGTTGGCAAAATTGGTAACGATGAAATCATATTTACCCAGTGCACTCACTACTTTTTCAGCAACTTCAGGAAGTGACAGTTCCGGTTTTGTATCAAACGGTACTCCCTTCAATGATGGAACACAGGTATCCACCTCTCCGGGAAAAGGCTGGTTTTCTCCGCCGTTCAGAAAAAAAGTAACATGCGCGAATTTTTCCGATTCAGAACAGTGAAACTGTGTTTTACCGGCTTTGCTCAGTATTTCAGCAAGTGGCATCTTCACATGAGACGGACCGAAAGCAACCGGTAAATTTTTAAATTTCTCATGATAAAGTGTCAAAATTGTAAAATCAAGATCTTTCAGAAGTCTCCGATCTGTTTTATCAAAAGACGGATCAGTAAACATTTCTGTCAGTTCTATCTCCCGTTCTCCCCGGCGGCAGCAAAAAACCACACTATCACCATCCTGAATATATCCGGTGCCAAGCGTAATTGGGTTCAGAGAGTAATCGATTTCACCCTTTGCATAGGATTCGCGGACAAGTTCTGCGAGTTCATGCCCTCCATGTGTAACCTTTTTTGCAATCATTAGTTTTCACCTCCCGGCCATGCCTTCTCCGGCGGTATCATAGCCTGTAAATTTACTTTCCCCGGTTCCGGAAACAGATCCAGCAGCTGCGGAAACTTAAAAATTACACAATCTGGGCGGTTTTCTGAAGTAAGACTGTATTTCTTTGCTCCCCATTTAGCGGCAATGGTTATTCCCATATTTACAGCCTTCGCCCCAATAATATCGCGATCCAGATTATCTCCAAGAAATGCACTGTTTTCTGCCGGAATTCCGACTTCATTTATCGCATAATAATAAATTGCAGGTCCCGGTTTCCGTACATAACAAATGGAAGACTGCTGAACAGTTTTGAAATACGGACGCAGACCATCCTCATCCAGCCACTCATCAACTTCTTTTGTCCCGACCAAATCCGAAATAATTCCTACAGAAAATCCACGGCGGTTCAGTTCTTTAACTGTATCAGCACCGCCATCGACCACAACACGGCGACCTTTTGTTTTCCGATATTGATACGTCAGCTCACCTGCGTATTTTTTTATTCTCTCCGGATCATAGTCATAAGCAAGCCATCTGCTCCACAAAACCTGCTCCGGTGCTTCACAGAAATATTTCAGCGCCCATTCACGGTAAATATCATATCTTGGCGAAATCACTTCATCATATAATATTTCAGGATCCATATCTGTATCACACATCTGTGCTATTTTACGCTTCGCTTCGAGAATATAATCCTTTTCCTTCAGAACAACCCGGAAAGTATCTCCCAAATCAATATAAATTGCTCGAATATCAGTATTCAATCAGGCCTCCTTCGGTGGAAACAGAGCAAGAAGCTCATAGAAATCATTTACGACTGCATCCGGAGGATTTTCTCCGTTTGGATCAACAGGATGCTTTTTTTCAGGAGAATTGTAAATAACATTATAAGCAATTCCCGCTTCACGGGCACCTTCTATATCGCGTTCTTGGTTATCAGCAACCGAAGCAATCTCTTCACAGGGAATTCCAAGGTCACGGCTGCAGACCCGGTATATTTCAGAATCCGGTTTTCTCAGACCGCATTCCGGTGAAAGGATCACTGAGGAAAAAAGATCACTCAGACCGTCTTCCTCAAGCCAATCATATACTTCTGTCTCACCTATCAGGTTGCTGATGATGCCAAGTTTATATTCCCTACGGTAAAGTTCGCGCAGAACTTCCTCACCATGATCAACTAAAAAACGGCGGCCTTTTGATTGACGGTATTCATAAGATAACTTATGTCTGTTTTTCATGATCAGGTCTCTCGGATAATCAAAAAGCAGCCACCTGCACCATAGCTCTTCATCATCTGATTCCCTATTCTCTCTGAGAGCCCATTCACGATATTTTTCATAACGTTCTTCAACCATCTGATAAAAATCTTCAAAAGGCAGTTCTGTACCGGCCAGGTTTGCCATATTGATTCGACCTTTTTCCATCCATTTTTCATCTTTTATTGCTATACGCAAAGTACCGCCAAGGTCAAAAACAATTGCTTTGATATTTTTATTCATGTTTATTACCCTTTTCTGTCAGGGAATATATCCAGCAGTTCATGGAGTGAGGTAATTACATGATCCGGAATAAATTCTCTGCCTGTTGCCTTTTCCCTGTTCAGTGTATCAGGTTCATCGATTCGGATCATCATCCCAAAACCTGCTGCCTGAGTTCCTTCAACATCACGAACCGGATTATCCCCGACATATGCACAATTTTCAGGTTTTGTACCGATACACCTGCACGCAAGATAATAGATTTCCGGATCCGGTTTGCGCAGTCGTACTTTTGACGAGAGAATTGTTGTTTTGAAAAAACGAGCGACATGATCTTCCACCATCCAATCCGGAATTTCAGTTTCGGTGATTGTGTTGGCAATGATCCCCATGGTATAACCTTTACGGTCAAGTCCTTCCAATGTCTCACGCACATCAGGGCGGGCAACACGGCGGCCGTCATGATCGCGCCACAGACGCGTCAGCCGGCTGGCATGGGAAGCAATCAATTCCGGATCGTAATCCGGAAGCAAATACTGCATCCATAGTTCCATCTCAGAGCAATCGAGGAGAGACGTTTTAGCATATTTTCGATAAGCTTGCCAGCGTGTTTCAAGTTTTTCAAAAAATGCATCGTGTGTTTCCTTCGTTTTTGTCAAACGCATCAATTCAGTCTCTGCCGCATCAATAAAAGCTTTATCAGGCAAAACAACACGCAGGGTATTTCCTACATCAAAAAATATTGTTTGTATATCTTTATCCATAATGCCCTCCTCGATGAGATCATTTTTTATTATTTCCGAAAACGTTTTCGAAAGTATGTATTTATTCTAAATCTGTTTTTCCCGATTGTCAATAGATTTTCATTGACTATTTTTACGAATTATTCAGCTTATTGAGACTTACGGAAAAGCTTCGATATTCAATATTATCTAAAATGTGTTATGATAATAAAAATTCAAAAATATCCTCAGTTTAGCTGAAGGGGAGGTATCAATATGAAAATTTTATTTGTAACCAGCGAATGTGCTCCGTTCAGTAAATCCGGAGGATTGGCAGATGTTGCTTTTTCTCTTCCCCCCGCTTTACAAAAAGCAGGTAATGAAGTTGCCATCATTACACCGTTTTATCAATGTGTACGGGAAAAATTCGGTCAGGAAATTACCAGAGTCTGCGAAAGAACAATACAGCATGGACAATGGTCTTATCCCATTGAACTCTACCGCGGGTATCGGGATGGTGTAACCGTATGGTTCGTTGACTATGCACCTTTCTTTGACAGGCCGAAATTGTATGGTTACAAAGACGATAAAATGCGGTTTGCCATGTTCAGCAGGGCTGTTCTCGAAGTATTGGGAGATCTTGATTTCCGGCCTGAAATTCTTCACTGCAACGATTGGGAAACTGCTTTGACAGTCATTTATCTGAAAAATGACCAATCATGGCGCAAGGATCTTCAGGGAATTAAAACTGTCTATACGATCCATAATATTGCTTATCAAGGCCAGTTTGGTGAAAAAGACCTCACGACAACTTTTGCGCTGCCGGAAGGTTGGTACCAGGGCGGTTTGGGATATGAATATGAAGGCCGGCATGATGTAAACCTGATGAAAGGTGCCATGCTTATGGCAGATGCTGTTTCGACTGTATCCCCTAATTACGCAAGAGAGCTTCACAGTTCCAAATATGCAATGGGACTTGAAGGTGTGGCCGACATGGTCGATTATAAGCTATACGGCATACTCAACGGGATCGATATGGACCATTATGATCCGGCAAAAGATCCGCGTATTCCCCAAAATTTTGATATCAGACATATGAAGGGAAAGCACATCTGTAAAGCAAGTATCCAAAAGAAATTCGGTCTGGATGTCATGCCTGAGTATCCGCTGCTGGCTTCTGTTGCGCGTCTTAATGAACAGAAGGGTATCGAATTGATAAAAGAAGCTCTCCCCGGTATTATGAATATGGGTGTTCAGCTGATCGTTTTCGGCCAGGGAGAACAGCAGTATATCGATTTCTTCCAAAAAGCCAGAAAAAAATGGCCGGGGCACGGTTTATCTCAAATGATGGCAATGCGTTACGGGACGGTGCCGATCGTTCATGAAACCGGAGGACTAAAAGATTCTGTCCGGCCATACAGCTCTTTTGACGGTCTTGGTGACGGTTTTTCCTTTATCACTTATCATTCAAAAGCCCTCTATCTTGCAATTCAGGCCGCGGTCAAGATCTACTTTGGGGATAATAAAACTTTTAAAATACTTCAGAAACGCTGCATGAAAAAAGATTTCTCATGGACTAAAAGCGCTGAGCAATATAATCAGATGTACAGCGAAATCTATGTAGGCGGAAGCGGAGAACCAATTCCATTCAGTGAAGCCTTCGATAAGCTGAAAACAGCTTTCTCAGAATTGGATAAACAAAGCCGGGAAAAACATCATCTCAAACTCGATAAAAATTATTCCCGTGTTATTCAATTTGAAATTACAGGGCCCGGAGAAGGTGTTTTTTATATGAAATTTACTCCGAAAAAGACTGTAATTGTTCCGGAAAAACATCCCAATCCGGATGCCACATTTGCGTCAAGTTTTGATCATTTCCTGGGTATGGCAAAGGGAGAACTCTCTGCGGACAGGCTTTTCATCACCGGACAGATGAAAGTATCGGGAAATATCGCGAAAGGTGCCGAACTCCGTCATTTTTTGAACCCGGTCAAAAAACGCTCCTCTTCCCGGAAGAAAAAGGAGCAATAATCAATTTATAATTATTTTATCTGACATACAACATAATTTTGTACGGACAGAAAATCAGCCGCATTATACCGATACAGGGAAATATCGACGGCTGATTTTCTACTATAAAAGCTAACTTTGCATTCCGGAGGACATGCTTCGCAATGCGCGGGATCAGTCGAAAATTTCTCTGCTGATTTTTAGTCACCTCATAATATATATTTTTCCGGACGGGGAGTTTTCGAATACATATCATCCAAGAAAGAAGCTTCGAGTAAATCATAAGAATAGGCACTTGCGCACCCACAGGCCACAGCAAAACGGAGACACTCTTCTCTATCTCCGCCGGAAGTATCTTTCGCAATAAAACCGGCGACCATGGAATCCCCCGCTCCTGTCGAATCTATCAGTTTCCCTTCAGGTACCTTACAGGTATAAACGCAATTGTCATCTGCAGCGAGTAAAGCTCCGTCTCTGCCCAGTGAAACCAATACGTTTTCAGCGCCTTTTTCCCGCAAATTTAAGGCTGCTGAGGCAATTTGTGACATGGAATCAAATTTTATCTCAAAAATATCTTCAAGTTCAGCCTTATTGGGTTTGATCAGATACGGATGTTTATTTAGTACTGATAGCAGATTTTTACCGGAAGTATCCACAACAGCACGTATATTTTTACCGGAAACAGCATCAAGAAGTACAGAGTAAATATCGGCAGGGAGGTTCTTCGGCGGATTTCCTGAAAGGATCAGAACGTCGCCGGATACAAGATTTTCCGCCTGTTTTTCCAACTGATTCAATTCATTATCTGAAATGAAAGGCCCATTTGCGTTGATTTCGGATTCTGTATTGGATTTGATTTTTACATTGATCCTTGAGCATCCGTTTTTAATTTGAATAAAATCATGCCGGATCTCTTCTTTATTCAGCAGCCGGATCAATTCATCGCCGACAAATCCCGCTGTAAAACCAAGACAAATATTTTGATATCCAAGTCTGGTGAGGACAACAGACACATTGATCCCTTTGCCTCCGGCTCTGAATGTTGTACGGTTCGTACGGTTCAAACCGCCTTCTTTGAAATTATCCAGCCATATAAGATAATCAAGTGCAGGAGATAATGTCACTGTATAGATCATGAGTCTTAAAATCCTTTCTTCGGATATGTGACACGGGTTTATATAAAACAATAATACAGGTATCAGCAGAAATAATATCACTGACAGATTTTCAATATCGATAAAAAATAAGGCGTGAGATTTTGAACCTGTTCTCACGCCTCAGATATTTTTTCAGGATTTGATCAAATCCGGATAATTTCCAATAGCTACATCTATCCCAAGAGATTCAAGATTTTTGAAATCCTCGAGAGTGTTAACAGTCCAGGTATTTATTTCCAAACCATACTGTTTAATTTCTTTCGTTATTTCAGGCGTCAGGTTGCGGAAAGCAGGATGATAACAGGGAATATCTAAATCATGAACATACTTTCCGGCGTTAATAAGCCAGCAGTCAGTCAGGAGCCCGCACTTCAGATCCGGAGCCAGTTCACGCATTCGCAGAATCGAGTAATGATTAAAACTGGAAATAATCACTTTGTCCGAAACATTGTGCTTACGTACACAGTTTAATACGGCTTCCTCAATTCCCTCATATTCAAAAATCCCGGTTTTCAGCTCAATATTGGTAACCGCATCTTTGTCTGACATATAATCCAATACTTCACACAGTGTCGGTATCTGATTTACACCATACTGTCCTGCAAACTTATATGATGCATCCAAAGATTTCAGCTCTTCAAGCGTATGATTCTTTACCAACCCTTTTCCGGTTGTGGTCCGGTCAAGTGTTTCATCATGAATGATCACCAGACGGCCATCCTTGCTGAACTGTACGTCCAATTCGATACCATCCGCACCGGCCTCTATTGCTTTTTGAAAAGCAAGCATTGTATTTTCCGGATAATTTCCGCTGCAGCCACGATGTCCAAAATATCTTGTCATTTTTTATTATCATCTCCTGTTTTAGAAAATATTTTTAGTACCCAATAGCTTTCAGAATCCTCTCCAACACCTTTAGATTTCCCGTGGTAAATTCCCGGGAAACATGCGGAGTTTCACCGTTCAGAATACATCTTCCGAATTGTTCAACCTCAAGCCGATAATTATGAGGAGTAAAAACAGTTTTTTCCTCACATTTTTCATTGCGGATAATGGTATAGGTCAAATAGCCGCAGCCATTGAATTCTGCCGTTGAGCGTATTGATCCCTCAGAACCTTCAATGCGCAGCTGATCGATCCTGCGTTTTGCATTTGTTTCCAGAACCATCCCGCAATTCATGAAAGCCTTGAAACTGTTCTTATATTTGAATATTGCACTTGTAAGAACATCAACTCCTTCCGTGGAAAAAGCAGAGACAGCATTAACCTCATCCGGCTCCAGACCTGTCATCCAACCGATCATGCTTGTATTATAGCAGCCAAGATCATAGGTGCATCCTCCCAAGGTTTCTTTACGCATCCGAATGTTTGAAAGGTCATAATCGGAAGTGATAAATTGAGATTCCAGATACCTCAGCTCACCTATTGCTCCGCTTTCTATCTCATTTTTAATTGCTGCTATGAACGGGGAATGAAGATATGCAAAAGCTTCCATCAGTAAAACATGATTTTTATCAGCTGTTCTAAATAGTTCTTCGGCTTCAGAAGCAGTCGGAGTTATTGGCTTTTCGCATAATACATGTTTCCCGTTTTGAAGCGCCTTTTTTACCCACTCAAAATGCAATGAATTCGGCAGAGGGATATAAACTGCTTCTACAGTCGGGTCTGAAATCAATTGATCATAACTTCCATAGGCTTTATCAAAACCAAATTTCTCCTGAAATTAAAGTGCCTTATCAATATTTTTACCTGCAATTGCATATAATGAACAATTTTCCGCCTCAATCATTCCCCGAATTGTCTGATCTTTAGCAATTCCGGCAGTTCCCAATACACCCCATTTGACTTTCTCCATCACCATGCTCCTCATAAATAATCTTTCGACTTAATTTTCTGTTCATATTATATCAGACATCAACCCGCTTATATGTTTCTTATTTCCCGAAAAAATATAAGAAATATGAGTAATCTTCAGTGAAAAAGTTTGAATGCGTTTAAATTACATTTTTTTGGATCTAAAACCGGATAACAAGAGCATAATTATAGATTAAGTATTATAATATGTAAGAATTTTGTAAAATATAATGCTGTTTAAAGACATATTATATTAATATATTGTCTTTACTTATTGAATAGTCATTATAAATTTTGATTTCTGTGTAGATCTGTTTCTTTATGTGTTCGGTATATATTGAGAGAACAATATGTATTATGGAACAAAGAAAGGGGATGGATTTGTGAAAGAAAAATCCAAGATCCGGGGTATACCGGCAAATACAATTGTTCTTCCTCTCGAAATTGCTCTTTCAATTCTGCTGATTCTTATAATTATTCTTGTTATTGAATTAAACCGGTCCAACAACAAGCTGGCAGATCTTTTGGAACAGTCCGGAATTTATCAGCTGGAAGTATGGAATTTACAGGCAGGCGTCAATACATTATCTGAAACAATAACCAACTATATACAAAAACCCGTTTTTGATGATGGCTCCTCAAATATCGGTCCTCTTATTGCATACGTGCAAGAACTTGACAGAGACCGCCGAGGCCCGCAGATTGCAGACCGATTCAGAAATTTAAATGTCGGCAGTGATGCACAGAGTTTACTCGACAATGCTGCAGAGATATCGGTGGCCATGATGGAAATACAATCACATGCGATAACACTCATGCGGTCTGTCTATCCGCTACCGCCTGTTCCTGAACTCTCAGCACTCCCGGATTCTCCTCTGACCGACGAGGAATTGTCTTTACCGGAAGAGGGACGCGCCGGGCTTGCAAGAAGATTAATTCTTGACCAGGATTATGTTCAGATGAAATATTTTGTTGCCGAAGATATCAGTACCTGCAACAATATATTTGCACAGGAATTTTCACGTTTGACGCTGGAAACAAAACAGCATGTCAAAATACTGCGTACAGTGCTTTGGTGTGTCATTTTCAGTATCGTCATCATATTATTTTTTATATTTATAGTGATACTCTTCTGGCTGGTTAAGCCTTTGAGAGACCATAGCAGAGAAATTTCATCCGATAAGGATATGAAGCAAACAAGCCGAATTCTTGAGATGCAGGTTTTGGTCAATGCTTACAACGCACTTCTAAACCGTCGCAACAAACTTGAATCAATACTGCGTTCTGCTGCGGAAACCGATACACTTACAGGTTTGCCTAATCGATACAGTATGAAGCGTTATGAATTAGAAGCTGATGAAGAAAGCGGTTCGATGGCTGTCATTGTATTTGATATTAATTTCCTGAAACAGGTCAACGATACACAGGGACATTTAGCCGGAGATCAGTTGATACGCACTACCGGAGAATGCATTCGTGAAAGTTTTGACAATGGGAACAACAATTGTTATCGCCTCGGAGGAGACGAATTTGCTGCGGTATTGAGAGATTGCAGTGAAGAAAATGTCAAAGCACGAATTGAACACTTCAGGCTTGCCCTGAAGAGAGAAAACATAAGCGTTTCTGTTGGTTATGCTTTTACAGAGAATATCGATAAAAGAAGCTTCAAAGAATTATTTGATGAAGCTGACAGACGTATGTACGAAAATAAGAAACAGATACATGAATTAGAGTTTGATAACAGTACAGATTAGCTTTTTATTTCGAAATTTTGAATAAACAGGGTAATTGAATGAAACAACATATTTTATTCTCGACCTATTCTCCGGCAGCAGATGTTGTTGTCATGGCAATTTGTCTTGTGATGGCTGTCCTTATCAATTTTTCATATGTCAGCCGGACCAGAAGTTTCAAGCTTTTTCTGGAAATGGTAGGACTGGTATATTTAGCATCAGCGGCGGACATATCTTTTTACACCTTTGCTGCAATGCCGGAACATCAAAATCTTGCAAACTGGCTGAGATGCGTCTATCATGCAATGCTGCTGTTGATTTTTGTTTATTATATTGCATATATGTGTGAGGTTACTCAATATAAGAAGCGTAAGAAGTTCCTCCTTTTCGCAAATTTACTTTTTGCCATAACTATGTTGGCTGATATCTTTGTTACTTCTCAGGGGTCTACCTTTATCGTTAAAGAAAACGGCATCAGCTTTATCAGGCACGGCATATTTATGTATGCTTATTTGGGCTATACAATCATTTGCCTCATTCTTATGGTATCTGTACGGAGACTGCTGTTTCGCCGCATTATGCTGGGCTTTTATGGCACAATTGCCATTTCGTTTCTGGTCCTTATCTTTCAGGGGCTAAGCAGGCAGACATCATTTACAGTTGCGTCCCTTTTATTCCCTGTTATTGCAATGATGTATGTACTTCATTCAAATCCTTATGATGCCTTACTTGGAACAAACGATGATAAAGCCATGAAGGATTTTGTTCAATACTGCAGCAGAAAAAAGTATAACTTCATTTTTATGAGTCTTTACATGAAAGATTTTGACGGAGAAGGTAAAGAAATTCCACATACGATCCAGGCCCAGATCAGACAATTCTCTTACAAGCTTGTGAGAAAAGCCGTTCTTTTCAAAGCAGGAAAAGGCCATGTCATTCTGATGTTCCTTACAAAACATTATCCGGACTATGAAGAGAAGATTGATGATATTATTGAAGCATTTTATCCGCTCTATGACAATTTCAAATATGATTACAAAATTGTTATCGGCAAATCCATAGATGAGATAAGCAGAAACAACGAATATGTCAGTTATATTCGTAATGTTCACAGGACGATGCCTGAATGTTCTATCCACAGAGTCGGCTTAGATGATGTAACCGAGTTTAAACGGAATGAATATATAACGAGAGAACTCGCTGATATCTGCCGGCAGGGTAAACTCGATGATCCTCGTGTACTTGTCTATTGTCAGCCGGTTTTGAATGTCAGAACCGGGACTTATGATACAGCCGAATCTCTGATGCGCCTGGATTTGGAAGAAACAGGTATTGTCTATCCGAACCAATTCATAAATCTGGCAGAAGAACATGGTTATATTCATATGCTGACAAGGATCATCCTTTATAAGACGTGCAAAGCGATAAGTGAATTTACTGATTCAGGATATGAAATCAAACGCATTTCCGTAAATGTATCCGTGACCGAACTTAAGGATGATAATTTCTGCAGTGATATAATTGAAATAATCCGCAGCAGCAATATTTCTGACAATAAAATAGCCATAGAGCTGACTGAATCTCAAAATGAAGGTGATTTTATGCTGATGAAGCAAAAAATCAGTGAGCTGAAAGACCAGGGAATAAAGATTTACCTCGATGACTTTGGCACCGGATATTCAAGCATGGAGAGAATCATGTCTCTTCCCTTCGATATCATAAAATTTGACAGGTCTCTGGTAATTGCTTCAGGTGAAGAAGACCGCTCTAAAAAAATGGTTGCGAATCTCGCGAATATGTTTTCTGATATGGATTATTATGTGCTGTATGAGGGTATTGAGAAGGATGAGGATGAATTGATGTGCAGAAACATGTCAGCATCTTATCTGCAGGGCTTTAAATATTCAAAACCTGTTCCTATAATTGAATTAAAGGATTTTCTTGTCAGAAATTGACAGATCAATCTGGAACTTCGCGTTTCAAACGGATGACTTCATATCAAGAATTCCTTCACGAAGGTAAAATTCTGTGATCATGAGCTGTCAGCCTGACAAGATTGTATACATTATCCTCAATAACGGCGCTGATCAAACATGGCCCGCCATTTTCTCATATCATTAATCCTCTCCAAGGATATAAAGCAGCCTTATTTCCCTGACGTAAACAGCCGTCCCTCCCTGCCAGGGTATGTAAACCCTCAATAAAAATAAAATCAACTCAATTCCGGTTTCTGTTTGCAGGCTCTTTTGTTTAGACGGGATGCTTCCTTCTAAATTGTTGCTGATGCCCGCTGGCTTGCAGGCTACTGCAATTTACTTCATCTACACGCAGAATACTTTAATCAGTCAGAATCGTGCAAAGCCCGGAAATTAAAAAAGTAAGCGGCAGACTTCATGTCTGCCGTTAACTTGTAGGATCCATTTATTACTGTTTTTCCGACTGCTCATTCTTCTTTTTCGATATTCGCCGCGCGTAAAATATAATCACAGCGATAACACAAACTGCTACTACAAGGTATTTAAATCGATCTATCCATTCAATAATTATTGTGTAATTATCACCAAGCAACCGTCCTGCAAAACCCAGGAAGATATTCCATAATGCTGTTCCCATAATTGTGAATAATGAAAATTTTGCCCAATGCATCTTCGAAAGGCCTGCGGGTACTGAAATCAGTGTCCGAATAATCGGCACCATTCTTCCAAAGAAAACACACCATTCGCCATATCTATTGAACCAATCTAATGCGCGATCTAAATCATCTTCGGTAATCATGATGATTTTCCCGAATTTTTGGAGCAATTTACGTACACGGTCTTCACTGATCAGATAACCGATCCAATACCATATCCATGCACCCAGGAAAGACCCGAGCGTAGCCCATAGAATTACACTTACGATATTAAATTTTGGAGCAACATTTGGATCAGATGAAACTGTCAGCGTCCCGGCAAGGGGTAATACTATTTCAGATGGAATAGGGGGAAAAACATTTTCAAGAAACATCACCAAGGCTAAACCCGGATATCCTAATATCTGCATTGCATTTTGACAAAATTCGTAAATTGCATTTATAACGCCAGTAAATGTCATTTTATTATTTCCTTATCATATAATTTTTTTACCATTTTATCACAGAGAGTTATGGAATCAGTTATGAAATATTAATGACCTGACTTTTTTCTTCGTCGCTGCTTTCCAAAGGCAAACTGAAAGTAAAGATTGCGCCGGTCCTGTCTGTGCGGTTCTCGACGTAAATTTTACCTCCATGAGCTTCAATAATTGCTTTACATAAGAAAAGTCCCAATCCCGTACCTTTTACATTATTAGAGGTTTTTTGTGAGCGGTAGAAACGATCAAAAACATGATTCAAATCATATGCTGATAATCCGGGACCTTCATCCGATACTGCAATATAAGCAAAACTATCGTCAAAGCTGCCGGTTATTGTTATATCGCTTCCCGGAGCGTATTTTATAGCGTTAGAAATGATGTTTATCAAAACCTGTCTGATTCTGTCCTCATCAGCGCTGACAAATGGAAAATCATCAGGAAACTCTAAAATAATATCATTATCACCAAGCTGATTCAGCATGTGCTTTTTAACTCCTGTGCATGTTTCGGAAAGTAATATATCTGTCTTATACAATTTCAGGGTACCTGAGTTCAATCGTGATGCATCAAGCAAATCATTGATCATAACAGTCAATCTGTCCGCCTCTTCCTCAATTACCTTCAGGGATTCATGAATAACCTCTTCATCCCAATCCGCCCCTACGATATTTAAAGTGCAAGCATAACCTTTTATAATTGCGACAGGAGTTTTTAATTCATGGCTTATTGTTGAAATGAAATTATTTTTTAATTCATCCGCTTCTTTATATTTAGATATATCCCGTATCAATGCGATGATATTTTGAATTTGCCTGTTGTCTGCAGACATTACAGGCGTATAGGATATATTTACAGGAATCGTTTTATCCTGATTATACAAAAAAATTTCGCCTGTAATTGTATGTTTTGAATCCGGATTGAGTGGCCAGCCGCCGGCTTCTGCCTCGGACAGAGGTATTCCTTCATCGATTGATTTGAACCGCAGAATATCTTCAAGATAAAAATTTCTGATATCCAGATTTCCTGTATTCAGCATCTTTTTTAATGCGGAATTTACCAGTATTACTTTATGTGAAATATTCATAACGATTATCCCATCCGCCACAGATTTGATAATTGCGTCCAACCTCATCTTTTCTTCAAGGTTTTCAGAATATAACATCGCATTATTAATTGCAATTGATGCCTGATCTGTAAATGATTTCAGGATACTTCTCTCATAAGGGGTAAAGCTGACTTTATATCCTCTGAAAATTACTATTGCACCTATCAGCTTCTCTCTGTTTATTAATGGAATTCCCATACCATCTGCTATATCCGGAAGGTTTAAAGATCGGATCCGTTTTATAAGCATATTAATTGACAGCATATCAGAAGTTACAGAATATGAAGATGTATTTGTAACGCCGGATAAATAGGTCTCAATATACTTCATTTCAGGTTCTGTAAGGTTCATCTGAGTTCGGATCTGCCATCCGATGGTCTTATTGAATAAGGCAACAAAACCTGACTCACCGCCAACTAAATCCACTGCCATCTGCAAAACCTGCCATAGCAATGGTTCCAACTCAAGTTCCTGTGTGAGAATTTGCGTGATTTTTATTAAATAATCTCTTTGTCGAATACGAATATCCTGAAGCATAATTCCTCATTTAGCAACATTTTTTCTCAAAGGCAATTATAATATTAAATGAGACTTATTATAAAACGAAGTAAAAAATGAAAATGAAAGCACTGGTTCTTACAGATTATAAAAAAATGGAATATATTGATACCGAAATTCCTGAAACAGGAGAGAATGATGTTCTGATTCGGGTCAAGTCTTGTGGAATTTGCGGTTCTGATATACATGGATATGATGGCTCCACCGGCAGACGGCGTCCGCCTGTAATCATGGGGCATGAAGCAAGCGGTATTATTGAAAAAACAGGGAAAAACGTGACAGATTGGTCCGTAGGTGACAGGGTAACTTTTGACTCAACAATTTACTGCAACAATTGTGAAAGCTGCCGCCGTGGATATGTAAATTTATGTTCTGATCGTAAGGTGATCGGTGTTTCCTGCGAAGATTATCGCCAAAATGGAGCATTTGCTGAGTATATTGCTGTTCCGCAGCATATTTTATACAGATTGCCTGACAATGTTTCATTTGACCAGGCTGCAATGATCGAACCCCTATCTGTTGCTTTCCACGCGGCAAATATGGCAAACCACCCAATCGGAGCATCTGCAGCTGTGGTCGGAAGCGGAAAAATCGGAATGCTGCTTATCCAGACTTTACGAATGTACGGTTTTGGAACAATTATCGCAGTGAAAAAAACGGAAACAAATAAAGATTTGATAAAGGAGCTGGGAGCTGATTATTGCTTTTGTACTGAAAGTGATAATGTAAGTGACAAAATAAACAAAATAACCGATGGACAGGGTGTTGATTTTGTATTTGAAGCTGCCGGTAATGAAAAAACTATAAATCTAAGCATAAATATTTGTAAACGAAACGGTAAAATAATTCTTGTTGGCAACTCTGCTCCGATAGTTTCTGTACCACTGCAGCTATTAGTAACAAAACAGTTGAATATAACAGGTTCATGTGCTTCAGCAGGAGAATATACCGCATGTCTGGATGCCATAGCGAGAAAGCAAATAAACGTTGACCTTTTGATCGGAAATTGTGCCCCATTATCGGATGGACCGTTTTGGTTTGATAAGTTATACAATGATCATGGAAATAATCTGAAAGTTATTTTGAATCCTTAAATACCTTCCAAATCGGGATTTCAATTTGTGGATAATATAAATTTGCATAATATACTTCTTTGCCATAATTGCGGCTTCCGCTTTCCTCTCAGTCCAACTGAGAGGAAGATTGAAAAATGTCCCCGATGCGGATCTATATTGGAACAAGCTGAAATACCTTATAAATCTTTTTCTGTTCCGACGAAAGAAAATAAATTACCCGAATCAATTTTTATCGCTGTTTTGGATAATATTAGAAGTGCTTATAATGTCGGTTCAATTTTTCGAACCTCAGACGGGGCAGGAATCAGTAAACTTTTTTTATGCGGTATTACACCTACACCTGAAAACCAGCGTATAGAAAAGACATCACTTGGGGCAGAGAAAGCCGTTCCATGGGAACATTCATGGAGTGTATTGGAAACCGTACAAAAACTAAAAAATGATGGATATTTCATTATTTCTTTAGAAGGAGGTAATACCTCTGTAAATTTATTCAATTCCCTGCATTTGATCAAACAGCAATCTTCGAAAATTGCTCTTGTAGTTGGAAACGAGATATCAGGTATTGATCCTGAAGTTGTTAAAATCAGTTCTTTATGTGTATATATTCCGATGGAAGGTATAAAAGAGTCATTAAATGTGGCAACTGCATATGGAATAGCATCCTACAT
The DNA here is from genome assembly GCA_902774215.1 of uncultured Chloroflexota bacterium. Lineage (GTDB taxonomy): Bacteria > Chloroflexota > Anaerolineae > Anaerolineales > Anaerolineaceae > Flexilinea. The sequence continues at coordinate 18,329 of CACYHU010000042.1, forward strand.
AATTCGATATCAAGGGTTATAAAATGTGTGAAGAAACCAATACACCGATAAGACAGCAATATTTGGATATAAAAAAACAATATCCAGATGCGATATTATTTTTCCGTTTAGGTGATTTTTATGAAACATTTGATGAAGATGCTGAAATTGCGTCACGGGAACTGGATTTAGTTCTTACTTCAAGGAGTGTCGGGAAGAATAAGCGCGTGCCTATGGCAGGCATACCGTATCATGCGGTTGAAAATTACCTTTCCCGGATGATCGATAAAGGATATCATGTCGCTATATGCGAACAGATGGGGAACCAGGCAATTAATGGTTTATTTCCCAGAGAAGTCACGAAAATTATTACGCCGGGGACACTGATCGAACCCGGATTATTAAAAAAAGATACAAATAATTATCTGATGGCAGCAACTGTTAATTCCAATTTTATTGGAATTTCCTATGTTGACATTTCCACAGGAGAGTTTTTAACAACAGAACTAAAATCAAACAATCCTTTATCAGATCTTCTGTCAGAAATAACACGGTTGAATCCTGCAGAGATCATAATTTCAGAAAATTCAGAATTGGAATTACCCTCTTATCTGCATATAACCCGCGTTCCAAAAACATTTTTTGATCCTGCAAGATCGAGCAATATTCTGCTGGAGCATTTCAAAGTAACTACATTAGACGGATTTGGTCTTGTATTGAACTCAGCATCCGTATGCTCTGCAGGCGCAATTATTGCTTATTTGAATAAGAACCAGACAGCAACATTAAAATTACTAACAAAAATATCTGTTTACTCTTTGGATGAGTTTATGCTGATTGATTCATCTACACGAAGAAATCTTGAGCTGACAGAAACCTTACGAAACAATGATGTTAATGGATCATTACTCGGAGTACTGGATAAAACAGTTACCCCGATGGGAAAACGCTTGATCAGACAATGGGTCAATAAACCATTGATCAACCTGGATTCAATTAAAATCCGGCAAACAGCAATTCAATGTCTTTATGATAATGGAATGCTGCGGGCAGAACTTTTTTCAATCCTAAAGAAAATATCTGATCTGGAAAGATTAATAAATCGAATCAGCTCAAAAAATGCGATCCCAAGGGATCTCGTTTCATTGAGATCTTCCCTGGAAGTAATACCGGAACTTATCAATCTCATTGATCCATATATGGATATAGTAAAAGCCGCAGCGGGGAAATTCTATCCGCTTACCGAGGTCTATTCAATTCTCTCCCGCGCAATATCTGATGATCCTCCTGCCACAATGGCAAATACAGGGATTATCCGGAGTGGTTATTCAGAAGAGTTGGATAATATCAAAATGCACTCCAGTGAAGCCCGGACCTGGATGGCAAATTTGGAATCCAAAGAACGCGAACGTACAGGGATCAAAACCCTAAAAGTAAGTTATAACAAGGTTTTCGGATATTATATTGAAATCTCCAGAGGATCGGCTTCATCCGCACCTGATAATTATATACGAAAACAAACACTTGTTAATGCTGAACGGTTCATTACACCGGAAATGAAAGAATATGAAACACTGATTCTGAATGCCGATGATAACATCCACCAAATCGAATTACGGCTGTTTGATCAAATATGTCATGAGATCAGCCAATATATGGATGAAATTCTGAATACCGGTCATGCTATAGGTACTTTAGATGTTCTTTTATCTCTTTCTGATGTTGCCGCTATTAATAACTATGTCTGCCCTATTGTAGATGACAGCAACAAAATCAATATTACAGCGGGACGTCATCCTGTTGTGGAAAAAAATATGTTACATGGAAGTATTTTTATTCCAAATGATGTACATTTTGAAGATGGTGAAATTGTTCGTGTTATAACGGGTCCAAATATGAGCGGAAAATCCACATTCCTGAGACAGACTGCAATTATTTCTCTTATGGCACAAATGGGTTCATTTGTACCGGCTGAAAAAGCTGAATTAGGGTTGGTGGATCGCATTTTCACGCGGATCGGAGCACAGGATGAAATCCATGCCGGCTTATCTACATTTATGGTAGAGATGGTTGAAACAGCTAATATTCTAAATAATGCAACAAATAAAAGTCTTCTTATTCTTGATGAAATAGGCCGCGGTACAAGTACTTATGATGGTGTATCAATTGCCTGGGCTATTGTTGAATACATTCATAATGCCCCGAAACTTCGTTCCAGAACTCTCTTCGCAACACATTATCATGAATTGACAAAACTCGCAGAAACACTGCCCGGTGTCAGAAATTATAATGTCGCGGTTAGTGAGGCCAATGGAGAAGTTGTTTTCCTTCATAAAATAATTGCAGGCGCTGCAGACCGTTCCTATGGTATACATGTTGCACAAATAGCTGGTTTACCGAAACCGGTCATTAACAGAGCTAATGAAATCTTATCGCTGCTTGAATCCGGTGATAATCAGAACGCTCTTCATGAAACTTCAGTTCCTACGGAGCAATTGCTCTTATTCCCGGAAACGAACCCGATTGTTGATGCACTACATGCGCTTGATGTTGACAATCTTTCTCCTATAGAGGCAATAAATACCCTTTATTCCTGGAAACATAAATTCTCCTGATGCATCTTCAAAAAAGGACCACTAATAGTCAGTGGCCCTTTTTTATATTGTATAATTCCTCAAAAGTTAAGGCTCAGTATTTATATCATTTTCCGATATAATATTTGAATCTGATCCAACCTCTGTGACAGATGAATCCGTAACAGGTAATTCTGTTATTTGTACTTCTATTGTCGCGGGTTGGATAGATTGCACTGTAACTGTATCTGTCGCAGATACTTCCACCTTAGGTGCTATCTGGTAGCTGCCTTCCCCAAGATCCTGAAGTTCTATCACCGCATGAATATCATCAGGTTCGATGTCAGCAAGTGTTACAATTGGACCGACTAAGTAAACATCAATATCCAATGGGGATATAACAGCTTCCAAGCCATCTTCCAGCCCAATCATCGAAATAGGTATTTGTCCAAAGGATGATGTGCCTTCGATAGCACTGATTTCAATATTTACAGTTACAGTAGAATCACCTACTAATGTAATTCCTTCAGGGACATTCAATCCGACTTTGCGATTTGTTGTTGCATTAATTTCATTCAGTAAAATTGTTTCTGTTTCGATAAAACTATTTAAACTGTTCAGCAATTCCTTATCTGCTGAATATACAGTCACGAATCCCGGATCAACGCTCAAATTATCTACCCGATAACCGGATGAGATTTCCCCTTTTACAGAAAGTTTTACAGAAAGAATTCTATAACCACCGCGCATTTTTATTTCCTGGGTTACCTTCACTCTTTCAGGTGTAATTGTAACATCACGAACAACTTTTCCATCTTCAGTATAAGCAACCACAGAAAGTGTTTCTTCAATTGTTTCCGTGTTATTATTTCTTTCAAGATTAACAGCAACCCTGGCTATTGTATCTAATTGTGATACAGTGCCTGAAATATTTACCTCATTTTGGGATAAAACCGGAGTTTCTGCCCGAAATGCAGTTGGAATATCCCCGGATTCTTCAACAACCAGATCAAACTTTCTGGTTTCATATTTCTCTATTGTTACAGTAGCTGTATTGGGAGTATAAGAAACTATCTGTATCGGCTTTATTCCAATTTGGATAGTGATCGGAACCTGATGAACACCCGGCTCTAATCCGGTTACATCAACAATTGCTTTAGCCTGAATTCTTTCGAGTGAAATACGGCGCCATACAGAATTCGGAGCACGTAAATTAATTGATACTGTGTATGGCAGTCCATTCGTAATTATCATGCCTTCTTTAAGACCGACTGTCTCTATTGTGACCGTTTGAGAAAAACGTCCTTCTTCAGTGGGATCTGTTGTCATCGTTGCGAATATCCATATGAAAAATGCAAGCAAAATGCACATGAGAATTAACGGGATGTCTTTCAGAATATGTAGAATAATCTTTTTCATTTTGTCTTCCGATCTTTATTGTTAATTGAATTTCCCCAGTTTCCAACAATCTGCTTAACAGAATCAAAAAATGATAATTGAGCAGGCTGTGTGAAGGCTTCTTTTATTATTTCAGAAAGTTTTTCCGGTGTTATATCTCTCTGCATAACGCCATTTCTGCACAAAGATATTGACCCTCTTTCTTCTGATACTACAATCGCCAGACAATCTGTTTCTTCACTTACTCCAAGCGCGGCTCTGTGCCTCAGACCGACATGACGTTCAGGGTTTTTCTCTAAAGAGTTTTTTGATGACAGTGGCATAACACAAGATGCCATATATATTCTTCCATTACGAATAATTACAGCACCATCATGAAGCGGAGTATTAGGATAAAATATTTGTAATAACAATTGAACTGTTACGGTAGCATCAATAGGAACACCAGCTGTAATTTCTTTATCGAGATCATCAAAATATTCCAAAACGATAAGTGCACCATGGTTTCTTGCTGCTAAACGCATACAGGCATCACTGAGTGTATCCGCTACGTCATACATCATCTCTGAATCTTTAGGTGTAGATAAAAATATCTCTTTGAAACTTCTTAAACCGCCGACACGATCTATTGATCTTCTGATTTCAGGCGCAAATACTACAGGAATCAATATAAGAAGAACAGGTGTTGCATTAGAAACGACCCAATTAAAGGCTGTCAGATTTTGGACCAGACTAAGCATTCCAAATATGACAAATGCTATAACAAGTCCACGGATCATATTAAAACCACGTGTCCCCTGAAGCAATTTTACAACAATCAGTATCATTAAAGCAACCAATAATATATCAGGGATACTGTTCTTAGTAAATCGCTGTCCTATGAAAGTTAATTCATTTATTATCGCTTCCAAGTCTTCTAACTCTCTTCCTGGTAACTATTATAGTATTTTTTTAATATATCTGTCACCTGTTTTCTCATCGTTTCGATTGGTTCGGTTGAATAAATTATTCGATCGGCCTGTTTTTCGTCCCAATCATGTTCTTCCTGTAATCTGATCCTTGCTAAAGCCTCTTCATATGACATATTTCTATATTTTATCAGTCTCTGTATTTGCTGCTCAGGCTCAGCATGTACAACCCATAATTCATCGCATAATTCTAAAAGTCCGGAGCTTACTAATTTGATCGCTTCAATAACAAAATTATCCTCTTTATTATTTATTATGATTTCTTCAATTTGTTTAACTATTTGAGTATGTGTTATCCCTTCCAAAATTTCCATTTGTTTTTTATCAGAAAACACTATATTTCCAAGTTTTTTTCTGTCAATACACAATTTGTTATCATAGAAACAAAATATCTCATTTCCAAAAGCTTCAGAAATTTTTTTAATGACTTCCGGGTTTTCAAGGACATCATGAGCAACTATATCAGCATCAATAATTGTGAAACCATTATGTCCTAAAATTCTGCATACTTCACTTTTTCCGGATGCTATTCCACCTGTAACGCCAATGATCATATTACTGTCACCCCTTTATCGATATCCATAGGAAGAGCATATCGCCTGTCCATCCCTAACAATTGACATAACTGATAGATCATCACCATATACTGCTTCAATCTCACGCGCTACTTTCACAGCTTCTTCACAATAATGATTTGCGGGAGTATGCATATATGCTAAAGCTCCTACATATGAAAAATAATAAGGAACGGTGGAACCGGTTATCGGCATTTTATCAATTTCAATTATTGGGTCACCTTCGTCTAAACATTCTCTAACATTACAGCTTATAAGAGCACCGCAGCCATTAACTACGCAGCCTAAGGCTTCAATTGCAGCTTCGTAATTTCTTGCTTTATAATAATTTACGCCTAAACGGCCATATACATCTGCATTATATGGATTTATTTGCAGAGCTTTCTTAATATTAAGACCGGCTGCGTAAAAGTCACCAGTTTGTGAATAAGTGTTTCCGATTGCAATATAAGGCATTGGATCTTTGACACCTAATTGGTCATTAATTCGAGCGGCCTTGGCAAACATTTCCAAAGCCGAATCATAATCGGTAATTTGCCGCCAGTTTACTCCGATTCGTATCTGAAGAAAAGTCATATTGGGTGAATATCCAAGTGCACGATTATAGGCATCGATAGCAGACCTATATTGGCCATAAGATTCAAGTAATATTCCTTGAACCCGGTAAACATCAAACATCAGGTCCGACTCCGATGATTCATTGGTACCATACTCAAGAGCCTGACTTAACATCTGTTCAGCACGGACATAATTTGATTGCGCAAGAAGAATTTCCGAATAAATAGCATAAGCTAATGGATTGCGAGAATTGAAATCAACAGCCCGCCTAATATTACTTTCTGCCAGGGCCTGATTCGTTTCAACATTTGCGGCGCCGCATAAATCCGCATCTGCATACCAAATATAAGCAAACGCTAATATGGAATAAATATTTGAATTCTCATTGAATGTGTCTAAAGCTGACTCTAATGTATTTATCACGTCTTTCAACGTATTAGATTTTTCAAGATCTGTGGTTTGGGAACCGGTCAGATAAATCAGCGATCTTCCCCGTTTCCAGATATAGTCCGGGTTGTCAGGTTCAAGAACAGATGCAGCCGCATATGAGTCAGCTGCTTTCTGAAGATTCCCAGCTCTGAAATAAGTATCGGCTTCCATTGCATATGAAACAGCATTTCTGGTCGGAACAGCTGTTGGAAGCCACGGAGATACAATTGTCTGCGAAATTACAGCTTTGAGTAAAAATAAACTTATCACGCATAGAAATAATAAAAACAGAACCGTTAACGGATTTGAACGGTTTTCATGTTTAAATTCAAGATTTTTACCGGTCAACTGCATATTCTATGGCTTCTCAATACATCCATCATTGTCGGCCCCGTAATAACAATCCCAACAAGAGCCGGAATGGAATCCTTGATTATCAAAACAATCCGAATAATAGAAACCGATAAGGTTGCCATCATCGTCAAAGACTGATGATCCGCCAATAAAACAGGTACCTCCATTAACACGGTATCCGGCTCTGGCGCAATCATCAAATGATAAAAGTGTTTCATTTTTCCGATTTAAATTTTCATCATTTGAAAATTTTCTATATATTTCTCCACGTAATGTTGAGCATCGCTCTGCAGTTTGCCGGGCTGATTGAACATCAGGAGTAAACTGATTATACATATTCCATAATTCATTGATCATCCCTGTATCATATCCATTCATGAGCAATGAAAGATTATTGATCGTAATTACGATATGGTCTTTTACTGCATAAAATCGGGATATATCACCATATTCTGCCATTAGACTGTAATCACTGATGTTTTGACATTCAACCGCTAAAAGATCAAGAACCTGCTGAGTTTTATCCGGCGGAATTGTTCCTGCAAAAACCGGTCCACAGATGGATCCGAAAAACAGAAAAAATAATAATGCGATTTTTCTAAGTTTTTTCATGTTTATCCCTGCCATTTTTTTCATTCTTATACATGATAATAACGCCAAGTCATTACAAAAAGTTTCCTTAAAACTTTTGACTCATTAATTATAATAAAAAAATGTAGAAAATGGCTTATATTCAAAAAAAAACTGAAATATTTTCCAAACTCTTTATTGAGAAGATTATGAGTGGTAGAATTATTGAATGTAAGGATCATATATGGAATTATGAAAAAAAAGCTTTTATTGGTTATAGACGGACAGGGAGGGGGGATCGGCCGTCAATTAGCTCAAAGTATCAAGGAGAATTTTCCGGATGTAACAGTACGGGCTATAGGTACAAATACGATAGCCACACAAGCGATGATAAAAGCCGGGGCTAACGAGGCTGCAACAGGTGAAAATGCAGTAATCGTTGGATGCCGTGAAGCCGATATTATTATTGGCCCGTTAGGAATAGTAATTGCGGATTCCCTGTTCGGAGAAATAACTCCATCAATGGCAATAGCTATAGGACAATCAAAAGCTGTTCGCATATTAATCCCAATGAATCAATGCGATAATCAGGTTGTCGGTGTTGACAATTTCAGCCTTTCCTACCTTGTACGTGATTGTATAAACCTGATTCGAAAACAAATCAATTCTACTGATTAGATAATATATGTGTGATTTAAATGACAGTGATAAGAGCTTCAGATGTATCATTCCAATATCGTGAGAATAAAAAAATAATAGAGAATATAAATTTTTCTATTGAGCCCGGAAAAATCACTGCTATATTAGGAAAAAACGGAAGCGGGAAAACAACTATCATCCGTTTGATTTTAGCTCTGCTTCCACTGAATGAAGGAAAGATTTATATAAACAATGTCGATTTGCAGAGTAAAGACGGTATTAAATATATCAGAAAACAATGCGGAATCGTATTTCAAAATCCGGATAATCAATTTGTGTCGCCAATATTAGAGGATGATATAAAATTCGGACTCTCGAACCACTGTATACCGGAGTCATTACATTCGGATTGCGTCAAGTCTGCTTTGGAAAAGGTGAACCTGTCGGGTTTCGAAAAAAGAAAGATTTCCACTCTTTCCGGGGGGCAGAAACAAAGAGCCGCTGCTGCCGGCATTTTGGCATTAGACAATAATATTTTATTTTTTGATGAAGCCGGATCTATGTTAGATCCAAATGGAAAGATAGAGCTTCGAAAATTAATCGAAAAATTGCGCAATCAGAATAAAACTATTGTTCTGGTATCACAAAATATTGATGATGTCATTACAGCTGACAGAATAATTCTAATATCAGGCCATAAAATAATATGTTCGGGATCTGCCCGTGAAGTTTTGACTGATTACGAAAAACTTATAGATGCCGGAATTCAAATCCCATTTGCAGTACGTGTGTATAAAGATCTCCTGCAAAAGGGTATCAAATTAAAGAAATGTCCGCTTACTATTGATGAACTTGCTGAGGAACTATGGAACTTGAATTGAGAAATGTCACAGTAAGTTATTCGTCAGCAGAAAAAATATTGGATAATTTTAATTTAGAAGTAAATAAGGGATTATTTTTCGGCATAACTGGGAAATCCGGCAGTGGTAAAACTACTTTGCTTGAGACAATATGTGGTTTTCATAAACCGGAAATGGGGCAGGTTTTATTCAACAACCAAAACATATACGAAGGTAAGTTTGATACTGTTTCTTTTCGAAAGAAAGTTCAAATGGTTTTCCAATTCCCTGAAAATCAATTTTTTGAAACAGATATCCGAAAAGAAATCGAATTTGGTATTAAAAATACCACTTTATCTTCCGAAGATTTAAATAGAAGAGTAACAGAAACTTTACAAACTGTAGGGTTAAATGATAATGAAACAGAGGAATTGTCTCCATTTGCTCTCTCAGGCGGCCAAAAACGGAGACTGGCTTTAGCATGTGCTCTGGTTTTACAGCCTGAGATACTTTTATTAGATGAACCGTTTTCAGGATTAGACAACAGCGGTCAAAACCAAATAATTAAAATATTACAAAATATAAAAACAAAAGGTACAACAATCCTGATGGTTTCACATGACCCGAATGTTCTGTGTGAAATAGCAGATCGAATAATTGTTATGAACGATGGGAGAATTATCAAAAATGAAATTCCTCCAATAGTATATTCAGATAAACAATTCTGCAGCCAGCTTGGAATTGGACAACCTGATACAATAACAGCTGCAAATCTTCTCGATGTAAATCTGAATAATGATTTTACATATGAAAATTTTATTACAAAATTAGCAGAAAAATTGCTTCTAAAGAATAATGATTGATCTAACATATCAAACCGGAAATTCAATTCTTCATCGCACTAAACCTGTAATTAAGTTTTTAGGGCTGATATTTTGCAGTGTCATTGTTCTTCTCAGTAAGAATTTACTATGCACTCTAATATCTGTTTCATTAATAACAATTCTTATGGTTTTTGCTAATCTTTCAATAAAGGAAGTCTTTTCCCCACTAAAAAAATTCTTTTTCTTTCTTATAATGATTTTCCTTATGAATGTATTATTTACAAATAGTGATGAATGTTTGTACTCATACTATTTTATATGTATATCAGAAAAAGGAATTGAACAAGGTTATAATATTGTTCTTCATACTTTAACAATTACAGTACTTTCTTCAGTTTATATTAGAACAACAACGTCAATTGAAATTATGAAAGGGATAGAAAGTGCAATGCAGCCATTACGAGTATTTAATATTCCCACAAAAGATATTGCACTTATTATGAGTATTGCCCTTCAGTTTATTCCTGTTTTTTTTAATGACATAGAAAGAATAAAGAAAGCTCAAATGGCAAGAGGTGCCAATTTTAATCGTGGCTCTTTTTTGGATCGAATACGTTCAGTTATTCCACTTGTAATTCCAGCTTTTATTTCAGCATTTCACAGAGCTGATGAATTATCTATAGCTATAGAGGCGAGAGGGTTTCAAAGTGACAAAGAGAACACATGAAAAGAAATCAATAAATATAATATAATTATTTTTAATCTCTTTGAATAGATCAGAAAGGGTTTTGATTCATCATGGAATTTACTTATAAAACACAAGGTACTTGTTCACAGTTTATAAAATTTGAAATAGATGAAGAAAAAAGGCTTCATAATGTGCATTTTATAAACGGCTGCGATGGTAATCTGAAGAGCATAGGAAAATTGGTAGAGGGTCAGGACGCTGAAAAAATATCTGAATTATTATGCGGCGTAAAATGCGGATTTAAACCAACCTCTTGTGGAGACCAGTTTTCCCAGGCTATTTCTAAAGCATTAGAAACTATGAACCAGGAATAAATTTGATTATTATATATTTTTATTTCTTTTGATATAGATTATCTAAATATGATTTGAATTCAGCCGGATCTGATAGTTTAAAGATGAACATCTCGTTATGTTCATTATGTACAAGTTCCGCATTTTTAGAAATCGGATATGAAAGAAAAGTATTCGCTTCATTTGTTCTAAATCTCTGAAACTTTTTCTGGTAAGTAAATCAAGATATATGATTTGGCCCTCTTCTTCTACGAGAGGAATTACAGGGAGTCCATTTAATTTCTCAGTCAACACATTTGCATCTGAAAATGTATATCCAAACTGATAATTATCTTTACGAAGATGATCTAAACTGTTTTTATATTTTCCGATATCATCAGTTTCCAGAAAGGGAAGACCGTCATACACTTGTGGAAAGGTATCCGGATTTTGAAAAAAACAATAATTCAGGATACCATTAGTTATAAAAATCAATATTGCTGCTGAAAAAGCATAAAGGTTCTTTTTTGTATCATTATTATCAGGTATCAGAGTAAACAAAGGAATACACCAAACCGAGGCGGGTGTGAGATAACGGGCATAATCATAACTTTGGTTATATGGTAAATCAAAAAACAGAAAAGTAATTGCATTTAATAATAATGCAACTGGAAGCATGCCACATATTATAGTGTAAACATCTGATTTGTCTGTAATAAGCTTATATACGGAACAAAAAACAGCGTAAAGCATAACAAAAATACCGGCTGTTGATGCAATTCCCAAAAAGCTTGTTTTGGGTATTCCTGAACGATATCCAAATTGCCGCATAATTGAAAAAATTATGATTATTATCTCGGAAAAGCCCTTATATTTTATATTTATACTTGCCCCCTGCTCTAAATGAACAATTTTCAGTATAAAAAACTGAAAGAACAATAATCCGGAAATACCTCCCAACAGTGCAGGTAAAACTTTATATATTTTTTTTATTTTTCTGCTCTTCAAACATATAATAAGCTGCAAAGCTGTAAGAGGGACTATTGTTGTAAAGAACTGTCTTATTCCATTTGAACAGGCAATAAAGGAGATAATATACGTCATCAGGAGCCATTTTCTACTACCGTTCAGTGCTTTGAAATAACAGGCGAAAATAAGAAACATAAAAATAATATAAGGTGCATAAAAACTATAATATAATACAATCCGTCCATAAGCAACGCAATATGGCAGCAAAAGAAGAATTGCACCAAATAAAATGCAATCTGTTTTCACATGAACACTATGCATCATAAAACAAAATGAAAACAGCAGCATTAATTCAATGATCAGCGTTCCAATTATACGAACGATTGTCCAATCAGAAAAAATGAAAAATAATCCTGCAAAAATAATTTGATTGCTGATCCTGAATTCGGTACCATAAGTCCAATCGTCACAAACAGGACTTTTCTTCTCGTATAAACAATGGGAAAGAACCATTTCACCAGATGTGTCATTATCCAGTTGAGAATTGGCTAAATGAATAATAACAAGCAAAGATAAAAAAAGGGTAAGAAAAAGGACCGAAATGAGAAGAGTTCTTTTTTTCATAAAAAAAATTATATCATAAAGGTATAATGTAAACAGATCTTATTCCAACTGTTCTTCCTAATAAAAAAAAGCAGCATAAATTATGTTCCACCTTGTTGACTTCGCAGCAGAGATAGACAACCTCTGTTCTTTTTCATGAACTTCTTTGAATTATCTCCATAATGATTTTTAGCCTGTTTGCAAGCAAACAGGCTGCTTTTATCCTAACATTTCAGAGTTAACAAAAAACTGCCGGATATTTGAAATGAAATTATCAGGAATTCCGGCAGTTTTATTTCAGATACCTATAACCGGCCGATGTAGGTCCGGTTTCTGATTTTTTAGTTTACACTTCGGATGTTTTTCCAAGTACATTTTTCAAACACCCGAAGTATGTAAATTTATTCAAAAATTATTTCCGCGGGTTGTCGATTGCGGCCTGAGCGGCAGCCAGTCGGGCAACCGGGACACGGAACGGAGAGCAGCTCACGTAGTTGTTGCCAATGATATGGCACCATTCGATGGAGCTCGGGTCACCGCCATGTTCACCGCAGATACCGACCTTCAAATCCGGGCGGGTCTTGCGGCCTTCGATGATGGCGTGGCGCATCAGTTCACCGACGCCCTTGCGATCAAGATGCTGGAACGGGTTTTCAGTGAGGATACACTTGTCAACATATTCGACCAGGAAGCTGCGTTCGGCATCGTCACGGGAATAACCGAAGGTCATCTGGGTCAGGTCGTTGGTACCGAAGGAGAAGAACTGAGCAACTTCAGCGATCTCACCGGCGGTCACTGCGGCACGCGGGATCTCGATCATGGTACCGAACATGTAGTCAACTTCAACACCCTTTTCAACCATGACCTGCTTTGCGATTTCTTCAAGCTGCGGCTGGATGTACTTCAGTTCGCGGACAGTACCGGTAAGCGGGATCATGATTTCCGGGTGCGGATCGAAACCGCGGAGTTTGACGTCGCAGGCAGCTTCGATGATGGCGCGGACCTGCATCTTGACGATTTCCGGGAAGTGGATGGAAAGGCGGACACCGCGCAGACCCATCATCGGGTTGGATTCGTGGAGAGCTTCCACAGCGGCGAGCATGGTTTCCAGTTCCGGAAGTTCGGAGAGGTCAACATTCTTGTCATATTCGGAGGCGACCTTGAGGGTCAGGATCTTTTCCTTTAGTTCGTCAGCAGACGGCAGGAATTCGTGAAGCGGCGGGTCGATAAGGCGGATGATCACCGGGTAGCCGGTCATCGCTTCAAACAGACCGTCGAAGTCAGCGCGCTGGAAGTGCAGCAGTTCGTCGCAGGCGGCGGTGCGGCCTTCGGAATCCTTGGCCAGGATCATGCGCTGGACGATCGGCAGACGTTCGGTTTCGAAGAACATGTGCTCGGTGCGGCAGAGGCCGATACCCTTGGCGCCGAAGGAGCGGGCGCGACGGGCATCACGCGGGTAGTCGGAGTTCGCCCAGACCTGCAGGTCAGCGATCTCATCAGCCCAGGTGAGCAGGGTGTTCAGTTCGGGCATGTCTTCAATGTTCGGGGTAACGACAGCGATCTTGCCTTCATAGGCCTTACCGGTGGTACCGTCAACAGAAATCCAATCGCCTTCGTGCAGGACAACGTCGCCGCAGGTGAGGGTCTTCTTTTCCATGTCGATGACAGCGCTGGAAGCACCGACAACGCACGGGACACCGAACTGACGGGCAACAACAGCCGCGTGGCTGGTAGCGCCGCCTTCGGAGGTCAGAATACCGTTCGCGGAGAGCATACCATGGACATCATCCGGTTTGGTGAACGGGCGAACCATAATGCAGTCCTGTTTGTATTCATTGTGCATTTCAACAACTTTGTCAGCATCGAAGTAGATCTGACCGATAGCGGCACCCGGGGAGGCGTTAACACCGGAAGTCAAGACTTTCGCCTTCTTCAGGGCAGCTGGGTCGAACTGCGGGTGGAGCAGAGCATCGATCTGTTTGGTGGTGACGCGCTTGACAGCTTCTTCCTTGCTGATCAGGCCTTCGCTGACCATCTGGACAGCGATCTTCACGGCGGAGTCAGCAGTGCGTTTACCGTTGCGGGTCTGGAGCATCCACAGTTTACCGTGTTCGATGGTGAATTCCACATCCTGCATATCGCGGTAGTGGTTTTCAAGTTTCTTGGTGATTTCCATGAACTGGTTGTAAACGCTTTCCATGACGTTCTTCATGGTTTCGAGTTTCTCAGTGTTGCGGATACCGGCAACGACATCTTCACCTTGGGCGTTCAGCAGGTATTCACCATAGACTTTGTGTTCGCCGTTGATCGGGTTGCGGGTGAACGCAACGCCGGTACCGGAATCGCCGCCCATGTTACCGAAGACCATGGTAACAATGTTGACAGCGGTACCGAGGTCATCCGGGATGCCTTCTTCCTTACGATAGGCAACTGCGCGGGCGCCGTTCCAGGAGCGGAAAACAGCGATGGTCGCCAGACGCATCTGTTCGAACGGATCAGACGGGAAGTCGAAGCCTTTTTCTTTCTTAACAACAGCTTTGAAGATGTCCTTCAGTTCTTTCAGGTCGGCAGCGGACATTTCGGTGTCGAGTTTGTAGCCCTTAGAGGATTTGAATTCATCCATCGGACCTTCGAAAGCTTCATCAGGGATCTCAAGAACGACGGAACCGAACATCTGAACCAGACGGCGATAAGAATCATATACGAAACGTTCGTTACCGGTCAATTCGACCATACCGGCAGCTGTTTCATCGTTCAGACCGATATTCAGGACGGTGTCCATCATACCCGGCATGGAGAATTTCGCGCCGGAGCGGCAGGAAACCAGGAGCGGGTTCGTCGGATCACCGAATTTCTTTCCGGCCTGTTTTTCAACTTCGGCCAATGCGGACATCATCTGGTCCCAAAGACCTTCCGGAAATTCGCCGTTTGCTGAATAATAGTTACAGGCTTCAGTGGTGACAGTGAATCCCGGAGGAACCGGGACACCGATGCGAGCCATATCAGCAAGGTTGGCGCCTTTACCACCAAGCAGACCGCGGACATCTTCCCAATCTCCGCCCACATAAGCTTCTGCATCTTTTACTTCATTGAACAAATATACCCATTTATGTGCCATTGAATTGATTACCCTCCTGGCAAAATATTGTTAATTTGATAAGCTGTTCAGACACAAAGTCTGACGCAATACGTCTATTACAAGTAGATTGTACCATAAAATCATATATCGTGCCAATTAATTGATTGTGATTGAAAATTTTTTTATAATCAGATTTCTTTTACGTTCAGCACTGCGTATTTTTATCTTTTAGACAGTTCATTATTGATTTTACGGCACCGTAAATTCCAGCTTCATTCCCCATTACCGCCAGTTCTACCCGGGCATTTTCCGAAACGAAAAGAACGAGCCGGTGGAATTCTTCACGAATCGCATTCAACAAAAAATCTCCCGCCTCTGCCATACCGCCGCCAATCAGGAATAATTCCGGATCAATTACCGACGTGATCATGGCCATGGTTTGTGCAATTTTTTTTACTGCATCATCCACTATTTTTTTGGCCGGTTCATCACCTGAACGGGCTGCATCGATAATATCTTTTGCGGTGATATGATCATTATCTGATAAAACAGATAATTTTTTTTCGGATCGAAGTTTTTTCTTAAATTGATGTACGATTCCTTCCGCGGAAGCATATTGCTGTAAATGACCGTATTTTCCACAAGCGCAGGGTTCGGTTTCATCCGGAACAATAGGAAAATGGCTCAATTCCCCCGCACCTCCAAACGCACCGTTGATAATCCGGCCGTCGAGAATCACTCCGCCGCCGATTCCCGTGCCAAGCGTAATCATCACAGCACAGCGGCAATCTTCATGTCCGCCCATCCACCATTCTCCAAGCGCAGCAGACTTTGCATCATTTACGACGACAATATCCTCAACACCGGTCAATACACGCATTTCTTTCGATACATCAATATCCTTCCATCCCAGATTTACACAGCGTGTAACGTAATGATTGCCGATTACTGGTCCGGGAACATCGATTCCGATCCCCGCAGCAGAACTCCAATCTGTATTTTTAGAAGAAAGTAATTTTTCCGCGCTTTCTGCAATATCCGACATTATATATTTACCAAGCGCTTCGGTTCTTGTAGGAATCTCCCGTTTTTCCAATAATCTACCATCCAGGTCAAACAAACCGATTTTGACCGTGGTTCCGCCTATATCAATTCCAAATAAAAAATTTTTCATATTCTTTTCAGACTGTTTTGAAGAGTTCATCCTTCAAATATTTCTGTCTTTTAT
The DNA here is from genome assembly GCA_902774215.1 of uncultured Chloroflexota bacterium. Lineage (GTDB taxonomy): Bacteria > Chloroflexota > Anaerolineae > Anaerolineales > Anaerolineaceae > Flexilinea. The sequence goes on from CACYHU010000042.1 coordinate 34,934, forward strand.
TATTTTTATTTTGAAAAACATATTACTTTTATAATTTTCGACAAATTTGCCGAAATAAAGGGATTCTAAAGCATATTACCCCGGCATTTATACTCCTAGAAGGTTCAGAACGGACGGCTGCCGATTTGCAGAACAGATCATTGTTTTCTCTAGTGTTTATTATAACGTTAACGGAATAATAATCAATATTGTATAAAAGCATTCCAATAATGTATTGTGTTACAGTCTTGCATTTGAAAAGCTTTATCAATGATTTATTTTTTGAAGTTGAAATCAGATAAAATGCATCAGAAGAAGCTTCAAATTATAAATTCCATTTTATAATATAAAAAATTACAGTATTTATCGACAGGAAATATCATGGTTTTAGCAAAAGGATTAGAAAAAGCCATTGAAAATATTTACGGGAAGAATATCCGCATCGAAAGCCGTAAGCCTGTTTTCGGCGGTGATATCAATCGTGCTTATGCACTCAATCTTTCCGATGGATCAACGATTTTCATGAAAGCAAACACACTTCAGAAACGCGGGATTTTTGAAGGCGAAGCTGAAAGTCTTGATTTTATCCGTCAGACCATTACTGTACGTTCTCCTGAAGTGCTCGCTCTTGGAACCGACAATGATTTTTCCTTTCTTCTTTTAGAATACATCAGGTCCGGTCATGCTGACATGAAATCCTCTGAAGAACTGGGAATCGGTCTTGCGCAGATGCATCTGGCTGATACAGCCGGATGCGTAAAAGGCGGAAGGTTTGGGGCTCTTCATGACCATCTGCTTGGCTCCGGTATTCAGGACAACACACCAATGGACAGCTGGGTCAGGTTTTTCGCTGAATGCCGTCTTCGTCCGCATTTTGAAAAAGCGGCTCAATATTTTGACAACGGGACCCGCGGACAAATAGACAAATTTTTGGACAACCTCAGTAATTACCTTACTGAACCGGATCATCCGTCCCTTCTCCACGGAGATTTGTGGGCAGGAAATTATATGGTTGACGAAAACGGTCATCCTTGGCTGATCGATCCGGCTGCTTATGTCGGGCATGCCGAGGCGGATCTTGCTTTGACAGAACTTTTTGGAGGATTTGACAGGTTTTTTTACGAAGCTTATCAAAGTACAATTAAACTTGATCCCGGTTACCGGGACCGCAGGGATATTTATAATCTGTATCATCTGGTAAAACATTTGAATCTTTTCGGAACGGGCTACCTGCCTCCGGTAAGATCTATCCTGAGAAAATACAGCTGAAAATCACTTCTAAGATCAATAATATGCAAAGGAATTAGGTATGCAGACTCTTTCATTAAACGGAACCTGGCAATTAAAATCAGATTGGCTGGATAAAGATTTACGGGCTTCAGTTCCCGGCAGCGTATACGGAGATCTGCTGAAAGCAGGAAAAATTCCCGATCCGTTTTGGCGGGATAATGAAATGAAAGTCCTGCCGCTGATGGAGCATGATTATCAATACAAGCGAAATTTTATTCTTCCCGAAGAAATACTGAGCAAGGATCATATTCTGCTGTGCTGTAATGGATTGGACACACTTGCCTCAATTGAAATCAACGGTCAAATTGCCGGAACCGCAGATAATATGCATCGAACATGGTATTTTGATATCAAGCATCTGGTAAAACACGGGAAAAATGAAATCACTGTTACTTTTTTCTCCCCGACAGAACATATCCGGGAAGCTTTCTCACAGCACCGGGTAGAAGGTACAGAAGATGCTATGGAAGGATTTCCATTTCTGCGCAAAGCCCACTGCATGTTCGGTTGGGATTGGGGACCGAGGATACCGGATTGCGGTATCTGGCGGGACATCAAAATTATGGCTTATGATTTTGCCCGTATTCGTGACGTTTTGATCCGGCAATGTCATGAAGAAGGCATTGTCACACTTTTGGTCACAACGAATATTGATGGTTCACCAATCAATTCAATTACCGCAGATGTAGTCGTCACAGGTCCCAACGGAAAAATCTACACAAGCACCGGGAGATATTGCGAAATTATAATTGAAGATCCAAAACTCTGGTGGCCTGCAGGTTTTGGAAGTCAGCCGCTTTATCAGGTTGACGTCACGATCAGTCTTGAGGGAAATGAACTTGACCACTGGAGTGGACGAATCGGGCTCAGAGAATTTACCATATGCCGTGAGAAGGATCCAGACGGGAAAGGAGAAAGCTTCTGTCACGAAATCAACGGAGTCAAAATATTTGCCATGGGAGCAGACTACATCCCTGAAGACAACCTGCTTTCACGCCGCAATCCGAAAAAAACCCGCAGGCTTTTGGAAGACGCGAAGCTTGCAAATATGAACACCATCCGTGTGTGGGGCGGCGGACATTACCCTGACGACTGGTTCTATGATATTTGTGATGAACTGGGATTGCTGGTCTGGCAGGATTTCATGTTTGCATGTGCTGTCTATGACCTGACAGAATCTTTTGAACAAAACATACGCTCTGAAGCCGAAGACAATATCCGAAGATTACGGCATCATCCCTCGCTTGCGCTTTGGTGCGGAAACAATGAAATGGAAGATTTTGTGGGGCAGGGAAACTGGGTCACGGAAAAGAAACAGGCCGCTGACTACATCAAAATGTATGAGTATATTATTCCGCAAATATTAAAAACAGAGGATCCGGATACATTTTACTGGCCTTCAAGTCCATCAAGCGGCGGCAGTTTCGATGAGCCGAATGCGCCTGACAGAGGGGATGTACATTACTGGGACGTATGGCACGGGCTGAAGCCTTTTACGGAATACCGGAAATTTCTGTTTCGTTACGTTTCAGAATTCGGCTTTCAGTCTTTTCCATGCATGAAAACCATAGAAAGGTTCACCGAGCTACAGGACAGAAATCCATTTTCTTATGTGATGGAAAAGCATCAGCGGAACGCATCAGCCAATGGAAGGATCGCTGAATATCTTTCGCAGACTTATCTTTACCCGAAAACCTTTGATTCTTTTGTTTATGCGTCACAGCTGCTGCAGGCTCAGGCTATGCAATACGGTGTGGAACACTGGCGCCGAAATCGTGGTTATTGTATGGGCGCGATCATTTGGCAGCTAAATGATTGCTGGCCGGCGGTCAGCTGGGCAAGTATCGATTATTACGGCCGGTGGAAAGCACTTCATTATTTTGAAAAACGGTTTTTCGCTCCGGTTCTTATCTCCTGTCAGGAAGAGGGCATACTCTCTCAGAATACTAACGTAAACGCGGAACACCAGCCAGATAAGATGAGCGCCCGGCTGAATGTTTCCAACGAAACTCTTGAAACCTTCCGGGGAAAAGCCCACTGGAGTCTGCGTAGCCCTGATGCTGTAATCATTGAGGAAGGAACCTTTGATGTTGTTGTTCCGCCGTTGTCAGCTGTCTGGCTGAGTAATGAACAGGATTTCTCTAAATACAGCTTCCACGACTGTTATTATGCCTATGTGCTGACTGATGCTGAAGGAAATTTAATAGGAAGCGGTAGTGTCCTTTTCTGCGCACCAAAGCATTTCCGGTTTTGCGATCCGTCACTGGAAGCCAGGATAGAGGGAGACGAAATTATTGTTTCAGCAAAAGCATACGCCCGTTTTGTAGAGGTGCAGTGCGGGCCTGATGTAGTCCTCGAAGATAATTATTTTGACATGAATGCCGGTGAAAGACGGATAAAAATCCTGCGCGGAAAAGTGAGAAAAGTCAAAGTGCGGAGCGTATTTGATATCAGGTGATCACTGCATTTTGTGCGCCGGGAACAAGATTCGCTGAGCATTTTCCTTTAAAACGGAACGCATATCGCTGCCTTTTATAGAAGAAAGTTCTGCTAATGTTCGGTTTAGGGAAGATTGTATCTCCTCAACAGAAAAGATAATATTTTCTCCCGGAGGAAGATCCGTTTCCAAAAGCAGCCTGTCAGAAGGCAGCTGCCGTACATATTCACGGCCACGCCGGGTACTCAGCATCATTTCGTTTACGGAAAACATACATCCTGATCTGACTGCCCGGTTCATTTCGTCGCTTGATCCTGTAAACCAGTGAAAGATACAGAAGCATTTTTCGAAGCAGCCCGTCTGTTCAAGGATATCAAGCATCAATGTGCCGGCTTTTACTGAATGGATCGAAAGGACCTTCCTTGCGTACGGATCACTGTATTCCGCGCTTGCTGAACAAAGAATTTTGAACATCTCGATTTGTAATGGGAGAGATGATACAGACACATGCTTCGGAGAAGCATCCAGTCCTATCTCTCCCACAAAGCGGGTTTCCCGGATGAGATTTGCGGCGAGGAAAGCATCATCATTTCCGCAGCGTCCATCAGCAGCCCACCAGGGATGCAGTCCAACACCGAGGCGCACATTACCGAGACCGGAGAGTTCTTTTTGAGATTTAATATATCCCTGCGGTGTAACAGTGACACCGAATAATCCAAGCCCTGAGACAGCAGCCTCTTTTGAGATTTCCAGAGCGTTGCGCATAAAATCCAGATGGATATGCATATCCCAGATTTCAGTCATCATGTCAAACCTGTGAGCTTTTGAATCACAAAACCTGCCAGCATCTGGCCCATGATTGGTGGATAATAACTCATTGTACCAAGAATGGATGCACCTTTCTGAACAAATCCCTTTTCGTCAATTACCTTATTTTTATCTTCCGTTTCACGAGGAAGTTCATCGGAATATAGAACCATAAGCCCGTGGATCCCGCGTTTCCGGCATTCTTTTCGCATTACACGGGCAATAGGATCCATAAGTGTCTCTTCTACAGGAGAAAAGCGCAGCCTTGTCGGATCGAGTTTATTGGCACCGCCCATTGCAGAGACTTCGGGAATTTCTTCATTTTGGCACCAGGCAGCAACGGCTAGTTTTTGTGAGACAGTATCAATAGCATCGACAAGGTAATCAGGCCTTGGTAAAGCACCTAATTGTTCTGATATCCGGTCTTTATCAATGAAAAATTGCTCAGCGCAGACATTACAGGAAGGATTGATATCTGCAACCATTTCTTTCATAACAACAGACTTTGGTCTTCCCAGTGTACTGTGGAAAGCCAAAGCCTGCCGATTTATATTGCTTGGTGTGACAACGTCACGGTCTATAAGAACAAGAGAACCGATGCCTCCGCGTGCCAATGCTTCCGCACAGGACGAGCCTACACCACCCAGACCCAAAACCATAACACATGATTTTTGAAGCTTTTCCAGCGCCTCGTCGCCCATTATGAGGCGAAGCCTGTCAGCTGCGGTTTCAAAGTTCTCCTGCATATTATGTCAGATCAGATTTCAAGCAGATCGCTGAAAGCACGGAGTGCACCTTCAGTTTCATGAGCAAGAACGCGTTTTGCCAGAACTTTACCAAGCTGCACGCCTTCCTGGTCAAAGCTGTTCAGATTCCAGACAAATCCCTGGAACATGACTTTATTTTCAAAATGAGCAAGAAGTGCTCCAAGTGCTTCCGGTGTGAGCTGATCACCGATAATAATACTTGATGGACGACCGCCTGCAAAGCTCTTATTGGGGTTCTCATCCTGTTTTCCACAGGCAAAAGCCATGATCTGAGCTGCGACATTGGCACAAAGCTTCTGCTGGCTTGATGTTCCCTGTATCTGGACATCCATGCCGGTCTGATTCTTTTTGAAACCAACGAACTGCAGAGGCACAATATCGGTACCCTGATGCAGCAGCTGGTAAAAAGAATGCTGACCGTTGGTCCCGGGTTCTCCGAAAATTACCGGACCGGTGACATAGTTGACCGGTTCACCGAAACGATTAACAGATTTGCCGTTGGATTCCATATCCAGTTGTTGAAGATGCGCCGGAAAACGGCTCAGTGCCTGAGAATATGGAAGGACTGCGGTAGCGGGATAACCCATTACATTTCGTTCATATACACCGATAAGTGCGTCAAGCATGGATGGATTATTCCGGACATCCGAATTTCTGGCCAAATCATCTTCAGCTGCAGCACCCTGCAGGAAACGTTCAAAAACTTCCGGACCAAAGGCCAATGAAAGGATAGCGCCGCCGACACAGGAAGTGGATGAATATCGACCGCCGATATAATCATCCATGAAAAAGGCTGCCAGATAATCTGAACTGTTGGCGAGAGGGGATGTCTCACTGGTTACAGCAACCATATGTTTTGACGGGTCAAGACCCGCATTCACCAGTGCATCCTTGACAAAAGATTCATTTGTTAGAGTTTCAAGTGTAGTACCTGATTTTGAGACAAGAACAAATAATGAACGGGAAACATCAATGCCCTTGAGAACAGATGCTGCATCATCCGGATCCACATTGCTGATGAAACGAGCTTCCATTTTGAAGGTTCCATTGGCTCTTGCCCAGTTTTCAAGTGCAAGGTACATCGCGCGCGGGCCGAGATCACTGCCGCCGATACCGATTTGCACAGCGGTCGTGAACTTTTCACCTTTTTCATTGGTGATCTCACCGGTATGCACTTTCTTAGCAAATTCAGCAGCCTTTTTCTGTTCTCCCGTATAGAAAGCCCGTTTGTCAACACCGTCGGCAATGACCGGATTTCCAAGCTGTCCGCGAGTCAGCTGATGGAGGACCAAACGCTTTTCACCGGTGTTGATCACAGCGCCATTATACAGCGCTTCATATTTTTGAGTAAGTTCTGTTTCATCTGCCAGCTTCTGAAGTGCATCCAGTATCTCATCATCGACCTGTTTTGCGGCATAATGATAGGTAAGACCGGCAGCCATAGGAACGTTGTATTTTTTTACACGCGCCGCTCCGTTTTCCCCTGACATGGCATCCTGAAGGTTCACATGCCCTTTAAGTTCGCATAAATTTTTATACGCTGCAGTTGAATCGAGGTTTTTCCAATTCATATCTCAATAACCATCCTTTTTGTTTAAATTATTGCGGCATGTTTTCCTTCTCACATGTCGATAAAATTATACTTTAAAAACTTCCCTTACTGAAATCATTACGATTAAACAACCTCATATTGCATTTGAAATAACATCGAAATCAATGTATATACGAAACAATAATCAGAATTAAAAATAATTTTTCATCATTGCTTTATTGTCATTACAATTTTATTTTTGAATTCCTCATTATCTGTTTCAACGTAGGTTATTTCTGAAACGGCGGATTTCAGAACAGTAACAGAAAGATCGTCTGCTTTTTCAGTATGATCATAACGATCACCGTTGTAAAAAACGGACATGACTGCTTTTTCGTCATCGGATGAATATTCAACAACTGTATGGATCTTCGGCGATTTGAGAACCGGAAGCAGCAGATTCTGGATAGTTTCCTCAAATGCCAGTTGAATATGCTGTGTGATTTTGGGATTTACCTGATTCTTGAAACAATAATTTTCAATTTCACTGACCATTCCGTGAAAATCGTAATTTCTGCTTTCAATAATCAGCTCAAGTACTTTCAGCTTACGGATAAAGCGGCGGGTATTCTCCTTCTGAGGGTCATCAAAAATTTGCTCAGGCGTTCCGTCTTCATAGATGCCACCTTCATCCATATAAAACACCCGGTTGGAAATAGATCGTGCGAAGTTCATTTCATGTGTCACGATCATCATCGTTTTACCGGTCTTCGCCAGGTCACTGATCACCGCCTGTACTTCACCTACCATCGTTGGATCCAGAGCGCTGGTTGGTTCATCCAGTAAAATGATTTCCGGGTCCATTGCAAGTGTTCTGGCAATAGCTACACGCTGTTTCTGACCGCCTGACAGCTGATCCGGATAATTTAAGCCTCGTTCCCTGAGTCCGACCATTCTCAGCAGACGCATTCCTTCGTCATAGGCTTCCTGCTTCGACTTACCGAGCAGATCCATGGGCGGGACCATAATGTTTTCAATTACAGTCATGTGTCCGAACAAATTGAAAGACTGGAACACCATACCCATTTTCTGCCGGATTTTTCCGAGATCTGTTTTCGGATCAGTCACATCTACATCACCAACCCAGATATGTCCGGCAGTAGGAGTATCAAGACGATTGATACACCGCAGCAGCGTACTTTTACCAGTACCGGAAGGGCCAATGACAGCGATCACATCCCCATCATGAATCTCAACATTCACATCTTCCAAAGGGACTGCATTCGGATACTCTTTTCTTAGATGTTCAATTCTGATCATTGGTGTTTACTCCTTTCAGGATCGCTTTCCCGGAACGGCGTTTCGGGTCGATATTTATTTTGATCCGACTGACGAACATTCCCAGCAACATTTCAAGCACAAAATAAATAACAGTAACCGCTATCAACGGGAAGAACGCCTCGTACGTTCTGCTGCGTACAATATCTCCCATCTTTGTCAGGTCCTGAACTGCAATATAACCGACAATAGCCGTACCCTTCAGTAAACTGATGATTTCACCTTTGTAGGCATCCATCACATGCGGGATGGCTTGAGGCAGAATAATGCGGAAAAAGGTGCGGATGTTTGAATACCCCAATGCATAAGCAGCTTCATACTGCCCGTAATCTACCGCTCCGACGCCCATCTTAAGCAAACCGTAAACAGAGGCTCCAAACGTAAGCGTAAACCCGATCACAGCGACGATAATTCCGGAAATTGATACGGAACCAAAGATCACATAGAATAGGATCATCAATAAAACCACCCCCGGCATCCCCTGTACCAGCCACATGCATTTTGAGGTGATCCAGTTCGCGGCCGGGTTCCCGTTGCGGCAAAGCATAAACAGCACAAAGCCGAGAAGTGTTCCAAAGATGATGGAGAGTATAGTTATCAGCAGTGTATTGAGGACTCCTTCCGCGAAGAGATTCCATCGGTCTTCCCTGATAAAGGTCTTATTAAAGCTTTCTTTGATCCCTGCCCATAATGTTTCCAATTTAGACGGGGCTTTAATTACGGATCCTTCATTATCGGCTTCTTCATTTCCGGTTCCTTTGTCCGCTGTTTTTACTACCAGGACTACTCGTCCATGATAATACGAATCAGAGAACAAAACACTTTCCGCACGTTCATCGGTCAAAGAAAGACCCGCTGCGCCAATATCGTATTTACCGGTTTGAATTGAGGGTAAAATGGAATCAAAGCTTGTATTGATAAACTCCACTCCGTAACCATATTCTTCGCAAAACCGAACGATAATATCATCCTCATATCCGACGATCTCACCGTTATAGATGAAACCAAAGGGTTCATACATCGGCTCCGTTGCGACATGAATTATACCGTTCGTAGCAGGAAAAGACCTGTAATCTGCCAACTTCCATTCGCTCGCGTCTCCGTTGATCCATTTGTATTCAATTTCTTTCAGTGTTCCATCAGATTTAATCTTCTTCAGGAATTCATTAAACTCTTCACATAATTTTTCACCTTTTTCATTTTTTACAAATGAATAACCAAAATCATATGTTCCTATTTCTTCCGGAATATAGGTAAGATCCGAAATTGTCCTCATTTCAAACTGAATAACAGGTTCATCAATCGCATAAGCATCGATTTTTCCTGCCAGTAAGGCATTTGCCATATCAGCTTTGTTATTGAAATAAAGCAGTTCGGAGTTTGGCATTTTATTCCGAGCCATATCATCGAAATTCGTCCCGGTCTGTACACCGATCTGTTTCCCGTCCAGTTCATCGAAAGAGCTGTATTTCCCGGCCGGTAATTGGTCGAATTCATTGGAGATACCGGAATCTGAATAGATTGCTTTGTCAGGATTCAGAATGGCCATTACGACACCTCCGGAATAGACCGGTTCTGAGAAATAAACACTTTCCGCTCTCTCTTCTGTAATAGTGAAAGAAGAACAGCTGAAGTCATATTTTCCTGACTGAATTGAGGCCAAAATCGAACCAAAGCTCATGTTTATGATCTCAAGTTTGTAGCCGTATTTTTCACAGAAGCCTATGGCCAGATCGATCTCATACCCGATAATCGAATTGTCTCTGAAATATTGAAAAGGCGGGCACTGCGCATCAGTTACCATCGTCAATTTGCCGTTTGGACCGGGGAGTTCCTCAAGGTTCGGCAGTTTCTTTTTACTCTCATCAGATCCGAACCAGATATCCTGCATCTCATCAATGGTACCGTCTTTTTGGATCTGTCCAATGAATTCATTGAATTCATCACTAAGTTTTTTCCCTGCATCATTTTTTGGGAAGACGCAACCATATTCAAAGGGTTCTAAATAGTCAGGAATATACGAGAGCTTGTCATTTTCACTCATCATGGTGCGGATGATCGGTTCATCGGCAGGAAAACTTACAATCTTATTTCCTGACAGAGCCGTAACCAGATCGGCATTCGAATTGTAATAGGATATGATCGAATCAGGAAAATTTAACTCCAACATAGAGTCAAAGCTGGTCCCGGTCTTGACTCCAAGCGGTTTCCCGTTCAAATCCTCCAGTGTTAACACTGTATTTTCATCTGACAAATCTTTTGAATCTGTTTCCTGATTCGGTATACTTCTTACAACCAGAACGAATGCTGCAGGGTAATAAGAGACAAAATCCACAGCCTCTTCTCTCTCCGGCGTGATAATGATAGACCCAGCACCCAAAAGTGCCTTGCCGGATTGTACGTAAGCAAGGATTGCGGAAAATTCCATGCCGGTAAACTCAACATGGACGTCGAGTTCCTTTGCAATCAGCAGAATTATTTCAATATCGAACCCTATCAATTCTCCACCCGGTCCAACGTAGCTCATCGGTTCGAGTGTGTCACATACTGCTGCCTTTACGGTCCCGTTCAAACCGGGCCAGTCCTGTTTGGGGAGAGTTTTCAGGCTGTCATCGGCTCCTGTCCATTTTTTCCAGGCAGCCTGTAATGTATTTTCATCGATGGTATCATAAGCAGCCTGCCATTTGTCTCTGTTTGGATCGCCGTTCGCAAAAGCAAAGCCGAATGCACCATCCTTCAGCTCCTGTGGAAACATCGCAATTTTCGGATCACGGTTTACAGCCAGCTGTGCGATAGCGTTGTTATTTAAACATGCATCCGTTTTTCCGGATTCAAGCGCCAGAATAATATCGGGCATATTGGAAAAGAATGTAAAACCACC